>NZ_JBMDXE010000339.1:0-7028 GCF_048594845.1 Rhodopseudomonas sp. | reverse complement strand
CGCCGACGTGATCAAGGTCGAGCGCCCCGGCAGCGGCGACATCACCCGCGGTCAGCTGCAGGACATCCCGAAAGTGGACAGCCTGTATTTCACCATGCTGAACCACAACAAGCGGTCGATCACGCTCGACACCAAGAACCCGAAGGGCAAGGAAGTCCTCACCGCGCTGATCCGCACCTGCGACGTGCTGGTGGAGAATTTTGGCCCCGGCGTGCTCGACCGCATGGGCTTCACCTGGGAGAAGATCCAGGAGATCAACCCGCGGATGATCGTCGCCTCGATCAAGGGCTTCGGTCCCGGCCCGTATGAAGACTGCAAGGTGTACGAGAACGTCGCGCAGTGCACCGGCGGCGCGGCATCGACCACCGGTTTCCGCGAAGGCTTGCCGCTGGTCACCGGCGCGCAGATCGGCGACAGCGGCACCGGCCTGCATCTTGCGCTCGGCATCGTCACTGCGCTGTATCAGCGCCACCACACCGGCCGCGGCCAGCGCGTCACCGCCGCGATGCAGGACGGCGTGCTCAACCTGTCGCGCGTCAAGCTACGCGACCAGCAGCGCCTCGCCCATGGCCCGCTGAAGGAATACAGCCAAATCGGCGAAGGCATCCCGTTCGGCGAAGCCGTGCCGCGCGCCGGCAATGATTCCGGCGGCGGCCAGCCCGGCCGTATCCTGAAGTGCAAGGGCTGGGAAACCGACCCGAACGCCTACATCTATTTCATCACCCAGGCGCCGGTGTGGGAGAAGATCTGCGACGTGATCGGCGAGACCGGCTGGAAGACCCATCCGGACTACGCGACGCCGCCGGCCCGGCTGTCGCGGCTCAACGAGATATTCGCGCGCATCGAACAGTGGACGATGACCAAGACCAAGTTCGAGGCAATGGAAATCCTCAATCAGGACGACATCCCCTGCGGTCCTATCCTGTCGATGAAGGAACTCGCAGAGGATCAGTCGTTGCGCGCCACCGGGACCATCGTCGAGGTCGATCACCCGACCCGCGGCAAGTACCTGTCGGTCGGCAACCCGATCAAGCTGTCGGACTCGCCGACGCATGTGGAACGCTCGCCGTTGCTCGGCGAGCACACCGACGAGATCCTGCGCGAGGTGCTCGGCTTCAGCGAAGCCCACGTTGCCGAGATCCACGAGTCCGGCGCCACCACCCCGCCGCGCAAGCAGGCGGCCGAGTAGTCGCAGCTTCGCCGTGCTCGCAGCTGCGAGCACGGCACTCATTCCGATTGGGGGTCAACACTCGCGAACGTCAACACGTCCTGTCACTAATCTGTCCTTGCGCGCTGTCGTTAGTCCGATCACAATCACGCGCGTTGGTAACGGCTCCCGTCAGAGGCGCCGGCCTCGGAGGAAACATGACAGACACTGTGCATGCCGTAACGGCCGCGCAAACGCGGCGCGTGAGTGAGAGCTATCGCTGGACACAACTCGCCATCGGCGTCGGCGCCATGGTGATGATCGCCAACTATCAATACGGCTGGACGTTCTTCGTCCCCGATATTCAGAAGACTTTCGGCTGGGACCGCGCATCGATCCAATGGGCATTCACCCTCTTCGTGTTGTTCGAGACATGGCTGGTGCCGATCGAGGGCTGGTTCGTGGACAAATACGGTCCGCGGCCGGTGGTCCTGATTGGCGGCGTGCTGTGCGCGATCGGCTGGGTGATCAATGCCCATGCGACGACGCTATCGGGCTACTATCTGGGGATGATCGTGGCGGGCATCGGCGCCGGCGGCGTCTACGGCACCTGCGTCGGCAACGCGCTGAAGTGGTTTCCGGACAAGCGCGGCTTGGCGGCGGGCCTAACGGCGGCGGGGTTCGGCGCCGGCTCGGCGCTGACCGTGGCACCGATTCAGGCGATGATCCGGGATTCCGGCTTTCAGACCACCTTCATGTATTTCGGCCTCGGCCAAGGCATCGTGATCGTATTCCTGTCGCTGCTGCTGCTGGCGCCGAAACCGGGCCAGGTCCCCTCACCCGGCCGCAATGCCGCCGTGATCCAGACCCGGCGCGATTATCAGCCGACCGAAGTGTTGCGTCAGCCGATCTTCTGGCTGATGTACTTCATGTTCGTCATCGTCGGTGCCGGCGGGCTGATGATCACTGCCAACCTCAAGCCGATCGCCGCCGACTGGAAGATCGCCGATACGTCGGTCACGCTGATGGCCATGACCATGACGGCGGTCACCTTCGCGGCGACGTTCGACCGCATCCTCAACGGCCTGACGCGGCCATTCTTCGGCTGGGTCTCGGACAAGATCGGCCGCGAGAACACGATGTTCATCGCCTTCGGCCTCGAAGGCATCGGCATCTACGCGCTGTACATGTACGGCCACGATCCGGTGTGGTTTGTGCTGCTGTCGGGCCTCGTGTTCTTCGCCTGGGGCGAGATCTATTCGCTGTTCCCGTCGACCTGCACCGACACCTTCGGCAACAAATTCGCCACCACCAATGCGGGCCTCTTGTACACCGCGAAGGGCACGGCGGCGCTGCTGGTGCCGGCGGCCAATCTGCTGCAGCAATCAACGGGCAGTTGGGACGGCGTATTCCTGATAGCGGCCGGCGCCAACATTCTGGCGTCGCTGCTGGCGCTGCTGGTGCTGAAGCCGTGGCGACGTACGGTGGTGGCCAACAGCATGGCGTGACTCATCGCGGCGGCGGCCGTTTCGCCGCCGCCCACACTTCCTCCGGCGTGGCCGCTGCGGCCACGTCTTTGTTTGTCGTCAGTCTGATGGGAAATCGATGAAAGTCTGTATCTATGGCGCCGGCGCGATCGGCGGTTATCTCGGCGTTCAGCTCGCGCAGTCCGGCGCCGACGTCAGCCTGGTGGCGCGCGGCGCTCACCTCGCAGCAATGAAGGACAAGGGCCTCAAGCTGCTGATCGGCGACGAGCAGCGCGTCGTCAAGGTCAAGGCCACCGACACGCCGTCCGAACTCGGCGTGCAGGACTTCATCATCATCTGCCTTAAGGCGCATTCGATCACCGGCGCGATCGACGCGATGAAGCCGCTGCTCGGTTCGCATACCCGCATCGTCACCGCGGTCAATGGCGTGCCGTATTGGTACTTCTACAAACACGGCAATCAATTCGAAGGCCGCACGCTGGAGAGCATCGATCCGGGCGCCCGGCAGTGGAACGAACTCGGGCCGGAGCGCGGCATCGGCTGCATCGTCTATCCGGCGACCGAGCTGGAGGGCCCGGGCGTGATCCGCCACGTCTACGGCGACAAGTTCCCGGTCGGCGAAGCCTCCGGCGAGACCACCGCGGACGTGCAGAACCTGTCGAAGCTGCTCGAAGCTGCCGGCCTGAAGGCCCCGGTCCTCGATCGCATCCGCGATGAAATCTGGCTGAAGCTGTGGGGCAATGTCTGCTTCAATCCGATCAGCGCCCTCACCCACGCCACGCTCGACGTGATCGCATCCGATCCGGCAACCCGCGCGCTGTCGAAGGCGATGATGCTGGAAGCGCAGCAGATTGCCGAAACCTTCGGCGTCAAATTCCGCGTCGACGTCGAACGCCGCATCGAAGGCGCCCGCAAGGTGGGCGCGCACAAGACCTCGATGCTGCAGGACCTGGAACGCGGCCGGCCGATGGAGATCGATCCGCTCGTCACCGTGGTGCAGGAAATGGGCAAGATGACCGGCATCCCGACCCCGGCGATCGACGCCGTGCTCGGCCTGGTGATCCAGCGCGCCAAGGTAGCGGGGCTGTACTAATCGTTCGACCACCTCTCCTCGTCATGGCCGGGCTTGAGCCGGCCATCCACGGACACAAGCAGGGCATTGCTTGAACGCGTGGATGCCCCGGTCGAGCCCGGGCATGACGGGGAGAGCTTGGTAGGCGCTCCCGCAACTAACCAGTCTGAAAATTAGGAGACCTTCGCCGTGACCAAATGGGTTCGCTTCCGCGCCAACGGCGCGATCGGGTTCGGCACTATTTCGCACTCCGACATCACTGTGCACGACGGCGACATGTTCGGCGCGAATAAGCCGACCGGCCAGAAGCTGCAGCTCGGCGACGTCGAGCTACTGGCGCCGTGCGCGCCGGGCAAGATCATCGGGCTGTGGAATAATTTTCGCGCGCTCGCGGCGAAGCTCAATCAGTCGATTCCGCCGGAGCCCTTGTACTTCCTGAAAGCGACCACCAGCGTTGCATCGCACGGCGCGATCGTAGAACGCCCGGCTTCGTATGACGGCAAGGTCGTGTACGAAGGCGAGCTCGGCATCGTCATCGGCAAGCGCAGCACGAATATCTCGGAAGCCGAAGCCGCATCGCACATCTTCGGCTACACCTGCGTCAACGACATCACCGCGGCCGACATCCTCAACCGCGATCCGAGCTTCCCGCAATGGGCTCGCGCCAAGAGCTTCGACGGCTTCGGCCCGTTCGGCCCGGCGATCGCCACTGGCCTCAATCCGGCCACGCTGTCGATCCGCACCATCCTCAACGGCGCCGAGCGACAGAATTATCCGGTGGCCGACATGATCTTCCAGCCGCACAAGCTGGTCAGCCTGCTGTCGCAGGACATGACGCTGGAGGCCGGCGACCTGATCTGCTGCGGCACTTCGGTCGGCGTCGGTGTGATGAAGGAAGCCAGCAACAGTGTCACCATCGCCATCGAAGGCATCGGCGAACTGCACAACGAATTCCGTCAGGCGGTGAAAGGCTGAGGCTGACTCGCGCCTCGACGCGGCGTCTCCTCCGCCCCAAGCACGTCATTCCGGGGCGCGCGCAGCGCGAACCCGGAATCCAGACGTTGTTTGCCCCTCGAGATTCCGGGTTCGCTCGCAAGAGCGAGCGCTCCGGACTGACTCGGGGATAAACTGCGCGCGCCCCGCATTGGACATTTGCCGCCCGCTTCGGCATCCTGCGCCGGCACCATAACAGCAACAGGCGCGTCAGGCGCCGCGAACGTCCGAGGATCCCATCATGATCAAGACCCGTTTCACCGAAGCCTTCGGCGTCGAGCATCCGATCGTGCAAGGCGGCATGCAATGGGTCGGCCGCGCCGAGCTGGTGGCGGCGGTCGCCAACGCCGGCGCGCTCGGCATGATCACCGCGCTGACGCAGCCGAAGCCGGAAGATCTCACCAAGGAAATCGCGCGCTGCCGCGACCTCACCGACAAGCCGTTCGGCGTCAATCTCACCATCCTGCCCGCGATCAAGCCGCCGCCGTACGCCGAGTATCGCCAGGCGATCATCGAGGCCGGCGTGAAGGTCGTCGAGACTGCCGGCAACAAGCCGCAGGAACACGTCGATGAATTCAAGAAGGCCGGCGTCAAGGTGCTGCACAAATGCACCAGCGTCCGCCACGCGCTCTCGGCGGAGCGGATGGGTGTCGACGGCATCTCGATCGACGGCTTCGAATGCGCCGGTCATCCGGGCGAGGACGACACCCCCGGCCTGATCCTGATTCCGGCTGCCGCCGACAAAATCAAAGTGCCGATGATTGCCTCGGGCGGCTTCGCCGATGCGCGCGGTCTGGTTGCAGCGCTGGCGCTTGGCGCCGACGGCATCAACATGGGCACACGCTTCATGTGCACCAAGGAAAGCCCGATCCATCAGGCCGTGAAGGAAAAGATCGTCGCCAACGACGAGCGCTCGACCGACCTGATCTTCCGCACGCTGCGTAACACGTCGCGCGTCGCCAGGAACGCGGTAAGCCAGCAGGTGATCGCGCTGGAGAAGCAGGGCGCGACGTTCGAACAGGTCAAGGAACTTGTCGCCGGCGCGCGCGGCAAGATGGTCTACGTCAACGGCGACACCGACGAGGGCGTGTGGTCGGCCGGCCAGGTGCAGGGCCTGATCCATGACATCCCGAGCTGCGCCGAACTCGTCTCCCGCATCATTCATGACGCCGAAGCGATCATTCGCGCCCGGCTGGAATCGATGCTATCGGGTGGCGCGCGGCAGGCGGCGGAGTAGCCGCGCCGCAACCAGCGACCGCACGGGAAGCAGCAGATGAAGGCCTATGTCTACGGCGCCGACGGCGCCGCCATCACCGACGTCGCCAAACCCGTGCCGACCGGACCGCAGGTGCTGATCCGCGTCCGCGCCTGCGGCCTCAACCGTGCCGATCTCGGCATGACCAAGGGCGCCGCCCACGGCGCCGCCGGCGGTGTCGGCACGGTGCTGGGGATGGAATGGGCCGGCGAGATCGAAGCGCTCGGTGACGAGGCCACTGGCTGCCAGGTCGGGGATCGGGTGATGGGCTCCGGCGCCGCTGCGTTCGGCGAATACACCCTCGCCGATCACGGCCGGCTGTTCCCAATCCCGAACGACATGGGCTTCGAGCAGGCCGCCACCCTGCCCGTCGCCTTGACCACGATGCACAATGCGCTGATTGCGGTCGGCAAGCTGCGCGCAGGCCAGAGCGTGCTGATCCAGGGGGCCAGCTCCGGCGTCGGCCTGATGGCGCTGCAGATCGCCAAGCTCAAGGGCGCGCGGCTGGTGATCGGCTCGTCCACGGACAAAGGCCGCCGCGATCGGCTGCATGAATTCGGCGCCGATCTGGCGATCGACTCGTCGTCACCCGGTTGGGTCGATCAGGTGCTCGCCGCAACCGGCGGCGCCGGCGTCGATCTGATCATCGACCAGATTTCCGGCTCCGTCGCCAATCAGAACCTCGCCGCAACGCGCGTGCTCGGCCGCATCGTCAATGTCGGTCGGCTCGGCGGCACGCACGCCGACTTCAACTTCGACCTGCACGCCGCGCGGCGCATCGACTATGTCGGCGTCACGTTCCGGTCACGCAGCATCGAAGAGATCCGCGAGATCTTCCGTCAGGTGCGCGGCGATATCTGGACGGCGATCGAATCCCGCAAGCTGAAGTTGCCGCTCGACCGCGTCTTCCCGTTCGCGGAGGTCGGTCAAGCCTTCGCGCATATGGAAGCCAACCGGCATCTCGGCAAAATTGTCGTGTCGCTTTGACAGTTCCGCGCAACGCCGTCTTGGACGTTTGAACTAAGACTAATTCGCAATTGCACTCCTCGCGCAATTGCGAGCGCGTTTTGCCTG
>NZ_JBMDXE010000338.1:0-21797 GCF_048594845.1 Rhodopseudomonas sp. | reverse complement strand
CACACCCGTGTCCACATCCTTCGAGGCTCGCCCTATCGGGCGAGCACCTAAGGATGACGCCGTGTGGATGGCAAGCACGGTCGCACGCTATGTCGTCATGCCTGGGCTCGTCCCGGGCATCCACGCCTTGCGGCGGACGGTACGAGAAAGGCTTGGATGGCCGGGACAAGCCCGACCATGACGGAGTCATTGGGACGGCGCGCGACTTTCAGAAGCACCGCGGAGCCGGCAAGCGAATTGCGGCAGCCTTACTCCGGTCGCGGCATGTCGAACATCGCGTCGGGGCGGATTTCGAAGTAGTCGCCGCGGCGGCCGGCGCGGACGATCGGGCGGGCCAGCGCGGTCTGGTAGACGCCGTCCTGGATCAGCTTCTTGTCGATATGCACCGCGACGACTTCGCCGATCGTCAGCCAGGCCTGCACCTTGGTCCCGTCAGCACCCTTGAGTTGGATGATGTCCGACAGCTTGCATTCGAACGATACCGGGCTCTCGCCAACGCGCGGCGGCTTGACCTTGGTGCTCGGCAGCTTAGTGAGCTTGCCGAGATCGAACTCGTCGACCTCCTGCGGCACCGTCGCCGAGGTGGCGTTCATCGCCTGCGCCAGCTCCATCGTCACCAGGTTCCAGACGAACTCGCCGGTCTCCTGGATGTTCGCGACGGTGTCCTTCCAGGTGGTCGAGGAAAACCCGATCAGCGGCGGCTTGTAGTTGAAGGCGTTGAAGAAGCTGTAGGGCGCCAGGTTGACGTGACCGGCAGCGCTGCAGGAGGAGATCCAGCCGATCGGCCGCGGCGCGATGATCGCATTGAAGGGGTCGTGCTTGAGGCCATGGCCGTTCAACGGCTCGTAGGAATGCAGATCGGTCACGCGGATGTCCTGGGTTAGGAGGCGGCAGCCGCGGTTCGAGCGCCGAGGCTGCGCAGGATGAAGTCGATCATCTGATCGAGCGACGGTCCATCCTTGTTGATGGTCTGCGCGATCATCTGAGGATGGAAGAATCGCATCATCGCCGTGCAGGTGCAACCCGCCGCGACGGCCACATCCGGCACGTCGAACTCCCCACTGGCGGCGCCCTCCGTCACTACCTTGGTGATGGCGCCGACGATCTGCTGCATGTGCAGCACGCAGACGTCCCAGTTCTCTTCCATCGCGATCGCCACCATCTCGTGCAGCTTCTCGTCGCCGACATAGCGCTCGCGATTCATCCGGTGCACGGTCGACAGCAGCCTGCGCAGCCGCTCGGCGGCCGGCCCGCTTTCCGCCGCGATCCCAACCGCGACCTGCTCGACTTCGCCCATCAGATGCCGCGCCACGCCCGAATGGATCGCCTTCTTCGAGTCGAAGAAGCGATACACATTCGCCGGGCTCATCTGCAGCACCTTGGCGATGTCGGCCACCGTGGTCTTCTGGTAGCCGATCTGGCGAAACAGACGCTCCGCCACCACCAGAATGCGGTGACGCATGTCGGCTTCGGTATTCTCTGAAGTCACGCTCATCAGGGCCGCAATGTCGAATTATTCGGCGGCGTCGGCAAGCGGAAACGCGCCGGGCCCGTGATGGCCATGCTGCGATGCAAGATCGTCGCCCCGCTCGTCGAGGCTTTTTCGGAACCACAACGCATACAGACCCGGCAGATAGAACAGCGTCAGAAAGGTTGCGACGAACAAGCCGCCCATGATGGTGATCGCCATCGGTCCCCAGAATGCCGAGCGCGACAGCGGGATCATCGCCAGGATCGCGGCGAGCGCGGTCAGCACCACCGGGCGGGCCCGGCGCACCGTCGCCTCGATGATCGCCTCGCGCCGGCTCAGCCCCTGCGCCACATCGGTCTCGATCTGATCGACCAGGATAACGGTATTGCGCATGATCATGCCGGCCAGCGCGATCAGCCCGAGCAACGCCACGAAGCCGAACGGCGCGCCGGCAACGTTGAGGCCGAGCGAGGCGCCGACGATGCCGAGCGGCGCGGTGAGAAACACCAGCAGCAGCCGCGGGAAACTCTGCAGCTGGATCATCAGCAGCGTCAGCATCACGATGACCATCACCGGGAAGAGCACGAAGATCGAAGCGTTGCCCTTGGCGGACTCCTCGATCGCGCCGCCGGTCTCGATCCGATAGGCGGGCTGCAGGCTGTCGCGGATCTGCTTGAGCTGCGGCCAAATGGCGTTGGTCACGTCCGGCGCCTGGACGCCATCGACGACGTCGGCCCGCACGGTGATCGCCATGTCGCGATTGCGCCGCCACAGGATCGGTTCTTCATGCGCGTACTCGACCTTCGCGACCTGCGAGAGCGGCACGGCGACACCGTTGCGTGCCGTGATGGTGAGTTCGCCGATGCGGCCGAGATCGAGCCGCTCGGCCGGCACGGCCCGTGCCACCACACCGACCTTCTCGACGCCGTCGCGCACCGTCGTCACCTGCGCGCCGGAGATCAGCATCGCCAACGCCTGCGAGACGTCCTGCGGCGTCAACCCGAGCGCGCGGGCGCGATCCTGATCGACGACGAGTTTGAGATAAGGCGACTGCTCGTTCCAATCGAGATGCGGATCGACGACGTTGGGGTTCTGCTTCACCACGTCGCGAACCTGATAGGCGATCTCGCGCACCTTCGCGGTATCAGGTCCGATCACCCGGAACTGCACCGGGAAGCCGACCGGCGGGCCGAAGTTGAAGCGATCGATGCGCACCCGCGCCTCCGACAGCCGGCCGTCATGCGCGGCCTGCTCGATCCGCGCCTTGATGCGTTCGCGCGCGTCGACATCCTTGGCGACGATCACGATCTCGGCGAAGGATTCGGTCGGGAGCTGCGGATTGAGGCCCATCCAGAACCGCGGCGAGCCCTTGCCCACATAGGCCGTGTAGGTGGCGATGTCGCCGTCGTCCTTCAGCAGCGTCTCGGCTTCCTTGACGGTCTTCATGGTGACGCCGAAGGCGGTGCCTTCCGGCAGGCGCAACTGCAGAAACAGTTCGGGCCGCTCCGACAGCGGGAAGAATTGCTGCTGGACATGGCCGAAGCCGACGATCGACGCGACGAAGACGCCGACGGTCGCGAGTACCACCGTGCCGCGCCAGCGCACGCACCACGCCACGCCGGCGCGCAGCGCCCGATAGATCCGGGTGTGATACACCGCGTCGGGATCGTGGCCTTTCTTGCCGGCGAAGTCCGGCAGCAGCTTGACGCCGATATAGGGCGTGAAGATCACCGCGACGAACCACGAGGCGATCAGCGCGATCGCCACGATCCAGAAGATGCCGCCGGCGTATTCGCCGACCGATGAGTTGGCGAGGCCGATCGGCAGAAAGCCCGCGGCCGTCACCAGGGTGCCGGTGAGCATCGGGAAAGCGGTGGACTCCCACGCAAACGACGCGGCTTTGGCGCGGTCCCAGCCCTGCTCCATCTTCACCACCATCATCTCGACAGCGATGATGGCGTCGTCCACCAACAGGCCGAGCGCGATGATCAGCGCGCCGAGCGTGATGCGATGCAGGTCGAGCGACATCACGTTCATGACGATGAAGACGATCGCCAGCACCAGCGGCACCGACAGCGCGACGACGATGCCGGTCCGCCAGCCGAGCGCCAGGAACGATACGAACAGCACGATCACCAGCGCCTCGACGAAGGAGCGCATGAATTCGCCAACCGCGTGTTTCACCACCAGCGGCTGATCGGCGATCTGTTCGATCTCGATGCCCTGCGGCACGTCGCCCATGAACTCCGCGGTCGCGGCTTTCACCTGCTCGCCGAGTTCGAGAATGTTGGCGCCCTTGGCGGTGACTACGCCGATGCCGATTGCGGGCTGGCCCTTCTGCCGCACCATATAGTCGGTGGGATCGACATAACCGTGCGAGATCGTGGCGACGTCGCCGAGTCGGAAGACCCGGCCGTTGCTTTCGACCGGCGTCTCGGCGACGGCCTTGACGCCATCGAGTGCGCCGGTGACGCGCAACGGCACGCGCTGCGACGACGTCTCCACCGTGCCGGCCGGCGTCACCGCGTTCTGCTTGGCGAGCGAGTCGAAGATTACTTGCGGCGTCAGGCCGAGCGTCGCCAGCTTGGCGTGCGAGAACTCGACATAGATCTTCTCGTCCTGAGTGCCGTAGACGTTGACCTTGGTGACGTTGGCGACCTTCAGAAGACGCTGGCGCAAGCCTTCGGCGGCCTTCTTGAGCTGCGCGTAGTTGGCGCCTTCGCCGGTCATCATATAGAGGATCGAGTCGACGTCGCCGTATTCGTCGTTGATGGTCGGGCCGATCAGATTGCTCGGCAGCTGCGGCGCGACGTCCCACAGCTTCTTGCGTAGCAGATAGAATAGGTGCGGCACCTCGGCGGGCGGCGTCGAGTCGCGGAAGGTGACCTGCATGGCGGCGAACGACGCCTTCGAATAGGTCTGCACCTTCTCGAAGTAAGGCAACTCCTGCAGCTTCTTCTCGATCGGATCGGCGACCTGCGCCTGCATCTCCGCGGCAGTCGCGCCCGGCCAGATCACCGACACCACCGCGACCTTCACGGTGAACGACGGATCCTCGGCGCGGCCGAGCCGCAGATAGGAGTAAGCGCCGGACACACCCAGTGCGCAGATCAGGAACAGGATCAGCGCCGGATGCGCGACCGCCCAGGCCGAGAGGTTGAACCACCGCATCGCCGCCCCCGCCCGATCAGAACGCGAGCGAGGACACGACCCGGACCTTCTCGGTCGGATCGAGTTTCTGCACGCCGAGCACCACGACCTTGGCGCCGTCGGCAAGTCCGTCGCCGATCACCACGCTCTCGCTCTCATAGGCCTTCACCGCGACCGGCGTCAGCGTTACCTGGCCGGAGCCGTCGACCACATAGACCGAGGGCGAGCCGCCCTGGTTGAACAGCGCCGACAGCGGCAGCCGGGCGACGCGGTCGGTCGCCGAATCCGACAGGGTCAGCGTCGCGGTCATGCCTAGCGCGATACCGTCATCGGCATTCGGCAGGGAGAACTTGGCCAGATAGGTCCGAGTCGCAGGATCGGCGATCGGTGAGATCTCCCTCAAGTTTGCCACATAGATTTTGCCCGGCTCCGACCACAGGCTGACACGCGCCTCGCCCTGCCTGGCGCGACCGATCAGCGTCTCCGGAATCGCCACCACGGCTTCCTTCTCGCCGAACCGAGCGACCCGGAACGCCGCCTGCCCGGCCGCCACGACTTGGCCGGCATCGATTAGCGCCGCGGTCACGACACCGCGCGTATCCGCATTCAGCGTCGCGTAGGACAGCGAGTTACGGGTCAGCTCAACTGAGCGCTCGGCCCGCGCAAAACGCGCCCGCGCCTCATCGGCGGACGCGCGCGCCTGATCCATCTGCGCTTCGGTCGACCAGCCCTTGCCGCGCAGCTCCTTGGCGCGGTTTTCCGACGCGATCGCCTGCGCCAGCACGCCCTTGGCGGCGCTGTACTCGGCCTCGGCCTGCTCGGCCTGCAACTTCAGATCGGTCTGGTCGAGCGTCGCCAGCGGCTGCCCGACTTCGACGGTCTGGCCGACTTCGACGAGCCGCTGCGCCACCTTGCCGGTCACCCGGAAGCCGATATCGGTCTCGATCCGCGGCCGGATGGTGCCGACGAAATTGCGCTGCGGCGACGCCGCGGCATAGCGCAGGCTCTCGACCAGCACCGGCCGCTCCGGCTTGTCCTTCTTGGTCTGCTTGTCGTCGCAACCCGCCAGCGTCAGCGCCATCCCGGCCAATGCCAAGCCGGCCAGCAGCCGAAACAGTCCATCGAACATCGGATGCGCAAACATGACAGAGCCCTCAGCCGAAACTGAGGGAACCGTCTCCTGATCTATGACGATTGTCAATAATCGTCAGCAATCACGACCTCGTACCGATGCTGCGCTATTCGGCCGCACCTTCATAGGCGCGCTGCAAAGCCGGTCCGTCGAGCTTCACCATTTGCATCATCGCCCGCATGGCCCGCTCGGCACCCGCCCGGTCAGGGCCTGCGAACAGCTTCGGCAGGATGGAGGGCACGATCTGCCAGGACAGGCCGTAGCGATCACGCAGCCAGCCGCACTGATCCGGTTCGCCGCCCTCCACCAGCGCATCCCACAGCCGGTCGACTTCTGCCTGGTCCTCGCAATTGATCATGAAGGACACTGCGTGGGTAAAATTGCCCCGCTGTCCGCCGTTCAGTGCGAGGTAGCTTTGGCCCGCGAGAGTGAATTCGACCAGCAGGATCGACCCGGCGGGGCCGGACGGCGTGTCCACGACACTGCGTTGAACATGGTCGATCCGGGAATCCGGCAGCAGGGAAACGTAGAAGCGCGCCGCCTCTTCGGCTTCGCTGGCGAACCACAGGCAAGGGGTGATCTTCGACATCGCACGACTCCGCTCGGGGGGGGGGGGCATCGTGCCGAGGACGAACACGCGAAGCCGATTCCGACAGCGGAGGAGCGCCGGCCGGCTCAGCTCGCCAGCTTGAACTTGCCTTCGCAGTGGTGGCGCAGCTCGATCATGGCCTTGGAGAGTTGCGCGGTCTGGGCCGTCAGGGCATCGGGCGACACGATCGGGGCGCCCGCTTCGATCGCGCGGGCGATCTCCGCGACCGAGCCGAAACCCAGCGTGGCCGCGCCGCCCTTCATCGAATGAGCCTCGATCGCCAGCAGGTCGCGATCGATATCAGCGGCGAACTGGCGAAACAGTGCGATCCGGCGGTCGGTTTCGCTGAAAAACAGCGTCACCATTTCGGTCACCTGCTCGCGGCCGATCTCGTCCGTCAGTTCGGCCAGGACGTTGAGGTCCACAGGTCCGAGCGGAGCGGCCGGCCCCTGCGAGGCGGTCGCGCCATTGCCGCCGCGCAGGGCGCGCAGAACAGCCGCCACCAGCGCCGGCTTGCGCAGCGGCTTGGCCAGGAAGTCGGTCATGCCGGCGTCACGGCAGGCCTTGATGTCGTCCGGGAAGGCATTTGCCGTCAGCGCGATGATCGGCAGGCGGGCCAAGGCTCCGCCGCGGCTCCGGATCGCGCGCGTCGCGGCCAGACCGTCCATGATCGGCATCCGCACATCCATCAGCACGACGTCGACCTCTTCCGCCTCCAGGGCCCGCAGCGCCTCGGCGCCGTCCGCGACCACCTGGGTATCGGCGGCGAATTCCTGGAGCATCTTCAGCACCACCATCTGGTTGGTGGTGTCGTCCTCGGCGATCAGCACGCGCAGCGGATGGCCCAGCATGGCGATCCGCGTGCGCAGATCGTCGTTACCAACCCGGTCGAGCCGATAGTCCGAGATCAGGGCGTTGGTCCACGGCAGATCGAGATTGAAGCGGAAGGTCGAACCCTCGCCTGGGCGCGAGGTCACGTCGATGCCGCCACCCATCTGCTCGACGATGCGGCGGCTGATCGCGAGGCCCAGGCCGGTGCCTCCGAAGCGGCGATTGATCGACAGGTCGCCCTGGGCGAAATCCGTGAACAGCGATCCGACCCGCTCGGGCGGAATACCGATGCCGGTGTCGGTGACCTGCCACTCCACGGTCGCGTAACTGTCGTCGCGCCTAACGCAGGTCAGCACGATGGCGACGCTGCCGCGCTCGGTGAACTTCACCGCATTGAAGGCCAGATTGAGCAGCACCTGACGAATCCGCTGGACGTCGCCAGTCAGCGCCGGCGGCAGCCGGGGATCGATATCGATCTTCAGGCTGAGGCCCTTGGCTCGCGCATTCGGCTCGACGATCGAGCGCACCGCATCGACCAGCACGACCGGCGAGAAATTGACCTGCTCGAACTCGATGCGCCCGGCCTCGAGCTTGGACAGATCGAGGATGTCGTTGAGGATACGCAGCAGATTGTCGCCGGAGTCGCGGATCGTGGTCACCGCGTGATGCTGGTCCGGATCGAGATTGGTTTCGAGCAGCGAGTTGGCCAGCCCGAGCACGCCGTTCATCGGCGTTCGGATCTCGTGGCTCATCATCGCCAGGAAGCTCGACTTGGCGCGGTTCTCGGCCTCGGCCTGCTCGGCCCGCCACCGCTCGGTGACGTCGCGGCCGACGCCGCGATAGCCGGTGAACTCGCCATTGTGATCGAAAATCGGTCGCGCCGTGAGCGACCAGAGTCGTGGATTGCCCGCAACGCGCACATGCACCAGCACGTCGTGCAGCGGCTCACGCAGCGCCATCTTGGCAGCCACGCTCGCAGCGCATCGGCCGTCCTCCACGCACAGCATCCCAAGCACATCAGACAATTGTGCGCCGCTGAGAATGTTGGCCGGCAGATGCGCGACTTCGACGAAGCGATCCGGCACGTGCACCAGGCGCCCCAGCGTATCGGTCTGCCACAGCCAGTCGCTGGCGTTGGCCTGGAAGTCCTTGAGCAACAGCGAAATGATCTCGGTTTTGCGTTCGAGCTCGAACTGGGCACGCAGATTGTTGAAGAACATCTCGCCATGCCACATCAGGTTGCGCGACATGAAGACCGCGTACAGCAGCAGGAAGGCTGCGGTGATCATGTAGCTCGTGCCCGAGCACAGCATCAGCGAGATCGCTGAACACAGCACCATCGCCCAAGTATAGGCGAGGCCTGCTCGCGGTACTGTCGACAGCGTGAAGGCGCCTCCGGACATCATGCCGGTGACCAGACAACCGATGATCAACTGGTCGGTCGGCGCCGCGCTCGGAAACAGCGCGATCGGCATCGCACCCCAGATCATGCCGAGGATGAGAGCCTGGACGCTCATCCGGCGTGTCGCATTCGCAGAGGCTTCCCGCGGCGGGCTGTGCCGGGTCCCCAGCCAGGACCGCACGGCCATCGCCGCAATCACGCACAACGCGGTGAACCAGGCCGACAGGAATACCTTGCTGTCGCCGCCCCAGAAGACGACGAGGACAAGCGCGGCATTGATGACGTTGATCGACATCGTCACCGGCACGAGCCTGCTGACGCTGGCGATCTGCTCGGCGCGAATCCGTCGCATTTCCCGCTCGTCGACGTCGGCGATCGGGATCAGGGTGCCGGCACCTCGTCCGCCCAGACAGAAATCGAGGCGCGCGCTCCAGTCCTTTCCAGGCTCCAGCGCCGTCGTGATCGGTTGTCCTAGGCCGGACATCTCATCAAGCTCTCTCGGCCGTTCTCGTCGGTCTGAATCAGACGCCAATCTTACCCGGCCTTGGCAAAATGAGCGTATCTGCACCGGCGGCTGGAGTCTTCCCGGATTACGGTAGAAAGGGAAGATATCGCCCGAGCAAAGCCGCAGCCGGTCCCAAGGCTGACGACGCATGATTGCATTTCGACCATGGGGTCGTGGTACTTCCGCAACGTTAATCCGCAGCAGCAATCGGGTGGCGACGCCAGCGGCAGTTAACAATCGACGAAAGATGGAAACTAATCCAGATACCCGGAAGAATACCTGCCACTACGACGGTCTGAAGTGAGCACTTTCGCACTATCGTTGCACCGGCGAACCGCCGCACGTGGCGCCAGCCTGGCGATCGTAAAAACGGTATTTTGTTCCGCTATTTCAATGCGATCACGAAAAAGGCCGGTCGGAACAAACACGCCAAGCAGGTCGTTGTAAGTCGGAAGCTCACCAGTCCGGTGATGCTCATCAGGTAGGAGATTTCCAATGGGTAGCACGATGGACAAGATCAAGGGCGCGGCCAACGAAGCGATCGGCAAGGCCAAGCAGGGTATCGGCGAAGCCACCGGCTCCGAGAAGTTGCAGGGCGAGGGCGTGATGCAGGAAGCCAAGGGCAAGGGCCAGCAGGCTCTAGGCGACGCCAAGGACGCGGTGAAGGGCACCGCCGACAAGGCTGCGGCCGCAGTCCACCGCAACCTCTGATTTTACTCAATCCGTGTGAGCTCGGGCAATTGTCCCCTGCTCACTGCGAAAGACCGGCCTCGGGCCGGTCTTTTTGCGTTCCGGGTCAGCGGCGGTGGGAGAGAACTGCCGGATTGACGACATTGATCGGCTCACCCGCCGCGTAGGCGACGATCTGATCGAAAATGTCGCTGAACTGCAGCTCGTACTCGTCCCGAGTCACGTACCCGATATGCGGCGTAGCGACCACGTTCTGCAGGGTCAGCAGCGGATCCTGCGGATCGCGTAGCGGCTCGGTGTCGAACACATCGATCGCCGCCATACCGGGGCGTCCCTCGCGCAGCGCCTCCACCAAAGCCCCCTTCTCAATCAAACCGGCGCGGCTGGTATTGACCAGCAAAGACGTCGGCTTCATGCGGGCCAGGTCCGACCGGGTCACAATGCCGCGCGTCGCATCGACCAACCGCATGTGCAGCGACAGCACGTCGCTCTGGGCGAAAAACTCTTCCTTGCTGCCGGCGATCTGGTAGCCATCGGCGCGAGCCTGCGTCAGGTTGGGCTCGCGTGCCCACACCAGCACCGACATGCCGAACGCGCGTCCGTAGCCCGCGACGACGCTGCCGATCCGGCCGTAGCCGTAGATGCCCAGCGTCTTGTCGCGCAGCGTATGGCCGACGCCGATTTGCCAGGTGCCATCCTTCAGCGCCGCCATCTGCTGCGGAATCTGCCGCATCGCCGCCAGCACCAATGCCCAGGTGAGTTCGGCCGCCGCATAGGATGGCGTATCGGCGTGCATGTTGGACGACACCACGACGCCGAGCCGCGTGCAGGCATCGATGTCGATATGCGGATAGACACTGCGCTGACTGATCAGCTTCAGCTTCGGCAATTTTTCCAGCAACGGTCCGCGGATCTGGGTGCGCTCGCGGATCAGCACCAGCGCTTCGACATCCTTCAGCCGTTCCGCCAGCGCGTCGGTGTCTTGGAGGTGATCGTTGTGGATCGTAACGTCGTGCCCTTCGAGCTTGGCAAAACACGGCAGCGTCCGCAGCGTGTCGAAGTAATCATCGAGGATCGCAATCTTCACGCGGCGTTTCCTTCTTGCTCGTGGGTTTCGTCATTGCGAGGAGCGAAGCGACGAAGCAATCCAGTTCAGTGCACTTGGCTGGATTGCTTCGCTGCGCTCGCAATGACGCGGAAGAAGTGCTTCCTCAATACCCTAGCGCGCAGCCGTCCTTGCGGGGATCCGAGCCGCCAGTGAGCGTGCCCTTGTCCCAGTCGATCCAGATGCCCTGACCGCCGCCATGCGGCGTGCCCACCGACGCGACGTTGTGGCCGAGCGCCTTGAGGCCTTCGACGGTCGCGGCGGGCACGCCGTCTTCGAGCTGATAGATGCTTTCGTAGTGCAGACCGCGAGGCAGATCGATCGCCTCCTGAATGTCCATGCCGTAGTCCAGCACGTTGGTCAGCACATGGACCTGGCCGACCGGCTGATACTGTCCGCCCATCACGCCGAACGACATCCGCGCCCGGCCGTTCTCGGTCGCCAGCGCCGGGATGATGGTGTGCAGCGGGCGCTTCTTCGGCGCGATGCAGTTCGGGTGGCCCGGCTGCACGCGGAAACCGGCGCCGCGATTTTGCAGTAGAATGCCGGTCTTCTCCGACACGATCGCGGAGCCGAACGAATGTGCGATCGAATTGATGAAGGAGCAGACGTTGCGGTCTTCATCGACCACCGTGATGTACACGGTCGACGGATTCATCGGCGGCGCGACATGCGGCAGGTCGAGCATCTTATCGAGCGCGATCTTGCTGCAATGCTCCTCGCCGAACTCGCGCGCCAGGATGCGGACGACGTCGATGTCGACATGCGCTGGATCGCCGATATGTTCTTCGCGCATCATGAAAGCGATGCGGCTCGCTTCGGCCTCGAGGTGGAAACGCTCGACGCTGAGCGGATCGAACTTGCCGAGGTCGAACCGGCTGAGAATGTTCAGCATCACCAGCATGGTGATGCCCGGGCCGTTCGGCGGGCACTGCCAGACGTCGAAGCCCTTGTAAATGGTGCCGAGCGGCGCGGTGGTCTCAGTGCCGTGCTCGGCGAAGTCTTCGAGCGTGTGCAGGCCACCGAGCTTGCGCAGCGTCTGGACCATGTCTTCGGCGACGGCGCCCTTGTAGAACGCGTCGGGGCCATTGTCGGCGATCAGCTTCAGCGTCTGCGCCAGCTCGGGCTGGGTGATGACGTCGCCGGTCTTGGCGATCTCGCCATGCGGCAACAGATAGCGCTCGGTGTTGGCGCCCTTCTTCAGCTTTTCGAAGCCGTGCTTCCAGTCGAAGGCGATGCGCGGCGCCACCACGTAACCCTCGGCGGCGGCCTTGATCGCGGGCTGCAGCACCTTATCGAGACCGAAGCGGCCGTGATCACGCAGGATGGTGGCCCAGGCGTCGATCGCACCCGGGATGGTCACCGAATGCGGGCTGGTGAGCGGGATGGCATCGATGCCCTGCTCCAGAAACCACTCGGCCTTGGCGGCAGCAGGCGCGCGGCCGGAGCCGTTATAGGCGACGATCTTGCCGGTGCCCTTGGGCTGATACAGCGCAAAGCAGTCGCCGCCGATGCCGGTCGACTGCGGCTCGATCACAGCCAGCAGCGCGGAGGCGGCGATCGCCGCGTCGGCGGCCGTGCCACCCGCCTGCAGGACTTCAATCGCGGCGAGCGAGGCCTGCGGATGCGACGTCGCCACCATGGCGTTGCGGGCATGGACCGTGGACCGGCCGGCGAAGTGAAAATTCCTCATGGGAACAGGCTCTTTGGGTTCACCGCGCCGCGCTTCGGCGCCGGCCTAATTGACATATTCCGGCGGGCCTGAGCAATCCTCGGCGAGGCAACCGGGGATTCAATGCCCGACTGCCGCCGGGGCGGGGTTTCGCCACAGCCGGCCGGCTGATAGATCGGGGCCGCGCTCGGGAGCGCCTCCGGGCGAGGCCCGGCGATTTTCACAGCGCTGGAGCGGAGCGATGACTGATCAGCAATCCCTCGCCGACCGCATCGAGGCGCTCGAGGTCCGGTTGACCTACCAGGACGAGACGATCGAGACGCTCAACCAGACCGTGACGACGCAGTGGAAGCAGATCGACGCGCTGACGCGGCAGGTCGCAGCGCTGACCGAGCGGCTCGAACAGGCCGAAACCAACGCCGCCCCGATCAACGAGCGCCCGCCGCATTATTGAATTGCTTTGTTGCGACGGCGGCCTCTCGGTTGTCATTCCGGGGCGCTCACGCAGTGAGCGAACCCGGAATCTCGAAGTGTTCTGCGACTCCTACGTTTCCACAAATTCGGGATTCCGGGTTCGCGCGCGAAGGGCGCGCGCCCCGGAATGACGTGCCGTCGGCTACGATGCCGCCTTCAGCGCCAGCCGCTGATCGCGCAGTTCGCGCTTCAGCACCTTGCCGATCGCGCTGCGCGGCAGTTGATCGACGATCGCGACGTCGGCGAGCCGCTGGGTCTTGCCGACCTTGGCATTGGTGAAGGTCTTCAGTTCGGCCGGATCAAGCGTGCGGCCTGGGCGCGCCACCGCGAACGCCACCGGCGTCTCGCCCCACTCTTCCGACGGCATCCCGACGACGGCGACTTCGAGCACATCGGGATGCTGGCTGGCTATCGCCTCGATGTCGCTCGGATAAATGTTGAAGCCGCCCGAGATGATCATGTCCTTCTTGCGGTCCATCAGCGTCAGGAAGCCCTCGGCGTCGAACCGGCCGACGTCGCCGGTGCGCACCCAGCGATTGCCATCCTTGTCGATCCACAGCGTCTCGGCAGTCTTCTGCGGCTGATTGAGATAGCCCTTCATCATCACCGCGGAGCGTCCGACGATTTCGCCGATCTCGCCGGCCGGCACGAAATTGCCGTCCTCGTCGATCAGCCGGATCTCGTGGTCCGGCATCGGCTGGCCGACCGTGGTGAGTTTGTCCGGATGCTCGTGCGCGAACAGCGCGCAGGAGCCCCCCCCTTCGGTCATGCCATAATACTCGGTGAGGCCGCCCGGCCAGCGCGCCAGAATGTCCCGCTTCAGTTCGGCTGCGAACGGCGCCGAGGTGCAGAACTTCATCACGAAGGATGACAGGTCGTAGTCGCCGAACTCCGGCAGCGCCATGATGCGGCGATACTGCACCGGCACCAGCATCGCATGTGTGACGCGGTGCTTCTGCGCGAGATCGAGGAAGCCCTTGGCGTCGAACTTCTTCATCAGCACCAGCGTGCCGCCGCCGGCGAGCGTCGGATTGAAGCAGACCAGCGTCGTGTTGGAATACAGCGGCGTCGACAGCAGGGTCACGGCGTCCGGCCCATAGCCGAGCGGATCGAGCTGGCCATATTGCCGCCAGCGCAGATAGTGCGTGTGGACGATGCCCTTCGGCGTACCGGTGGTGCCGGACGAGTAGATGATGTTGAACACCCACTCGGGATCGACGGTGACCGGCGTCGGCTTCGCACCGGCCGGTGCCAGCCAGCCGCTGAACGCCGTGCCGCTGCCGCCATCGTCGAGCGCGACGCGCTTGACGCCCGTGTCGATCGCAGCGTCCTTCATCGCGGCTGCGGCGAAGTCGTCAGTGAACAGGATCTTCGCGGCGGAATCTTTCACCATCGCGGCGAAGTCCTGCGCGGTGGATGATGGCGCCAGCGGCGCGACCGCGACACCGACGCGCAACGCGCCGAGAAAGGTCGCGGCATATTCGAGCGAGGACAGCGCGCAGATCGAAATCGCGTCGGTCGGCTTGACGCCGTCGCGCTGCAGTGCCGCTGCGACGCGGTCGATCAGCGCGTCGAATTCCGCGTAGCGCAATTGCCGCTCGCCGTCGATCACCGCGAGCCGGTCCGGCGCCGACTGCGCCGTATTCCGTACCAGCGCATCGAGGGTGATGAAGTCGGGCATTTCTGCACTCCCAAGTTTCTTGTTACGCGACGGCTTTTGAGCCTTCGACGATCGATTATCGCATCCTCGCTGTCATAGCGAGCGACGCGAAGCAATCCAGCTCTGCTGGATCACTCGCTCGGATCGATGCTCCGTAAAATGGGCTGTCACCGGTCCAGCGCTTCGCCCCTCAACCATTTTGCGCCGGAGGCGTAAAGGCGTTCGACGGCGTCGCCCTTGAGACCCGGCATGTCGGGCTTGATCTGATAGCCGATCTGGCTCTGCAAATAGGCGAGATGCCGATAGCCGTCGGGGAAGCGTGCCAGCAGCGCCGCATCGAGCGACAGTTTCGCCGCCGGATCGACCGGGTCCATGCGGTCCTTTTCATAGATCGGCTGCCGCAGCACCAGCCCCCAGCGGCCGTCGCGCTTCTCCAGGAAATCGTAGAACCGTCCGGTGCAGACGACGTCGACCACGACATCGTGCACGCTCGCACGCTGCGAGATGGTCATCTTGGTCTGCGAGATCGCACGATCTCCGGCGAGATCGATCGCCTGCGCGCCGAGGAAATGCAGGATAGAAACGCCCTTGGCCCAGCCGGCCCTGCTCATCGCGATGAATTCGTCGGCGGTGCCCTGGGTCCAGGTCGCCATCATCCGGCCGTCGTCGAACCAGACCCTGCGAAACCGGTCCCAGTCGCCGGCGTCCCGCCACACCACCCAGTTCTCGATCAGCTCGCGGATCGCGAGCCTGTCCTGCCACTCCGCATCCATGTCCCGTCCTGCCTCCCTGCGCGCGGCGCACTATAGGGAGGGCGCGACAGCGCGGCGAGAGGCCCGCCGCGCAGTGGTGCTCTGCTCGAAGATCGAAATCGCCCGTGGCTCAGCCGCGGGCTTCGGAGTGGTCCTGCAGCATCGTGCTCAGCCGCGGATGGACTTCGATATTGCGATCGTAGCTGATCAGGCCGAGCTTGCGGAACTTGTTCATGAAAAAGCTGACGCGGGATCGCGTGGTGCCGATCATCTCGGCGAGCGTCTCCTGGCTGATGTGCGGCGCGATCGGCTGAGAGCCGCCATTGTTGTCGAGCTTGGACAGGCGCAGCAACAGCCGCGCCAGCCGCTTCTCGCTGGAGTTGAACAGCTGATCGATCAGATCCTCTTCCATCCCGCGATTGCGCAGCAGCAGATGGCGAATGAACATCGCGGCGAAGTCCGGCTCGGTGCGCAACGTCTCGACCATCAGTGACTTGCTGATCGACGCGACGACGCAATCGCGCATCGCGATCGTCGTCGCACATCGCGTATCGTCACCAACCAGACAGCCATCGCCGAAGAACTGCCCCGAATGAACGAGGCCGGTCGCGGCTTCCTTGCCCTGCGCCGACAGCACGACGACCTTGATGCGGCCGTCGAGCAGGAAGAACACGCTGTCTGCCGGATCGCCCTGGGAAAACACCACCTGATCACGCGTAAAGCGAAGGACCGATCGTCCCACGCCGGGCTTGGTCAGGAACTCACGATGATCGAAATCGGCTCCAAGCCTCATCAACCTTCTCCAACTCCGCCTTGAAGCTGATGCACAGGAAAAGGATAGACCGCGGCCGATCGGAACCGTCGGTAAAAATTCTCATCCTCGGTAAGGTACGAGGTGATTTGAGAGCAGTTTCAATGCGTCCGAACATCCGCACGAGATAAAAGCGAAGCTTGGAACACGGCCTCGCCACCAGATCTCATCTGAGATGCGCACAACGGTAACAAGGGCGCATCACGGGTGGAAATAGTTCGACGATGCTCGCTGCTTCATGCGAACCGCGCGCATGATTCGTCTGCGCTACCAGGCGTGACGTCGATCACACCACTGGCGTCGTTCGCTCGTCTGTCCACGACAGGCCGAACTCGTCGAGACCCGCAGCGAGATAATCGCTCAGCAGCGGCTCGCCCAGCAGATAGCGAGCCGTGCGGCCGTTGCGCCCCTCTGCGGCCTCGCTGCGCAGATCGTCCCACTCCTCGATCGTGCCGTCACCACGGCCGAGCCGCATCAAAGCGACGAGGTCGATCTGCTCCTCTTCGGTCATCGCGCTGATGAAGCCGGCGATCTCCTGCACGACCGGATCGTCGGCGCCGTCTTCCAGCACGTCGATCATGTTGTCGTCGGCGCCGTTCGAGCCGGAGTCGATATCGCTGGCGCCTTCCTTGACGTCGTATTCACGCGCCTTCTCGATGAGAAAGCCGACCTTCTCGGTCGAAATCGCAAGCTCGGGCATCGAAGATCTCCATCGTCTGGCCAGTCCGGCGACGCGGCTAACGCGCCGGAACGGCGGATGATCCATTGCACCATCCCGGCAAAACCAGCATGGTTTGGCAAAAGACCAACAACAGGGAGAGACGTGGGATGGCCTGGACGATCGGCAAGGTCAAAATCACCAAAATCGTCGAGATGGAATTGACCGGCGGCACCCGGTTCATTCTGCCCCAGGCCACCCCGGACCAGATTCGCGAAATGCCCTGGCTGATCCCGCAATTCGCCAGCCCCGAAGGACGACTGACGATGTCGGTTCACAGCTGGATCGTCGAGACGCAGACCCGCCGCATCGTGGTCGACACCTGTATCGGCAACGACAAGCAAGGCCGCGGCGTGCCGCACTGGAACGGACTCGACAAACCGTTTCTGCAGGACATGGAGAAAGCCGGTTATCCGGCCGACAGCATCGACATGGTGGTCTGCACCCATCTGCATGTCGACCACGTCGGCTGGAACACCAGACTGGTCGATGGCCGCTGGGTGCCGACCTTCACCAACGCACGTTACGTGTTCGGACGCGGCGAATATGATTACTGGAAGGCGCACAGCACCGATGCGGCCCATGCCGCCGTGTTCGCAGACTCGGTGCAGCCGGTGGTCGACGCCGGCAAGGTCGACCTGATCGAGAGCGACGCCCGGCTGACAGACGAGATCACCTTGATTCCGACGCCCGGCCACAGCCCGGGCCACATGGCGCTGCACATCCGGTCCGAGGGCGAAGAAGCGCTGTTATCCGGCGATGCCGCGCATCATCCCTGCCAGATGGCACATCTCGACTGGGCGTCGAGTTTCGACACCGACGCTCAGCAGTCGACCGAGACGAGGAAGACGCTCTTCGGGCGCTTCGCCGACACGCCGACGCTGGTGTTCGGCGGTCACTTCGGTCCCGGCCGGATCGTTCGCGACGGCGATGCCTTCCGGTTTACGTCCATCGCGTGAAACCGGCCTGCATGGCGCGCCCGCGCCGACGCCTGTTGAATTTGGCGCAGCGCTGTTCCATGAGGGACGCGCAACAAATTTCGGAGGAAGCGCGGCATGAAGCTGGTTCGTTACGGGGCGATGGGCCATGAGAAGCCCGGACTGATCGATAAATCCGGGAAGCTGCGCGACCTGTCGGGCCAGGTCGCGGACCTCGCCGGCGAAGCATTTTCGCCCGCCGGTCTCGCCAAGCTGGCCGCGCTCGATCCGGACGGGCTGCCGGAAGTTCCGGGCAGCCCACGGCTCGGCTCGCCCGTCGGCGGCGCTCCGAAGTTCATCGCGATCGGCCTCAACTACGCCGACCACGCGGCCGAAGCGGGCATGCCGATCCCGGCCGAGCCGATCGTGTTCATGAAGGCCGTGAGTTCGCTGTGCGGCCCGAACGACGACGTCGAGAAGCCGCGCGGATCGACCAAGCTGGACTGGGAAGTCGAGCTGGCGATCATCATCGGCAGCCGCGCCAAATACGTCTCGGAAGCCGACGCGCTCAACTACGTCGCCGGCTACGCGGTCTGCAACGACGTCTCCGAGCGAGCCTTCCAGCTCGAGCGCGTCGGCCAATGGACCAAGGGCAAGTCGCACGACACGTTCGGCCCGCTCGGCCCGTGGCTCGTCACTAAGGACGCGGTCGGCGACGTGCATAAGCTCGGCATGTGGCTCGACGTCAACGGCCAGCGCTGCCAGAGCGGCTCGACCGCGACGATGATCTTCAACGTGCCGAAGATCGTGTCCTATCTGTCCGAGCTGATGACGCTGCTGCCCGGCGACATCATCACCACCGGTACGCCGCCCGGCGTCGGCATGGGCATGAAGCCGCCGAAATTCCTCAACGTCGGCGACGTCGTCACCCTCGGCATCGAAGGCCTCGGCGAGCAGAAGCAGACGATCGTCGCGGCGTAGCAGCGACGGCCACGCATTCGACCTCATCCTGAGGAGCGCTCCGCTAGGAGCGCGTCTCGAAGGATGGCGACAGGTGAGTGCGTGCGGCCCATCCTTCGAGACGCCCGGCTGCGCCGGGCTCCTCAGGATGAGGTCGTGGTGTTGAAAAGCCGCAGTCCGAAAGGAACTTCCATGAAGCTCTCGTTCTCCCCCGCTTCGCCGTTCGCCCGCAAGGTGCGGATTGCCGCGATCGAATTGGGACTGATCGACAAGATCGAATTCATCTCGGCCGCGACTGTGCCGGGGCAGCCGAACGACGACTACATGCGGCAGGTCAATCCGCTGAAGAAGCTGCCGGCGCTGATCCTCGACAACGGCGAAGTCATCATCGACTCGTTCGTCATCGCCGAATATCTCGACGACCTTGCCGGAGGCGGTAAGTTGATCCCTTCGTCCGGACCGGAGCGCTGGCGCGTGCGCAGCGATCATTCGCTGCTGCAGGGCATGCTGGATTCGATGCTGCTGTGCCGCTACGAGAAGCTGGTGCGGCCGAAGGAATTGTTCTGGCAGGGCTGGTACGACGATCACTGGAATCGCGCGTGGACCGGCTTCGCCAAGTTCGACGCCAACGACAAGGTTCTCAACGGACCTTTCGACATCGTGCAGATCGCGCTCGCCTGCGCACTCGGCTATGCGGATTTCCGCTTTGCCGACTGCGGCTGGCGCGCCGCCTATCCGAAATTGGCGGCGTTCAACGAGCGCATGATGCAGCGCGAATCGATCGCAATCTCTGTTCCGCCGGCCGCCTGAGGCCGTTTTCGGCTTGAGGCAAACCTGTAGCAGCGGTTCTGCCACCGGTTCGCATCTCAATCGAACAGGCTCGGCGTGTAGTTGACGACCGCGCCTTCGATCGCCAGCAGCTTCAGCTTGGTGGCAACGCCGCCATTCGCCGAAAACCCTCCCGGCTTACCGCCCGCGGCGAGCACGCGATGGCATGGTACGATAACAGGGATCGGATTTCGCCCGAGCGCCTGGCCGACCTCGCGCGATAATCCGACGCCGCCGAGCTGCTTGGCAATGTCGCCATAGCTCAGCGTGCGGCCCGGCGGGATCGTGCGGGCGATGTCGTAGACGCCGCGCTGGAAATCGGACACGTCGTCGAGATCGAGCGCGATGTCGGTGAGGTCGGTCGGCTTTCCGGCGATCAGCGCAACGATGCCGTCGATCGCATGCTGCACCTCGGGCGGCGGCGGCGCTTCGGCGATGTTGCCGTAGCGCTGCACGATGCGGGCGCGGGTCTGCGCGTCATTCGGCTGCGGCAACTGCACGGCGACGATGCCGCGGTCGCCCCAGGCGATGCCGCAGCGGCCGAGCGCGGTGTCGAACATGGCGTAGCTGTGCGGCGTCATGGCGATGGTCCGTTTCTGATCCGGATTCGACGAGACTAACCGCAGCGGCGATGCCGATCCACCCGATCTCAGGCTGCGGCGCCGCGTTCGAGCCGCTCGGCGACGGCGGCGAGCCAAGCGCCGCGATGCTGATGCAGACTCGTCGACCGCGCGGCGGCGGCCTCGCGCATCGCCGGCAGTCCGGCGATCATGTCGGCGAGACCGTTGACCAGCGCCTCGTGCTGGAACGGCTCCGGAATCACCACGCCGGCGCCGCTGCGCTCGATCTCGCCTGCATAACCGCAGGCCGCACTCGCCAGCACGGGCACGCCGGCAAGCAGCGCCTCGCCGATCACCTGACCGGCGGCTTCGGATCGCGCCGGGTGCAGCATGAAGTCGGCCGCGGCGATCAGTTCCATCACTTCGGCGACGTAAGGCACGATGTGAACGCGAGTCTCGAGGCCGTGCCGCACAACGCGGCGGTGCAGCCACGCGGAATCCGAACCGGCAACCACGAGGTGCAGTTTCGGATAGAGCTTCAGCGCCGCCAGGCTGCGGTCGACGCCCTTCAGCTTCGGATCGACCGCGACCGACACCGCGAGCAACGCGTCGTCGGGAATCCGCAGATCCGCCCGCCAGCGCGTCGCGCCGAGATTGCGCGCGGCGATGTAGCGGTCGTCGTGCAGCACCATCGGCAGCACGGTGGCGCGCGACGGGTCGAAATCATAGGCGATGAAGTACTCGTCGCGCTGGCGCTCGGTGAGGAACAGCAACCCGGTGGTCGACGGCGTGGCGAACAGTTCGCGCTCCAACGCCAGCCGCGTGCGGCGGCGCGGCGGCCAGGCCAGCAGCCGCCAGTCGCGCAGGATCGCGGCGCCGTCCGCAACGTAGTGATAGTCGACACCCGGGATGCGTTCGAACGACAGCAGCACGGCCGAGTTCGCCTGCTGTCGATGCGCGATGACGGCACGGGCAAATTCGCGCAGTAGCACGTGATTGGCGAAGCCGCGGACTCGCAGCTTCTCGATCCGCAAATCGCCGATGCCGGCCACCTCGGCCGAAGTGGTGAGCACGGTGACGTCGTGGCCGCGGGCCGCGAGATGCCGCGCGATCGCGAGACAATCGCGCTCCTTGCCGCCCTGCTTGTCGAGCTTGAAGATCGCCAGCATCACCCTCATAGGCACCGCCGGCTCATCGGAGAGATCCAGATCATCACAACGGCGGGGTTTATAACCCTTCCAGACTGCGCGGCGCAACGCGGCGACCGGCGCAGACCGCGCGTGCATTGCAGCGTTGCGGACTGACTGGACCAAGCGGCCACGCTCCGCTCTCCACGAACTCCACCTCATCCTGAGGAGCCGCGAAACGCGCAGCGTCTCGAAGGATGGGCCGCGCTGACCTGTCGCCATCCTTGGAGACGCGCGCCGATGGCGCAATCCTCAGGATGAGGGCTGTGCGTGTAGATATGCACGCGGGGTCGCCATCGACGTCCGCAGCGCGAGCGCGCGAAGCCTGCGTTATTCGCCCGGCGCCAGTCGCATCATCGCGGCGGCGTTTGCCATCCGCTTGT
>NZ_JBMDXE010000337.1:0-4115 GCF_048594845.1 Rhodopseudomonas sp. | reverse complement strand
TCTCAGCCGTCTTCTTCGGGCCGTCCAGCCAGTTGAAGCGGCTGGTGCTCAGCAGGATGAAGTGGATGATGATGGCCAGGCCGAACAGGAACACGAACAGCAGGACCAGCGCGCGACGCGGATCAAACAGAAGCCAAATACGCCACATGGTAATCGTCTCCCCTTAGCACAGATACGAAGTCAGCTGATGGACAGTGTCCATCGCGTAACCGGTGGCCTTCGGCAGCCACGGACGCCACATCCAGGCGAGGATGTGAGCAACCACAGCGACGACGATGAAGAGGAAGAAGCTCGTCACGAAGATCGAGTGGAATTCCTTGGCTTCCGCTTCGGAAAGTCCCGAGATGGAACCGTCACTCATTTGGTACACCTCCTAGTGATGGCCTTTCGGCCGACTCGCCGCCCGAAGTGAGGGCGGCAAACGAATGCCGTATCGTTTCCGAAACGACAGCGAGTTACCGTTTCGTTTCCGAGACGGCAGTGTTCCGTCCGGCGAAGCCGGACGAAATTCGAATTACATCCCCATGAACGAGGAGGTCACCAGAACGCTCGCGGCGTTGTGGGCCTCGCTGAACACGGATTGAGATTGTCCGCTTTGCTTGCGCCAGGGCATCGCCCGCGTGACGATCGCGCGCAGCAAGAACAACACGTAGCAGGCGCCGAACATCAGCTTGCATTCGATGGCGGCGTTATCCTGAAGCACTCTGGAGCGACGGCCGGTGTGGACGTAGTCGGACATCGGTTATCTCCTCACTCTGGGATTGCGCATATTTGGTCGCGACATTGTGAACCGCATTGTTCTAGCTCAAATCATCGTTACACCGATTGGCCGTCGAGCAGCGCAGCACGCGCTTTACTGACGAATTCGGTAGTGACTTTTTCCTGCCCGGCGCGGCGCGCGCTGTTCTCGGCGGCATCGCGCAGACGCTTCGCCGCGGAAATACGCACCAGCACCGGATGAGATTCGAGAACCTGGTCGAGCAGGGCTTTCGCCTCGTCGCTCCACAGCAGCTCCTCGTGACGGCGCGCCGGCGTCGGATCGACCCGATCGAGATCGCTGCCGAGCGGCAGGATGTTGAACAGCGCATCGAACAGCGCGTTGCAGACTTCCTGCACCAGATAAGTGGCGCCGGAGTAGCCCATGAACGGCGTGCCGGTATGCCGGCGAATCACGGCACCCGGGAACGACGCCGGGATGTACACCGCGCGTGCGCCGGCCTCGGCCAGATACATTCTTTCGTTGTAGCTGCCGAACATGATCAGCGGCGGCGTCTGCCGAATCGCAGCGCGGACCGCATCGTTGTCGGGCTTGACGCCGGCCTTGCGCGAGAACGCGAAGCTGCACGGCAGGCCCATTTCCTCCTCGAGGAAATGCCGAAGGCCGCGGGCATAAGTATCGGTCGCGACCACCGCGAAGCTGGCGGTGCCGAAGAAGTCCTGCGTCACCGAGCGCCACAGATCCCACAGCGGCTTGATGGTGGTGTTCTTCTCGCGCTCGATGAACGGCTCCGGATCGAGTCCAGTGAGTTCGCCGAGCTTGCGCAGGAAGCGCGTGGTCGAATGCAGACCGATCGGCGCCTGCAGATACGGCCGCTCCAGCGACTCGCACAGCAGCCGGCCGAACTCGCGATACATGCAGACATTGACGTCGGCATTCACCAGCTTGGGAATATCGGCGAGATGCGTGCCGAGCGGAAACACCATGTTGACGTCGGCGCCGATGCCTTCGATCAGGCGGCGGATCTCGGCGAGGTCCGACGGCATGTTGAAGGTGCCGTAGATGGGACCGATAATGTTAACGCGCGGCTTCTCGCCCTCTTTGCGGATCCGCTCCGGCACCTTCTTCGGGCCGTATTCCTTCCACAGCCACGAGATGGCGCGGTCGGCGCTCTGCCACTGATCCTCGTCGATGGTCCGCGGCAGGACGCGCTTGATGCCGGTGCCTTCCGGCGTGACGCCGCCACCGATCATTTCGGCGATCGAACCGGTGACCACCACAGCGGGCAAATACGGATCGAGCGCGCGGTGCGCGCGCTTCATCGCGCCTTCGGTGCCGAGCTTGCCGAGTTCTTCTTCACCAAGGCCGGTGACGACGATCGGTAGTTCGTGCGGCGGCAGCGCGTCGGTATAGTGCAGCACCGACGTCACCGGCAGGTTCTCGCAACCGACCGGACCGTCGATGATCACCTGCAGGCCCTTCACCGCGGGGAAGGCATAGACGGCGCCCCAATAGCCGCCGGCGCGATCATGATCGAGGACAAGCATCAGATCATCTCCTCCGCCTTGCGCTTCTTGGCCGCGGCTTCGATCTGCTTGCGATACTTGTCGCGGAACGCCGGATAGTCCTTCGGCGTGTCGTTCCAGATGCCGGCGCCCGGGCCCTGCCCGACGTCGCCGAAGAATTCCTTCATCTCGTCGAAGCGCGCCTGATTGGCGAGCGCCGCGTTGATCACCTGCGCCAGCGAACCGGCGCCGGCGACGCCGAACAGCGGCCGCGCCGAAATCAGATTGGTGAAGTACAAGGACGGGATCGCCATGGTCTTGGCCTTCTGCACCACCGGGGTGGTGCCGATCGCCAGATCCGGACGGAATTCATCGACCGCCGCGAAGTCCTGCTCGAGCGAGGCGCGGTACTGCACCCGCACGCCCTTGGCCTCGAGCCATTCGCGATCGAGATCGGACCACGGCGTGCGCGGCACCGCGGTGCCGACATAGGGCACGCGCGCGCCACTCTCGATCAGCAGCCGCGCCACCAGCAGTTCGGAGCCCTCATAGCCCGACACGGTGATCCGCGCGTCGCTCGGCGTGGCGGCGAGCGCGGCCGTGAGGGCCGGCAGGAAACGGTTCTGGGCTGCATCGATCTTGTCGCGCGACACGTTGCAGGCGGTGCCGATCGCTTCCAGCCAGGTCTCGGTGCCGTCGTGGCCGACCGGCGCCGAACCGACGGTCTTGCGGCCGGCGAGATCGAACTGACGAATCGAAGCCTTGTAGAACGGATGGATCGCGGCGACGACTTCGCAGTCGAGCGCCGCATACAGCTCGCGCCATTCGCGGGTCGGCACCACCGGACCGGCGGCGAGGCCGAGCGGCTCCAGCATCATGTTGATGCCGACCGGATCGGCCGGAAACATTTCGCCCAGCAGCGTCACGGTCGGCCGTTCGCTGCGGCCGCCGCGCGGCGCCTGTACCGGGCCCAGCTCGGCTTCCTTGCGGGCGTATTCGAGCATCGCGCCGGCGAGCACGTCCTTGGCTTCGGCATGAGTCGGCACGCCGAAGCCCGGCACGTCGATGCCGACGATGCGAACGCCGTTGATCTCGTTCGGCAGCAGATCGAGCGGCACGCCCGAAGCGGTCGGCACGCAGAGATTGGTGATGATGATGGTATCGTAGTGCTCGGGATCGGCGAGCTTGTACACCGCGTCGCGGATGTCCTCGAACAGCTTGCCGGTGACCAGCGTCTCCGAACTGAACGGCACGTAGCCGACGGTACGGCGCGCGCCGTAGAAATGCGACACGAAGGTCAGGCCATACACACAGCAGGCCGAGCCGGACAGAATCGTCGCGGTCCGCCGCATCCGCAGGCCGACGCGCAGCGAACCGAACGCAGGGCACATGCTCTGCGGCTGATCGTGCGGGCCCTTCGGATAGTCCTCGGCGTAGCGCTCGAGCAGCTCGCTCTTGCCGGCCGCCTGCGCGGCGGCCTTCATCTCGGCCGCGCCGGCGTGACATCCGAGGCCGTCGGTCTTGGTCGCCGCAACGTTGATCTCGGCCGACGCGCCGTCGGCAGCTGCGCCATCAGCAGCTACGCCATCAGGCATGGCCTCGCCATCGACCGGATCGGTGACGATCGATTCGCCGATGGGACCTGCATAGCGAGACATGACGTTCATGACGAAACTCCGGACCCGCTGCGCATCACACCGCGTCGTAGATCACTTCGAGCGACGGCTTGTTCAGCACCGCGGCGCCGCACATGTCTTCCATCGTGGCCGGCTGCAGCACGACATCGCGGCCGGTGACGTCGCTCGAGAACAGGCCGAGCAGACCGTCCTGGGTGAGCGGCTTCGGCCGCACCGGCGGCGCGGTGGCGACGTTCTCGGCAAGCGTCGCGAACA
>NZ_JBMDXE010000336.1:0-2055 GCF_048594845.1 Rhodopseudomonas sp. | reverse complement strand
TGGGGTGGCGCGGTTTCCGCGGGCGGCGATCGACGCGGCTCGCGAGCATGGGCTGCTCGGCGCCCAGATCCCCGTCGAGTTCGGCGGCGAGGGCGCCACGATCCACGACGTCACCGAGATGTGCTACGCGCTCGGCCGCGCCTGCGCCTCGACTGCGATGATCGTGGCCATGCACCAGACCAAGGTGGCCTGCCTGGTTCGCCATGGCCGCGGCAGCGCATGGCACGAAAGCCTGATGCGGCGGATCGCCGACGAGCAGCTGCTGCTGGCCTCGTCCACGACCGAAGGCAACAACGGTGGCAACATCCGCTCCAGCGCCGCGGCGATCGAAGTGACTGCCGACGCAGTGACGCTGGTGCGCGACGCTACGGTGATTTCGTACGGCGCCGAGGCCGACGGTGTGATGACCATCGCGCGCCGCGCCAACGACGCAGCCGCCTCCGACCAGGTGTTGGTGGTGTTCACCAAGGAAGACTACACGCTGCGGCCGACGCTCGGCTGGGAGACGCTCGGCATGCGCGGCACCTGCAGCCGCGGCTTCGAGCTGAAGGCGAACGGCGTGGCCGCGCAAGTGTTCGCCGAGCCGTATGATCGCATCCACGCCCAGACGATGACGCCGGTGGCGCATCTGTCGTGGTCCTCGGCCTGGGCCGGCATCGCCGCCGCCTCGGTCGAGCGCGCCCAGGCCTTCATCCGCAAGGCGGCGCGCGGCGCCGGCGGGCAGCTGCCGCCGGGCGCGGCACACTACAATTCGGCGAAGCGCTCGCTGATCAAGCTGCGCGCGCTGATCACCGCCAATCTCGACGCCTATGTGGCGGCCGAATTCGACGAGCGGGCGCTCGGCGCACTCGATTTCCAGTCGGCGATCAATCTGCTCAAGGTCGAAGCCTCCGAGCTCGCGGTCGAGACGGTGATGAGTGCGATGCGGGCCTGCGGGCTGTCGGGCTATCGCAATGACGGCGACTTCACCATCGGCCGGCATCTGCGCGACGTGCTGTCGTCGCCGCTGATGATCAACAACGATCGCATCCTCGCCAATATCGGCACCGCGAGCCTGATGGCCGCCGTGCCGGCGACGCTGCGCGGCTGATCATAATCAACAAACAGAGGAGGCCCTTCGCATGAACGTCGCGTTCCGCCCGTCCGAGGCCGCTGTGCAGCCGGTCGATCCGCTCGATCATCTCGCCGCGCATCTGTTTCACAAACTCGGCGCCGATGGTGTCTATGCGCGCACCGCGCTGTACGAAGGCGTGGTCGAGAAGCTCGCCGCGCTGATCTCGCGGCATCGCGAGGCCGGCACCGAGGTGATGCGGTTTCCGCCGGTGATGAGCCGCGCGCAGCTCGAGAAGTCGGGCTATCTGAAGAGTTTCCCGAACCTGTTGGGCTGCGTCTGCGGCCTGCACGGCACCGAGCAGGAGATTAACGCCGCGGTGAGCCGGTTCGACGCCGGCGGCGACTGGACGACGTCGCTGTCGCCGGCCGACCTCGTGCTGTCGCCAGCCGCCTGCTATCCGGTGTATCCGATCGCCGCGAGCCGCGGCCCGCTGCCGGCCGGCGGTTTGCGGTTCGACGTCGCCGCCGATTGCTTCCGCCGCGAACCGTCGAAGCATCTGGACCGGCTGCAGTCGTTCCGGATGCGCGAGTATGTCTGTATCGGCGCGCCGCAGGATGTCGCGGCGTTCCGTGAGCGCTGGATGGAGAAGGCGCAGGCGATCGCGCGCGACCTCGGCCTGAACTTCTGGGTCGACACCGCCTCCGATCCGTTCTTCGGACGAGTCGGCCAGATGAAGGCGATCAGCCAGCAGCAGCAGGCGCTGAAGTTCGAACTCCTGGTTCCGCTGCGCTCGGAAGAATCTCCGACCGCCTGCATGAGCTTTAATTATCACCGCGAACATTTCGGCGTCACCTGGGGGATCGACGATGTCGGCGGCAACCCCGCCCACACTGGCTGCGTCGCCTTCGGCATGGACCGCCTCGCGGTCGCGCTGTTCGCAACGCATGGCATCGATACGAGTGCGTGGCCGGCGAGCGTGCGCGAGGTCCTGGCGCTGGATT
>NZ_JBMDXE010000335.1:0-2542 GCF_048594845.1 Rhodopseudomonas sp. | reverse complement strand
GCTAGTTTTGTGCAGCTTTTGGCTGCATGGAGCGGATCTTGCGCGTGCATTATTGCGCAACAACGGGAGTCACTTCCGCGCCCGCTGCAGCAGGAACACGCCCTGCTCGCCGAACAGATTCCAGAACCACCACGGCGCATTGAGGCGCAGCGGGCGCCCCTGGAGATCGAGCGCCACGGCGCGCTCCATCTTCACATTGATCTCGTCGCAGAGATGCACGAAATCCTTGATGGTGCAGAAGTGAATATTCGGGGTGTCGTACCAGGTCGCCGGCAGGTTTTCGGTACGCGGCATCTGCCCGTTGATCAGCAACTGCAGCCGCATGTTGATGTAGCCGAAATTGGGAAACGACACGATCGCACGGCGGCCGATGCGCAGCAGATTTTCCAGCACCACGCGCGGCTGCCGCGTCGCCTGCAACGTCTGCGACAGGATCACGTAGTCGAACGCGTCGTCGACGTAGTTGTCGAGGTCGGTGTCGGCGTCGCCTTGCACCACCGCGAGGCCGCGGGCGACACAGCGGTTGACGCCCTCGCGCGACAGCTCGATGCCGCGGCAATCGACCCCGCGCGACTCGAGTAGCTGCATCAGGTCGCCTTCGCCGCAGCCGACGTCGAGGACACGCGAGTCCGGCTCGACCATGTCGGCGACCAGCAGATGGTCGGCGCGATGCACCCGCAGCATCGGCCGCTCGGGCGCGCCCAGCGGCAAGCTCTCCTGCACAGCCATGTCAGCGCCCCCGACCGAGCCCGCGCGCGGTGGCGGCTGATTGCAGGAAGGCGTGGGCGATGTCGATGAATTCCGGCTCGTCGAGCAGGAAGGCATCGTGGCCCTTGTCGGTCTCGATCTCGGCGAACGACACCCGCGCGCCGCCGGCGTTCAGCGCGTGCACGATGGCGCGCGACTCCGCGGTCGGAAACAGCCAGTCGGACGTGAACGACACCACGCAGAACCGCGTCTGCGTGCCGCGAAACGCAGCGGCCAGAATGCCGTCATGATCGGCGGCGACATCGAAGTAATCCATCGCACGGGTCAGATACAGATAGGAGTTGGCGTCGAAGCGCTCGACGAAGGACGAGCCCTGATAGCGCAGATAGCTCTCGACCTGGAAGTCGGCATCGAACGAGAACGTCGGCAGCTCACGGTCCTGCATCCGGCGGCCGAACTTGCGATGCAAGGCAGCGTCGGACAAATAAGTGATATGCGCCGCCATCCGCGCGACCGCGAGGCCACGATGCGGATGTACGCCGGTCTCGAAGTAACGACCATGCGCCCAGTCCGGATCGGCCATCACAGCCTGACGGCCGAGCTCGTGGAACGCGATATTCTGCGCCGAGTGCCGCGTCGCGCAGGCGATCGGCATCGCCGAGAACACCCGGTCCGGATAGGCCACGGTCCATTGCAGCACCTGCATGCCGCCCATCGAGCCGCCGACCACGCTGAACAGTTTGTCGATGCCGAGCCGGTCGATCAGCATCGCCTGCGCCCGCACCATGTCGGGGATGGTGATCACCGGAAAATCCAGCCCCCACAGCCGGCCGGTCGCCGCATTGGTCGAGGCCGGGCCGGTCGAGCCCATGCAGCTGCCGATTACATTCGAACAGATGACGAAGTAGCGGTCGGTGTCGATCGGTTTGCCGGGGCCGACCAGCGTCAGCCAGCCGCCGGGCTTGCCGGTGATCGGGTGCACGTTGGCGATGTGCTGGTCCATGGTCAGCGCGTGGCAGACCAGGATGGCGTTGCTCTTGTCGGCATTCAGCGTGCCGTAGGTCTGGTAGGCGATCTGGAACGGCGCGAGGTCGACGCCGCAATCGAGCCGCAGCGGCTGCTCGGGACCGAAATGGGCGACCAGCGACGTCGGATGGTCTGCCTCGTGGGCGCGCTCGCCGGCGACCTGCCCTTTCGAATGAACGTTCATCATACGCCTGCCAACGACCTCGTTCCGGACACCGTCCCGGTCGGCCTCAGATAGTCACGGCAGGGTCAATAAAAAACCCGGCCTGAACATGGGTTCGGCCGGGATCAAAACGTCCCCGGCCTGTTTAGCGAGTTGTTTAACGTGGCTGCAAGCCGGCCGGCTCAAATGACCACGGGATGTGGGGCGAAAGATAAGCATAAAGTCCGGAGGCGTCAATCATGCGGGGGCTGGAGGGGCGCACCGGGCCTGCTCTCCCCTCCCCCTTGCGGGGAGGGGTCGGGGGTGGGGGTCCCCAGGCACAGTGCTCGCGTAGCCTTCACGCTGGCGCAGTGCTCGGGTCGGGGAAGCGCATCGGCCAACAAGCCAAATTCCTTTGCCTTCAATCGCCTGGTTTCCTAAGCAGAAGGTCGCATCGCGTTTCGTCTGAAGGTTCTCCGCAATGACCAAGCCGCCCTCGCCGCCGTCGCTCAACGAGCTCCGCCAGGAGATCGACAGCATCGACGCGCAGGTGCATCAGTTGCTGATGCAGCGCGGCGAGATCATCGACCGGCTGATCGCGGTGAAGCAGACCCAGGAGGTCGGCTCGGCGTTTCGGCCGGCGCGCGAGGCCGACATGATGCGGCG
>NZ_JBMDXE010000334.1:0-32584 GCF_048594845.1 Rhodopseudomonas sp. | reverse complement strand
TCACGTCCTGCGCGGTCTTGTAGACCTCGAACTTGACGTTGAAGGCGTCGGCATAGCGCGAGGAGCCGTACAGCGAGCCGAAACCGTCGGCGTCCTTGAACACCTTGGCGCCATCGGCGAGGCTGAGCAGCTTGGTGCCCTTCAGAAAGCGCACATACTCCTCGGGCGGCACGCCGCTACGCGTCGCCATCATCTTCACCGCTTCCGGCTGAGTCTTGGGATCGTTGATGAAGGCCACGACCCGGTCCCACACCTTCACGAGTTTCGCCCAATCCGCTTTGCGCGCAGCGAAGCTGGTCGGCGAGACGGTGACGACGTCGTAGATCAGGCCGGGCTGGTCGGCCGAGGTGTAGAGCGGCTTGGCGCCCGGGGCGGCTTTCATCGCCTGTCCGGCCACCGGCTGCCATGCGCCCACCGCCGCGATACCGGCGTCGGTGAACACCTGCGGGGTGTCGTTGGTCTTGACGTTGACGATCTCGACGTCGGTGTCCTTGAGGCCGGCCTTCTGCAAACCGTTGAGGATCAGCAGGTGCTCGACGAGACCGCTTTCGAGCCCGACTTTCTTGCCCTTGAGATCGGCCAGAGTTTTGAGGCCCGGCTTGCCGACGATCATGTCGTTGCCGTTCGAGTAGTCGGTCAGCATGATCATCACGCCCTTGGCGCCGCCGGCGCCCATCACCAGCGTGTCGCCATTGGTGACGGTGACCGCGTCGATCTTGCCGGCGCCGAACGCCTCCATCGAAGCCGAGTAGTCGAACCATTCGAACTTCACGTCGACGCCGGCTTCCTTGAACCAGCCCTTGTCGATCGCGACCTGCCACGCAACCCAGCCAGGCCAGTCGCTGTAACCGACGCGCAGCGGCTCGGCCGCCATGCCGCGGGACACCGACAAAAGCGACGCTGACGCGGCGAGCGCCACGACCACCGCGACGCGGATCAACCTGACGAAGGAACGCATGCCATTCTCCTGTTGACGTTAATACGAAAACGGTAAATCGTATTACGATCTTGTATGCACACACCGTGCCAAAGCCAGGGGAAGCCGATGCAAAACAAGCCGGAGCACACCAACCCGGGTCGGCCTCGCCGTTCGAAAGGTCCGCAGGCAGAGCGCCGTCCGCTCGTCGACCGGATCAGCCTGTCGCTGCCCGAAGCGCTGGTGGCCGACCTCGATGCGATGGTCGCGAAGCGCGGATTTGCCAGCCGTTCTCAAGCAGTTGCCGAGGCCCTGGCGCGCTCACTGGCGGACCATCAATACGCGGTCGGCGACGACGTCATGGTCGGCACCATCACGCTGTTTTACGATCATCTATCGACCGGAGTGGAACAGCGGCTGGCCGACCTGCAGCGCGCCCATATCGACGAGGTGATCTCGTCCTTTCACGTGCATCTGACCAATCACCGCACGCTGGAAGTGCTTCTCGTCCAAGGCCCCGCGGGCAAACTGCAGGCAATTGCCGATGAAATGACCACGCTGCGCGGCGTCGTCTCCGGTCATCTGCAGGTCGTCGCAGCCATCATCCCGCAGCTTCATCCGTTCATCGCGAGCTGAGGACGTGTCGAACGACTGCTGCACCGACCAATGCAACGTCGTGATGGTTCAGGCTTGGCTTTGGGTGACCAAGCGCAACGCTGGGACAGGCAGAAGCCTTATCGCGGGATCGCAGCGGGAGGCTTGGGAAATGGTGCCCAGGGGCGGGATCGAACCACCGACACTGCGATTTTCAGTCGCATGCTCTACCAACTGAGCTACCTGGGCGTTCCGCCCGGGCGATGCCGGGGGAGCGCCGGTTTATAGTCAGCCGAACCGGCGCTGTCCACCCGTCCGCAACATCCAAATGACAGGAAAATCGGGGATGGTTCGGTCGGCCCGACCGGGTGCCGCTGATGGCGGCAGGGCGATGCAGTCGGACCGTGACCGCGGCCCTTTCCCCGCTCAATCCTCGTCGTCGTCCGCGGGCGCGGCCGGAATGGCGTAGGAGCCGGACAGCCAGCGGTTGAGATCGACGTCGCGGCAGCGCTCGCTGCAGAACGGGTGCGACTCCGGCGTCGCCGGCTTGCCGCAGATCGGGCAGCTTTTGGCTTTGGCGGGCCTAGCAGGCTTTCCCGCGGGCATCTCAGGAGGCATTCAGCCAGCCCTGACGGATCGGGAAGCCTTCGCCGCCGAGCAGCGTCATGGTCTCGTACAGCGGCAGGCCGACGATATTGGTGTAGGAGCCGACGATCTTGACCACGAAGCTGCCGGCGATGCCCTGCACCGCGTAGCCGCCGGCCTTGCCGCGCCATTCGCCGGACGCGACGTAGCCGTCGATATCCTCTTCGTTCAGCCGCTTGAACCGCACCTTGGTCTCGACCAGCCGCTGCCGGAAGCCGCCCTTCGGTGTCACCAGGCAGATCGCCGAATAGACCCGGTGATTGCGGCCGCTGAGCAACCGCAGGCACTGCGATGCCTCGTCGACCAGCTCGGCCTTGGGCAGGATGCGGCGGCCGACGGCGACGACCGTATCGGCGGTCAGCACGAAGGCGCCGCGCAGATCGTCGTCGAGCTGCACCGACTTCAGCGCCGCCTCGGCCTTGGCGCGGGCGAGCCGCGTCGCGCAGGCGCGCGGCAGCTCCCCCTTGGTCGGCGTTTCGTCGACGTCGGCGGGCCGCAGCGCGTCAGGCTCGATGCCCGCCTGGTTGAGCAGAGCGAGCCGGCGCGGCGAAGCGGACGCGAGAACGAGTTTGGGACGGCCGGACATGCGGAACTTCGATTCGGGCGGGTGGCGGGAAAGGAGCCGGAACCTATCGGAAGGCGAAAGCCGGGACAACAGCCCCCGCACAGATCCGCAGCTGTGAAGTCTCAACGCGCCGGCCAGTTCCAGGACGGCAGGTCGCCATCGCGCACCACCGTCTCGCTCAGCTCTTTTTCGAGCACGATCTCGCGGCAGTCGGCTTCGCGGCTCAGCGCCGACACCAGCCCCTCGGCGTGCGACACCACCACGATCTGCGAATGCGCCGCCGCCGCCGCAATCAGCCGGGCGAGCGGGCGCAGCAGGTCGGGATGCAGGCTGGCCTCGGGTTCGTTGAGGATCATCAGTTCCGGCGGCCGCGGCGAGCGCAGGGCCGCGACCAGCAGCAGATAGCGCAGCGTGCCGTCGGATAACTCCGCGGCCTTCAGCGGCCGCAGCAGGCCGTGCTGCTGCATCGCCAGTTCGAAATAGCCGTCGAGCTCGGAGACGATCAGGCGCGCCCGCGGAAACGCATCGTCGATCGTGGCATCCAGTGCCTCAGGATCGCCGATCTCCAGGATGGTCTGGATCGCGGCGGCGAGGTCGGCGCCGTCGCCGCCGAGCACTGGCGTATGCGTGCCGATCTGCGGACGGCGGGCCGGCGCGTCGCGGTCGGTGCGCAGCTGGTCGTAGAACCGCCAGCTGCGCATCCGGTCGCGTAGCAGCAGCAATTCAAGCGCGTCGCGCGGATCGGCGCCGTGGGTCATCATGCTGTCGGAGGTGGCGAGCTGGCGATACACCTCGCGCCACTGCCCGCCGTCGTCGCGCACCCGCACCAGCGGGCCGCGCCGCTCCGCGAACGCATTGGCGCGGCCGAGCAGTTCGCCGGTCCATACGCTCTCGACTTTGATCTCCGGATCGCGCCCGAACAGCGAGGTGGCGTCCGGCAGCGGCAAACCGAGATCGATCGCATAGCCGTAATCGGTCCCGGCAAAGCCGAGCTTGAGGCCGACGCGCGTACTCCGCGTCGTGCCCTGCACCGGCTGCGCACCGCGCTTCATCGCCCGCGACACCGTCTCGGGCCCCGCCCACAGCGTCGACTGCAACCCGCCTTCCGCCGCCAGCGACTGCACCACCCGCCCCTGCGCGATCTCCGCCAGCAGCCGCAGCGCCCGGTACAGACTCGACTTGCCGGCGCCATTCGCCCCGGTCACGACATTGAGCCGCCCTAGCGTGAGCCGCACGTCGCGCAAGGATCGATAGCCGGAAACGGCGAGGCGGGTGATCATGAGGCGGTCCGAACGATGGACGATGCGGACGGAATAGCAGATCGACGCTGGGAGCTAAACGCGGGACGGCAACGTTATAAGGCACTGCGCTCGCTCCGCGCACGGCAGGCTCCCTCTCCCGCTTGCGGGAGAGGGCTGGGGTGAGGGCGACGCGGGCAGTGCGCCGGCCTTGTCGCGACAAGCAGCAAGACTCGGCTGTGCGGAGACGCCCCCTCACCCGCCCGGCTTTGCCGGGCGACCTCTCCCCGCGTGCGGGGAGAGGTTACGCCGTGCTCGGGGACCGGCTAGTCATAAGTAGCAACCCTACTCATTCCCCCCGCTGTGCCGCCCGAACCGCTTGTAGATTCTCTGCATCAGCGTATCCGCGACGTCCTGATAGGCGGCGACGCGTTGGTCGCGGGTGCCTTCGGTGCCGGTGGGGTCGTAGGTCGGCCAGTATTCGACGTCGATGGCGTGAGTGCGGGTCAGTTCCAGCGCCTTGTGGTGCGCTTCGGGCGACAGCGTGATGATCAGGTCGAAATTCAGGCCCTCGTAGTCGTCGAGTTCTTCAAAGGTCGTCGGCTTGTGCTTGGAAATGTCGATGCCGCGCTCGGCCATCGCCGCCACTGCGAACGGATCGAGTTCCTGGGTCTTCACGCCGACCGAGCGGATATACATCGTGCGCGGCGCGATGCTGCGCAGCAGGCCCTCGGCCATCGGCGAACGAACGCTGTTCATGCCGCAGGCGAACAGCACCGCTTGCGGCGCGCGTCCTGCCATCCGGTCAGGCTCGCATCACGACGTCATTGCGAAGAGTGAGACGACGAAGCAATCCAGCGCAGTGCACGGAGCTGGATTGCTTCGCGCAGCCTGTCATCGGGCGGCGCTGTGCGCAGACCCGTTGGCTCGCAATGACGGGAAGGCGTGCCCCGCACTTTCGCCTCAGCCCTTCCAGTGCAGCACCGAGATGAGCGTGAACAACCGCCGCGCGGTTTCGAAGTCGATGCGGACCTTGCCGGCGAGGCGTTCCTGCAGGGTGCGCGAGCCTTCGTCGTGGATGCCGCGGCGGCCCATGTCGATGGCTTCGATCTTGTCCGGCGTCGCGGTGCGGATCGCCTGGTAGTAGCTGTCGCAGATCATGAAGTAGTCCTTCACGATGCGCCTGAACGGCGACAGCGACAGCAGATGCGTGATCACCGGCGTGCCGTCCTCGCGCCGGATGTCGAACATCAAGCGGTTGCCGGTGATGCCGATATGCAGCGTGAACGGGCCCGTGGCGCCGTTCTCCGGCGCGAACAGGTTCTTCTCGACCAGATCGTAGATCGCGATGGCGCGCTCGTGCTCGATGTCCGGCCCGGACCGCCCGATCGATTCCTCGTCGAGCGTCACCGCGACGATGCGATTGTCGGAATCGTCTGGTTCGGAATCAATCATCGCCGGTTCAGACGCAGTCCCACCGAGCGCGCATGCGCGTCCAGCCCCTCGGCGTCGCCGAGCGTCATCGCCGCCGGCCCCAGCGCCGCGAGCTGCTCCGGCCCGCATTTCAGGATCGAGGTGCGCTTCATGAAATCGAGCACGCCGAGGCCCGACGAAAATCGCGCCGAGCGCGCGGTCGGCAGCACGTGGTTGGAGCCGCCCACATAGTCGCCGATCGCTTCCGGCGTATGCGCGCCGAGGAAGATCGCGCCGGCATTGCGGATCTTGGCCGCAAAGGCTTCCGGATCGGCGGTGATGATCTCGAGATGCTCGGCCGCGATCGCATCCGCCAGTGCCACCGCTTCATCGAGCTTGCCGACCTTGATGATCGCGCCGAATTCGCTCCACGACGCGCGCGCGATGGTCTCCCGCGGCAGCGTGGTGAGTTGCGTCTCGACGGCGCGCTCGACCTGCGCGGCCAGCTCGGCATCGTCGGTGATCAGGATCGACTGCGCATTGGCGTCGTGCTCGGCCTGCGCCAACAGATCGGCGGCGATCCAGTCCGGATTGCCGGTGGCATCGGCCACCACCACGACTTCGGACGGGCCGGCGATCATGTCGATGCCGACGCGTCCGAACACCAGGCGCTTGGCGGCCGCCACATAGGCGTTGCCGGGGCCGACGATCTTCGACACCGGCGCGATCGTCGCGGTGCCGTAGGCCAGCGCGGCGACGGCCTGCGCGCCGCCGACGCGGTAGATCTCGGTGACGCCGCCGAGCGACGCCGCCGCCAGCACCAGCGGGTTGAGCTTGCCGTCCGGCGACGGCACCACCATCACCACGCGGCCGACGCCCGCCACCTTGGCGGGGATGGCATTCATCAGCACCGAGGACGGATAGGCCGCGGTGCCGCCCGGCACGTACAGACCGACCGCCTCGACGGCGCTCCAGCGCCAGCCGAGTTCGACACCGAGCGCGTCGGTGAAGCGGTCGTCCTTCGGCAGCTGCCGGCGGTGAAAGAACTCGATGCGGTCGCGTGCGAATTTCAGCGCGTCGATCGTGGCCGGATCGCAGGCCTTCACGGCCGCCTCGATCTCGGCCGCGGTGACGCGCAGACCGTCGGCCGTCAGGTTCAGCCGGTCGAACTTCGCGGTGGCTTCGAGCAGCGCCGCGTCGCCCCGCGCCGCGACGTCGTCGACGATCGCCCGCGTGGCCGCCTCGATGTCGGCGGCGACTTCCCGCTTCATGGCGAGGAAGGCCTTGAACTGCGAGGCGAAATCGGTGCTGGCGCTATCGAGACGAATGGGCATTTGAAGGCTTCCGGAGGCATATCGGCCCAAGCGGGCCTGATGCTCAATGGCGCGGCGACTTACCGCCGTCAACCCTTATGCCGGAAGGCTTTCGCTTCGGTTGCCGGATCGGCGCCGAGCGCATGGACTATCGGCTCAGCCGAGGCCGCCCAATTGCTCGGACGGATCGCGTTCGCCGTCTCCGACGCCGAGGTGATCCGGCCCGAGATCGGTCAGCGCGCACTCCAGGCACTCGACATCCAGCCGCAGCATGCCGCCGCGGGCGAACATCAGCACGACGCTGCCGCCGGGCGGCTCCTGGCCGGGGTAGAACTCGATGCCGACCAGCTCCAGCGCCGCATCAGGCTTGTCGATCTCGATGTTGCGAGACTTGCAGGCGAGCACGCGATCGAACCGCAGCGCCGCGATGAGCCGACCGGGCACCGGTTCGCCGGACAGGGTCTGCTCCCAGTCCAGCCGGTGCAGTCCTACCACGAGCCGCTTTTCCGCCTGGCGCCAGACGATGTCGCCGGTTTCGACGCGCGCGTCCTGGACATGGGCGGAGATCACCGCGAGGTCGTCGGGGTCGAGCGCGATCAGTTTCAACTCACCCACAGCATCCCCCGCGGCGGCATTCACCCGCTGATACGTTCGATCGTGGCGCCGCAGGCCGACAGCTTCTCTTCCAGCCGTTCGAAGCCACGATCCAGATGATAGATGCGGTTGACCATGGTCTCGCCTTCGGCGGCGAGCGCCGCGATCACCAGCGACACCGAGGCGCGCAGATCGGTCGCCATCACGGGCGCGCCACGCAGCTTGGACACACCGTCGATCGTCGCGGTTTCGCCGTCGAGCGCAATCTTGGCGCCGAACCGTGCCAGCTCCTGCACGTGCATAAAGCGGTTCTCGAAGATCGTCTCGGTGATATGCGAGGCGCCCTTGGCGCGGGTCATCAGCGCCATCAGCTGCGCCTGCAGATCGGTCGGGAAGCCAGGGAACGGCGCGGTCGTCACCGTCACCGGACTGATGCCGGCGCCGTTGCGGGACACCTTGATGCCGTCGTTGTTCGGCGTGATCGTGACGCCGGCTTCAGTGAGCACATCCAGCGCCGCCTGCAGCAGCTCGGGCCGCGCGCCGGAGAGTTGCACCTCGCCGCCGGTCATCGCCACCGCCATCGCATAGGTGCCGGTTTCGATCCGGTCCGGCAGCACGGTGTGGCGGGCGCCGTGCAGCTTGGCGACGCCTTCGATCAGGATGCGGGGCGTGCCGGCGCCGGTGATCTTCGCGCCCATCTTGTTGAGGCAGTCGGCGACGTCGGTGATTTCCGGCTCGCAGGCCGCGTTGGAGATGATGGTGCTGCCCTTGGCCAGCGTCGCGGCCATCAGCGCGACGTGCGTGCCGCTGACGGTGACCTTGGGGAATTCGATGGTCGCGCCCTTCAGCCCACCGGGCGCTTTGGCGATCACGTAGCCGCCGTCGATCGAGATCTCGGCGCCGAGCTTCTCCAGCGCCATGATCAACAGGTCGACCGGGCGGGTGCCGATGGCGCAGCCGCCGGGCAGCGACACCTTGGCCTCGTGCATCCGGGCGAGCAGCGGCGCCACCACCCAGAAGCTGGCGCGCATCTTCGAGACCAGTTCGTAGGGCGCGGTGGTGTCGATGATGTTCTTGGCGGAGATGTGCAGGGTCTGGCCCTGATATTCATGGTCGCCCGGCCGCTTGCCGGCCGCCATGATGTCCACGCCATGATTGCCGAGGATGCGCTGCAGCAGCGCGACGTCGGCGAGTCGCGGAACATTGTCGAGGATCAGGGTCTCGTCGGTCAGCAGTGCGGCGATCATCAGCGGCAGGGCTGCGTTCTTGGCGCCCGAAATCGGGATGGTGCCGTGCAGCTTGCTGCCGCCGATAATCCGAATGCGATCCATGCCAATTCCCGCTGTTGAGCCGTGATCATATACGGCAGAACCGCCGTTGGTGGCAAAAGCGTGGAATTTGCGGCTATTTCATGGGCTTGCGGGCCATGGACAGCGTTTCGGCTGCCACGCCCGGAGCGAATCGCCGCCGCGAGCAGTTGCGGCGGCGGAAGGCTCTTACCAGCGGGTGTCGCCGTAAGTGCGATAATCACGGTGCCGCGGCTCGCGGAAGCCGACGCGCGGGTTCAGGTTGCAGTCGGCAAGCCGGCCCGAGGCGGCCGCTCGACACTGCCCATAGGACGCATAACTGCAGTCGCCCGGATAGCCGTAACCGGGCGAGGTCAGGCAATACGCATAGTCGCGGGCCTGAGCCGGCGTGCCGCCGACAAGGCTCGCCCCAGCCACCGCGCCCACCGCGGCGCAGGCCGCCAGCAGGCGGCGCGACAGCAGACTGTTCAAAGCTTGTTTCATGAGTGTCTCCAGCGTGATTGCCCAAACAATCCGTTGTGGCCCCGGTCGTTCCGATTGCAGCCCCTAGCGTTCTTCCTACGCGGTTCGTGTTCCATTGCAAACTGCGGCCGGAGCCGCGGGCGAGGCACGATGTTCCTTCGGAACGGTGTGCGGTGGCGACCGTTGCTAGGCCAGTGCAACCGCACGATGCAAGACGACAGGATCACCGTTTCAACGGATCTCAGAGGAGGTTTCATGAGCTCCCGAATGACCAAGATTGCCGGCGTCGCCGCAGCAGCGCTGTTCGCAACCACTCTCGCCGCGTCGGCGCAAAGCCAGACCGAGCCGCGCGGCAACGCAATGGGCTCGGAGCGCGTCGGCAACGGCGGCGCAATGCACAAGGGCACGACCATGGCCCCCGGCACCACAACCGGCGCATCCGGCAGCATGAACGGCGCCAATCACCCGACGCCGTCGTCGACCCAGGGCGATGTCGGCCCGGGCGGCAACAACAACGGCACGCGCACCCCGCCGGCTCGCTGACACAGCGAGATCGAGTAGCAGAAGGGCCTCGGCATTGCCGGGGCCTTTTTGCTGCCGGCGCGGATCAGGCGCGCGCGTAGTCCGGAGCCGGATGATAGCGCCGCAGCGCCGCAACGATCATCACCACGAAGAACAGCAGCGTAGCGCCCTGCGCGGCGAGAAACGGCGGCTCGGTCTGGTTCGGCGCGAGATCGCGCAGCACCGTAATCTTCTGAAACGACTGCACGACCAGCACGAAGACGTTGAGATACAGCGCCAGCAGCGCGGTGACGACATACGCCGGCCTCCACCAGCCCGCAAGCCGGCCGCCATACAGCGCCATCACCGCGACCGCGAGCAGCACCAGCGAGATGATGCCCACGATGTGCGACGGCAGCAGCTGGAAGAAGGGAAACAGAAAGCCCGTCGCGCTGGTCAGGATCGTGGTCGCCAGAAACAGCGCGGTCCACCCGGGCAGCGGCTTCGAGATCAGCAGACCGATCATCGCGATCAGACCGGCTGCGATTCCGATCAGGCTGATGACCACATGAATCAGCGTGAACGTCGTCAAATCCATTCCAAGAACCATCGCCCGCTCCTGCAATTGACTATCAATATCGTATGATAGTCATCATGCAGAACAAGCCGCCGTCTGTCACGCCGGAATGATCAGCACTGCGTGCTCGGCAGGTAGCCTCGAGCCACAGCCTACGCGCTCCCTCTCCCGCTTGCGGGAGAGGGCTGGGGTGAGGGCGACGCGAGCACAGTGCCGGCGTTTTTGCAGCGACGCGTACTCAGTGCCTGGGGCTATTATTTTCCGGGGCTGTGTTACTTCCGGCACCGGCCTGTGAGACACCTCACTTAGTTCAGCGAATCCGACAGGTAGCCGTGCAGCGCGGCGACGACCTGGGCGCCCTCGCCGATCGCGCCGCCGACGCGCTTGACCGATCCCGAGCGCACGTCGCCGACCGCGAACACGCCTGGCACCGAGGTTTCCAGCAGCGGCGTCGGCCGCTGGTTGGTCGCACCGTCGGTCGGCGCGCCGGTGACGACGAAGCCGCCGCGGTCGAGAGTAACGCCGCAGCCGTCGAGCCATCCGGTCGCCGGATCGGCGCCGACGAACAGGAACAGGTTGCGCACCTCCATCGGCCAGGTTTCGGCCGATAGCCGGCTGCGCAGCGTGACGCGTTCGAGGCCGCCACCCGCCGAGCCGTTCACCTCGACGACCTCGGTATTGAACACCAGTTCGATATTCGGCGTCGATTCGATGCGCTCGATCAGATAGCGCGACATGCTGGCGGCGAGGCCGCCGCCGCGGATCACCATGTGGACGCGTGCCGCATGGGTGGAGAGAAACACCGCCGCCTGCCCGGCGCTGTTGCCGCCGCCGACCAGGATCACCTCCTGCTCCTTGCACAACCGGGCCTCGATCGGCGACGCCCAGTAGTACACGCCGCGGCCATCGAACGCCGCCAGATTGGCGATCTCCGGCCGGCGATAGCGGGCGCCGCTGGCAACCACGATCGAACGCGCGCGCAGCGCTTCACCATCGTCGGTCTCGAGCGCGAAGGTGCCGTCGTCGCGGCTGCAGTCGAGCGCCTTGACCTCGATCGGGATCATCACGTCGGCGCCGAATTTCTGCGCCTGATTGAAGGCGCGCGCGGTCAGTGCGTGTCCGGAGATGCCGGTCGGAAAACCCAGATAGTTCTCGATCCGCGCGCTGGCACCGGCCTGGCCGCCGAATGCACGCTGATCGCAGACCGCGACCGACAGGCCTTCGGAGGCCGCATACACCGCGGTCGCCAGCCCCGCCGGACCGGCGCCGACGATCGCGACGTCGTAGACCTTGCCCGGCTCGATCTGGCCGATCATGCCGACGGCGCGGGCGAGTTCGGATTCCCGCGGATTGCGCAGCACGGTGCCGTCCGGCGTCACCACCAGCGGCAGATCGCCGGGCGACGGCGAATAGCGCGCGACGAGATCGCCGGCGTCGCGATCGACCGCCGGGTCGAGCAGATGATGCGGCAGGCCGTTGCGGGTGAGGAAACCCATCAGCCGCACCACATCGGACGAGTTCGGCGAGCCGATCAGCACCGGGCCGCCGACGCCGCCCTGCAGCAGGTTGACCCGGCGCAGGATCAGCGCCCGCATGATCCGCTCGCCGAGATCGGCCTCGGCGACCATCAGGGCGCGCAGCCGCTCCGGCGGCACCAGCAGACACTCGACGTCGCCCTCGGCGCAGCCGTCGACCAGCGAGACGCGGCCCGACAACTGGCTGATCTCGCCGAGAAACTGCCCCGGCCCCTGCTCGGCCACCGGCGTCACGCGGCCGAGCCCGTCGCGCTGGGTGACCGCGACATGGCCGGCCAGCACCACGAACATTCCCGGCCCCTGCTTGCCGGTCTCGAACAGCAGTTCGTGGTCGGCGTAACGCCGGATCTCACCGAACCGGCGGATGCGCGCGATCTCGGCCGGCGTCAGCACCGGGAAGGTCTGGTCGTGCCGATCGCTACGCCCGCTGGCCGCCGCTGCGCTCGCCCGCGCGGTCTCGTCGATGCTCATCGGTGTTCCCCTCTGACGTTCGGCGCGGCCCCCTCCACAAGGTCATCGGCAGCACCAGGCGGGCTGTCTTGAACGTTTTTGCTGTGATCGCTGTCCGGCGGCGCGGCCTGCCCGGCGCGTCCGCGCGCCTGCAGTTTGCGCCGTTTCAAATTGTCGCGCAGCGCGTCGCGCAGCCGGGCCTGCCGCCCGGTGGGATCCGCAGGTCGTGGCGGGGTATCGCTCATGTTCGTCCTCGCCCGCCTACGGCGATGGTCGCGGTTGTCATTGTTTCGGGCTTGGTCTGCATTGATGCCCCGGATCCGGAGAGTCGCATGTTGAACGACACTTATGCGCTGACGGCCGCATCGCAACAGACCGTTGCCATCTGGCATCGCGCACTCCCGGCCGCCGACGCGGTGGCGCTGACCGGGCTGCTGGCCGAGGACGTGATCTTCCATTCGCCGGCCGTACAATCTCCGATCCAGGGCCGCGAAGCTACCCTGCTGGTGATGCTCGCGGTCGCTGAAGTGCTGGAGAACATCCGCTATCGCCGCACCTTCATCGGCGGGCCATGCGAGGCCGCACTCGAATTCAGCGCCGAGATCGGCAAGCTGCAGGTCAAGGGCGTCGATCTGATGCGCCTCGACGGCGACGGCAAGATCCTGGAATTCGAGGTGATGATGCGGCCGCTGCGGACGCTGTCGGCCGTCGCCGACGCCGTCGGCAGCCGGGTCGCCCCGAAGATGCTGCAGCTCAAACTGAAACCGGGCTAAAGTCGAACAGCCGCTTCCGCCGCCCCCGCGACGACCGATCGAACGGCACGTCATTGGGATCACGGGCCAATTACCGCCTTGGACGCTCAAGGGCCCAACGGCTTTTCCTCACCCGATCCGCGCGACGCGCTTGCACTCCCGGATGCCCTGTGGCAAGGATCGCCCCGCCGCACGGGGCCCTTGGGGCTGATTCCCGGATCGGTTTATGCTGCCGTAGCTCAGTGGTAGAGCACTCCCTTGGTAAGGGAGAGGTCGTGAGTTCAATCCTCCCCGGCAGCACCAGCCAAACTCGAAATCATTGATGATATTGGATTTGAAAGCGAACAAGCAGTCCGGCACGATCGAAGCGAGCCCGGACATATCATGAACACGCCGGGCATTTTCTCGGCCTCCTATCCCCGTCCGCTCCCCTCATTTTTAATACACTGATCACCATGCGCTTCACCTTCATCCATGCCGCCGATCTGCACATCGACAGCCCGCTCGCCGGGCTGCGGGCGAAGAATGAAGAGGTGGCGCGGCGGTTTGCGGAGGCGGGGCGCAAGGCGGTGCAGGCGCTGGTCGACGAGACGATCGCCAGCAATGCCGCGTTCCTGATCATCGCCGGCGACATCTTCGACGGCGACTGGAAGGACGTCACCACCGGGCTGTTCTTCGTCGGCGCGCTCGGCGCGCTGCATCGCGCCGGAATTCCGGTGTTCATCGTCAAGGGCAATCACGACGCCGACAGCCTGATGTCGCGCGGCCTGCCTTACCCCGACAGCGTCACGGTGTTTCCCACCAAGGCCGCGACCGTCGAACTCGACAGCTTTCGCGTCGCGCTGCACGGCCGCAGCTTCGCCGACCGCGTCAACGCGGATTTCGTTGCGAGCTATCCGTCCCGTCGCGAGGGCTGGCTCAACATCGGCGTACTGCACACCTCGCTCGATGGCACGCGCGGCCACGAGGGCTACGCGCCGTGTAGCGTCGATGACTTGCGGCGGTTCGGCTACGACTACTGGGCGCTCGGTCACATCCACGCCGCCGAGATCGTTCACCGCGATCCATGGATCGTGTTTCCGGGCAATCTGCAAGGCCGCAGCGTCCGCGAGACCGGCGCCAAGGGCGCGATGCGGGTCACCGTCGAGGACGGCCGCGTCGTCGATGTGACGCCGCTGGCGCTCGACGGCGCGCGCTGGGCACACCTGACGATCGACAGCACGGGCCTGGTCGAGGAGTCACAGGTATCGGCGCTGGTGAGCGAGCGGCTCACCGAACTCCATGCGCAGAGCGAGGGCCGCGCGCTCGCGGTGCGCGTCACGCTGACCGGCGCGACGCCGCTGCACAACAGGCTGCTGGCCCGCCGCGAAGCGTTGCAGGACGATCTGCGCGCCGCCGCGCTGCATCTCGCCGCCGACTGCTGGATCGAGCAGATCAAGATCAAGACGACGCTGCCGGCCCAGACTGCCGTGGCGCGCCCGGAGAGCGACGACATCGACGTCGCGGCGCTGCTGGCCGAAGGCGCGCAGGATCCCGGCCTCGCGGCCGCGCTGGCGGAGCTTACCGAGACCATCAAGGCGAAGCTGCCGCGCGACCTGCACGAAGAGTTCGCCGCGTCCGACGTGCTCGGCAGCCTGTCGGACGACGCCCGCGCGCTGCTGGCCGGAGAGCTGCCGTGAGAATCGAGCAGCTCGCGCTGGAGCGCTACGGCATCTTCACCGACCGGATCGTGCCGTTCGCCCCTCAGGCGTCGCTGCACATCGTGCTCGGCGCCAACGAGGCCGGCAAGACCTCGGCGCTGACGGCGATCGGCGACCTCCTGTTCGGCTTCGGCGGGCGCACCGATTACGACTTCAAGCATGACAGCAAGCTGCTGCGGCTCGGCGGCAGCTTTCGCCATTCCGACGGCCGGCTGATCACCGCGCGCCGTCGCAAGGGCAACAAGAACACGCTGCTGGATGCCGACGATCAGCCGCTGCCCGACGATCACCTCGCGGCGCTGCTCGGTGACGTCTCGCGCACCGCCTTCAATCGCGAATTCGGCATGACCGCGCAGGCGCTGCGCGAAGGCGGCGACGAACTGCTCGGCGCCGGCGGCCGGCTGGCCGAAACGCTCGCGGCGAGTTCGGCCGGCATGGCCGAACTGTCGCGCATCAAGGACCGGCTGCAGCAGCAGGCCGACGAGCTGTTCACGTCGCGCAAATCCGCCAGCAAGCCGTTCTATCTGGCGGCCGAGCGCCGCGACGCGGCCGACAGAGAACTCCGCGACGCCATCGTCACCCGCGACATGCTGCGACAGCTGCAGGGCGCGGTGGAGCAGGCCGCCGCCGAGCTGGAGAAACTGAAGGCCGAGCACGCCGCCTGCGGCAGCACGCTGGCGCGCTGGCAGCGTACATGGCGGGTGCGCTCGCCACTGACGCGTCTCGATCGTATCGAGGCCGAGCTGGCGGAGCACGCCGATCTGCCGCACGTCGCGGAGGCGACGCTCGCCGAATGGCGCGCGGCGCTCGACAGCAAGACCGCGCTGGAAGCCGAGATCGCGACGCTCGACGCTGCCGCCGCGGCGGACGCCGCGGAGATCGCCACCATCCATGTGGACGAGGCGCTGCTCGCCGAGGCCGGCACGATCGAGTCGCTGCGCGAGCGGCTCGGCGCGGTGCGCAAGGCGGCGTCCGACCTGCCGCGGCGACGCCACGATCGCGCCAGCGCCGAGGCCGCGCTGGACGATTGCGCCCGCAAGCTCGGGCTCGGTTCGCATGCCGAATTGCTCGCCGCCCTGCCGACCGAGCCGGCGCTCGCCGAGGCGCGCGACCGCATCGAGCGGATGCGGAGCACCGCCAAGGAGCTCGCCGATATCGAGGCCCGCTACCAGCGGGTGCAGCGCGAGCGCGACAGTCAGGCGGCGACCGGCGACGATCCGCATCTGGTCGATCTCGAACCGCTGCGCCAACGCTTCGAGGCGCTCGGCGACATCCCAGCGCAGGAGGAGCGGCTGCGCCGCGACCGCGCCGCGCTGGCGGTCGAGCTCGAGGCGATTAGCCATGCGGTCGCCGCGCTTGATCCGTCGCCGGGCGAGCCCGACCGCGTGCGCGCCCTGCCGGCGCCCGACCGCGCCACTATCAGCAAATTCGCCAGCGCGTTCGAGCTCAGCGAGACCGAACTGAAGCGGCTCGATGTGGAGATCGCGAAGCTCGACGACGCCATCGCGGCGCTGGAGGCCGAGCTGGCGCGGCTGTCGAGCTCCGGCGCGGTGCCGACCAAAGCCGAACTGATCGCCGCGCGGCAGACGCGCGACGACCGCCTCGGCGCGCTGTACGACGGGCTCGATGGCGATCGCGACGAACGCCGGCAGCGCTTCGACGGTGTCGCCGAAGCGTCGCGCGCGATCGACGGCATCACCGACTCGCTGCTGACCGACACCGAACGCGCCACCCGGCACGAAGACGCGCAGCGGCGCATCGCCGAAACCGGCGGCGAACGCGAGCGTCTGATCGCCAAGCGCGCCGGGCTGCAGCAAGGACTGGCGGACATCGCACAGGGCTGGGCGAAGGTGTGGGCCGCGTCCGGCCTGCAGCCGGCGGCCGCGCCCGAGATGCTGCGCTGGCGCGACCGGCTCGACGACATCATCGGCCGGCTCGGCAAGAGCGACCTGCAGCGCGCCGCGATTGACGCCCAGGCGATGGCGCTCAGCGACGGCAAGGCGGCGACACTCGGCTTCCTCGACAGCGTCGGCCGCCCGGGCGATGCCGATGCATCCGCCGGCGTGCTGTATCGCGAGGCCAAAGGGCGGCTCGATCAGCTGGTGTCGGCGTGGAGCGACGCCAAGGCGCGCGCCGCGACTCGCGCCCGCATCGAACGTGATCTCGCCGAGGCTGAGGCCGCGCGCACGACCTGCGAGCGCAGCCTTGCGGATCTACGACAGCATTGGCCGCAGACGATGGCCGCGATCGGCCTCGCCGCGGATGCCTCACCGGCGCAGGCCGACGCCGCCCTCGCGGTGTGGAACGCGGTTGGCGTCCCGCGCGCCAATCTCGACCGCGAGAGCCGCAGCGTCGATACTATCACGTCCGATCTGCAGGAGTTCGACCGCGACGTTGCCGATCTGCTGGCGCGGGTCGCATCGGATATCAGTCATCTGGCGGCGCAGGAGGCGGTGCCGCGGCTCGCCGAACGGCTCGACGAGGCTCGCCGCGCCAGCGAGGCCTGCCGTCGCCTGCACGACAATGCGGCCAAGCGCACCATCAACCGCGGCGCGCTGGTCAGCCGGCTCGCCGCGAGCCTCGACACGCTGCAGCACGCCGGCAATACGCTCGGCGCCGACAGCGCCGACAGCGCCGCGGTGCCGGAGCTGCTCGAACGGCTCGCTGTCCGGCTGCGGCTGCAGACCGAACAGACGGAGCTGCGCCGCAATCTCTTCGAAATCGCCGACGGTCACGACGAGACCGCGCTGCGCCAGGAGCGCGAGGGCATCGACCTCGACCGGCTGCAGGCCGACATCGCCAGCGCGAGCGAGCAACAAACGCGGCTGCTCAAGGATATCGCCGACGCTTCGGCGGCCCACTATCAGCGTCAGCGCGAACTCGACGCGCTGACCAAGGGCCGCGACGCCGCGGGCGCCGCGATCCGGCGCCGCGAGGCAGGCGCCGAACTGCTCTCCATCGCCGAAGACTGGCTGCTGCGCTCGGCCGCCGCTTTGTTGGCTCGCCGTGTCGTCGAACTGCACCGTGCCAAGGTGCAGGACCCGATGGTCGCACGGGCCGGCGAGCTGTTCGCGCTGGCGACCGCCGAGGCGTTTGCCGGGCTCGGCATCGATTACGGCGACGAGGACGAGCCGACGTTGGTGGCACGCCGTGATTCAGGGGGGCGCGTGCCGCTGTCCGGATTGAGCGAGGGCACGCGCGATCAGCTGTTTCTCGCGCTGCGCCTCGCGCTGCTCGAGCGACGCGCCTCCGAGCCGCTGCCGTTCATCGGTGATGACCTGCTCGCGAGCTTCGACGATCGCCGTACGCTGGCGACGCTGCGCCTGCTCGCCGCGGCCGGCCGGCAGCGGCAGATGATCCTGTTCACCCACCATCGCCACGTCGCCGACCTCGCACTGTCGCTGGCCGATCATCAGGTCGATGTGATCGATCTGTAAGGCCGCGCCGCGCAGCAGCCCGCGCGAGCGGCGCCTTCGCGCTTGCGATGAAATGATGATCATCATACATTACGCCTCGGGCGGCCGCTCTCGGTCACCGGCGACGCCGCGCGCGATGCCTTCGAAGCGACATCCGGCCCGCCATCGCGCATACTGAGGAGTCCGTCATGAGCGCACGCGACATCGTTCTCTGCCATCCGGTCCGGACCGCGATCGGCGCCTATAACGGCGCGCTGAAAGGCACGCCCGCGACCGAACTCGGCAGCGTTGCAATCCGCGAGGCGCTGCGGCGCGCAGGGCTGGCACCCGATACGGTCGGCTCGGTGGTGATGGGCAATGTGATCCAGGCCGGCAACCGGATGAATCCGGCGCGGCAGGCGTCGATCGGCGGCGACCTGCCGGTGTCGGTGCCGGCCTACACGGTCAATCGCGTCTGCGGCTCGGGCGCCCAGGCGATCCTCACCGCCGCGCAGGAAATCGCGGTCGGCGATATCGACCTCGCGGTCGCTGGCGGCATGGAGAACATGGACCGGGCGCCGTATCTGATGACGGGGGGCCGCTGGGGCTACCGGATGGGTCCGGCCGAAGTGCTCGACAGCATGCTCACCGACGGCCTCAACGACGCGTTCTCCGGCCAGCACTCCGGCTGGCACACCGAGGATCTCGTCAGCAAGCTGCAGATCACCCGTTCGGCCCAAGACGAATTCGCCGCGCGCTCGCAGCAGCGCTTCGCAGCGGCCCAGAAGGCCGGCCGGTTCGACGACGAGATCGTCCCGGTCACCGTCAAGGGCCGCAAGGGACCGGAGACCTTCGCGGCCGACGAGGCGCCACGTCCGGACACCACGGTCGACGTGCTCGCCAGGCTGAAGCCGGCATTCCGCCCCGACGGCACGATCACGGCCGGCAACGCGCCCGGCCTCAACAGCGCCGCGGCTGCGATGATCGTGGCCGGACGCGGCTTCGCCGACGCCGCCGGCATCACCCCGATCGCGCGGCTGGCCGGCTACGGCGTCGCAGCGGTGGAGCCCGGCCTGTTCGGCCTCGGCCCCGTCCCGGCCGTGCGCAAGGCGGTCGACCGCGCCGGCTGGAAGCTGTCAGACATCGAACGCATCGAGATCAACGAGGCGTTCGCCGCGGTCCCGCTCGCCGTGATGAAAGAGCTCGGGCTGCCCGAGGACATCGTCAATGTCGACGGCGGCGCGATCGCGCACGGTCACCCGATCGGCGCCACCGGCGCGATCCTGACCACGCGGCTGCTGCACGCGATGAAGCGCGACGGCCTGCGCAAAGGCATGGTGACGCTGTGCATCGGCGGCGGCCAGGGCATCGCGCTGGCGCTCGAAATGATCTGAACCGGTGAGGTATCGATCCGCGGCCGTCAGGTCGCCGACCGCCGCCGATACTCACCCGGCGACATCCCGACCTGGCGGCGGAACGCGCGGGTGAAAGTCGCCTGCGACGAGAAACGGCACAGATAGGCGATATCCGCCAGGCTCGATTGCGAGCCCTTGAGCAGACTCACCGCATGATCGAGCCGCCGCGCGCTGATGTAGCGATGCGGCGGCGCGCCGGTCGCATCGCGGAACGCGCGGGCGAAGTGATGCTTGCTCAGGCAGGCGACCTCGGACAGCTTGGTCAGCGACAGATCCTGGTCGATGTTCGCGTGGATATAGTCGAGCACGCGCCGCAGCCGCGCGTCGTCGAGCCGGCTGGTCGACCGCTCGGGATCGAGCCTCGGCCTGGCGTCGCTCGAATAGCTCGTGACCAGATGCGCGATCAGCGCCTGTGACAGGCACTCGATCAGCAGTTTGCCGCCGCTGGTCTCTTCGCTCAGTTCGCGATGAATCCGCAGGCAGAGCTGCCGCACCAGTTCGTCGTCGACATCCGCCAGATAAGCGACGTTGGCGGGCGACGGCGTCCGCGAGCTGATCTCGGCGAAGCCGTCGAAGTGCGACTTCGACAGGAAGACATGCAGAATGTTGGAAAGCGGCTGGGTGATCCGGATCGAATCCTCGCGGACCCCGATCGGACAGAACCACAGCGTGCCGCTACGCACCGCCGTGTCCTGAAAATGGCCGCCGGAGCTGCGCTCGACACGGCCACCCGGCGACGTCGTCATCGCGAAGGTGACTTCCATCTCGTCGGGCAACGGGGCGGGGACTTCGCAGGCGGCGTGATTGCGGAGCTGAGCGGACACTCCGCCCCAATCCCGGCCGGCCGAAGTGAGGAGCAACCCGGCGGTCGGAAATTTCCGATCCCCAAACACCTCGAATTGCGCCATTTCATTCCTCCGCCGCGTTGTGGGCCGCCGCATGGGTCTCGCGACAATCTAGCCGCAACGGTTCCCGGATCAAGAACGTCAATCCAGGCAAAAACAATGCCGCTTCGTGCAAAGACGACGAGCGCCTCAGATGTCAGGCTGCGGGCCGTGATCAAGCAGCCTAGAGACTTGCTATTGGCCACAGATCAGCAGCACCAACACGATAAAGTGACGGATCGGCCCCGGCCGTCCCGCCGGACGCTGGACGATCCGGCGATCAGCGCCGAGGCCCTGCGCTGGATCGGCTGGTGCGAGGATCTGCTCACCGCCCCTCGTTCGCCCGCCCAGCGCAGCGCCTCCGCACTGCCCGCGCGCCCGTTCGCGATGCCCCGCGACGGCGCAAGCGCGCTGCCGGAGCCGTTGCTGGCGGGCGGCGACCTTCCGGCGATGCGCCAGAGGATCGCGGCCGCGATCGGCACCAGCGGCATCGCGCGTATCCATCAGGCTCAACTCGAGCTGATCGACGCGCTCCGCACCGGGCAGTTCGAGATCGGCTGTGCCAGCGAAGAGCCCCCGGTGTCGGCCGCCACGCTGTTCTGGCTGCATCACTACGCCGGCATCGCCGCGGTGTTCTTCAATCAGGACGATCGCGCCGCCGAGCATCTCCACAGGTCCCGTCAGATCGACAAGACCATGGACCTCGGCGCCTCCGCGCCGGCCCATATGGACCGGGCGGACAATTGTTTCTTCCTGGCGCTGGCCCATTCCCGTCCGACGCCGCGGGGAATGACGCCGCTGCACGGCACCGAGCACCTGATCGCGGCGCGCGATCGTTTCGAAGTCTCGGCGCGGCTCGACCCCAGCCATTTCCAGAGCAAGCACCTGTTGCTGGAGGCCGAAGCGGCGCGACTGATCGGCGACGCCACCGGCGCACAGGCCTTGTACGAGCGCGCAGCCGAGGCCGCCGCCAAAGCCGGCCTCACCCACGAGTGCGCGCTCGCCCACGAGCTTGCCGGCGCATCCTATCTGGACGCCGGCCTTCCGACGCCGGCACAGGGTTGCTTCCAAGCCGCCATCGCCTGCTATCAGCAATGGGGCGCCGACGGCAAAGCCGCGCACCTCGCACGCCGCGTGCGGCCCGGCGGCCCCGTGTCGGCGGACGCGCCGCAGCCGTGCAATCCCGATCTCGCGCCGCTGATCGCGCTCGGAAGTTTCGCCGCGTCGATCGTGCACGAGATCAATCAGCCATTGGCCGGGATCATCACCCACGCCGATGTGGGTCTGCGCTGGCTCGACCGCCCGCAGCCCGAGATCGACGAAGCCCGCGACGGCCTGCGCAATATCGGCGACGCCGCGCGCCGCGCGGCCGAGATCATCAACTCGCTGCGGGCGCTGGTGCAGCAGCGGCGCGCGACGCTGATGCCGGTCTGTCCGGTCGATCTGGTACACGACGTCGTCCGCCTCGCAGCCGAGGATCTGACGGCCCACGGCATTCAGGTGGTGACCGCATTTGCCGGCGACCATCGCCCCGTTCTGGCGGACCGCGTTCAGCTCCGGCAGGTGGTGCTCAATCTCGTCACCAACGCCATCCACGCCATGGCGACGACGGCGCCGGCGGAGCGCCGGCTGGTGATCCGGACCGCGGCGGCCGACGACGGCTTCGTGCATCTGGCGATCGAAGACAGCGGCTGCGGGATGTCGGACGCGGTTCGCGCCAGGATCTTCGAGCCGTTCTTCACCACCAAATCGGCCGGCATGGGCGTCGGGCTCGCGCTGTGCCACGCGATCGTGCGGCTGCACGGCGGATCGATCGAGGTCCGGTCGGCGCTGGGCCAGGGCACCACCTTCGACCTGTGTCTGCCGCCCGCCCGGGACCCGGAAACCGATTAGTCCGCGCGCCTGCCGGCGGTCGCGGCGCCCTTGCCAGACGCGCGTGCGCGGATTATATTCCTCGGCATGCGCTCCCTGTTCGATCCTCCGATCTTTCGTTTGCGTGTGCCACCGCCGGAGCCGGAGGACGGCGAGACGCCGATCGTCGGCAAGCGGCCGCCCGGCTGGCGCCGGCCGCATACCGACGCCAAGACGGTCGAGGTGCGCCGGCTGATCGAGCAGACGACGCTGACCTATGGCGAGATCAGCCGGAAGACCGGCGTCGGCCGCGCCAGCATCTGCCGCTGGACGCGCGACGGCGGCTGGCAGCGCCCGCTGTTCGCGCCGCGCGCCACCGACACGGTGCCGAGCATCCGCGCCAGTCAGAAGCTGAAGCTGCGCAAGCTCGCCGAGCGGCTGCGGCTGCTCGCCGAGCGCGCCATCCGTGAGCTCGAAACAGCCCCGCAGGTCGACATCGACAAATTGATGCAGGCGCTGCAGGTGCTGAAGATGGCCCGGCTCGAAGCGATGGGTCGCCGGCGCCGCCGCCGCGCGCCGGATGGCACCGCGTACCCAGGCTCGTGGTGGATCTCCCGCGACGAAGCCATCCGCGCCGCCATCAAGGAAATCCACCGCGGCGGCGTCGACGTAGACAAGGTCCCCGACGAGGCCATGCAGCTGTTCGAAGACGCGTATTCACCGCCCGACGACCACCCGGCCCTACACCCGCCGAAGGCAAGACGCGGACGGCGGCGGCGATGACGGCGCCCCTTCTCCCCTCCCCCTTGCGGGGAGGGGTCGGGGGTGGGGGTCCCCAGGCACTGAGTACGCGTCGCTTTCACACAAGCACTGTGCTCGCGTCGCCCTCACCCCAACCCTCTCCCGCAAGCGGGAGAGGGAGCGCGCTATGCGATGCGGCTCGTCAATCAGTAAGTCGCCGGGGTGATACAAGCGTAACGAGCCGGCGGCATATCCGCCCCCCTCTCCAGCGGCCTACCGCTCTTCGTGCGCCTCACCCCTCGCCGGCCGCGCGCGCTGCTACCAGCGTGTCGATCTCCGCGCTGCTGTAACCGACCTCCGCCAGCACTTCGCGCGAGTGTTCGCCGAGCCTTGGCGGAACGCGGTGCATGTTCGGCGGGGCTTCGGAAAATTTGGTGGCGGGACGGGCCTGGCGGATCTTGCCTTCGGTCGGGTGATCGATCGCGGTGAAGTAATCGACCGCCTTGAGGTGCTCCTGCTCGGTGATTTCGCTGATCCGCGCGAAGGCGGTGTGCGGCACGTCGAGACGCAGCAGCAGCTCCTGCCATTCCGCCGTGGTACGGTTCACCGCGATCTCGTTCATCGCCGCGTAAATGCGGTCGATGTTCTCGGCGCGCGCCACCGGGTCGCGCACTTGCAGTTCGTCGATCAGTTCGGGCCGGCCGACGGCCGCGAAGAACGCGCACCAATTGTCCCCGGAGTACGGCAGCATGGTGATCCAGCCGTCCTTGGTGCGGACCGGCTTGCGCTCCTTCATCCGCTTGTAGCCCGCGGGGCCGATCGGCGGATCGAATGCGTAGCCGCCGAGCATCTCGATGCTGTTGAAGCCGGCGATGGTTTCCAGCATCGGCACTTCGACCAGCTGCCCCTTGCCGGAACGCTCGCGGCTGAACAGCGCAGCCGACACCGCGCCAGCCATCGCCTGGCCGCAGATCTTGTCGCCGACCAGGCTCGGCACGAATTGCGGCGCATCGTCCGAGCCGATCGACGAGGCCAGCCCGGACGCCGCCTGGATGATCTCGTCGAACGCCGGCCGCTTGGCCCACGGGCCCTCCTGACCGAAGCCGGTCGCCGCCGCGTAGATCAGCCGCGGGTTGAGCGCGCGGCAGTCCTCATAGCCGAAGCCGAGCCGCGCCATCGCGGCCGGCCGCACATTGGTGACCAGCACGTCGGCGGTCGGGATCAGCCGCTGCAGCGCCGCCTTGCCGTCCGGATGCTTGAGATCGAGCGCGAGGCTGCGCTTGTTGCGGTTCACCGCCATGAACTGACCGCTCATGCCGCGATTGCGGAACGCGCCGGCGTAGCGCCACATGTCGCCGTCGAGCGTCTCGATCTTGATGACGTCGGCGCCCCAGTCGCCGAGGATCTGCGCCGCGTAGGGGCCGAACAGCACGCTGGTGAGATCGAGAATGCGGATGCCGGCGAGCGGCCCGGTCGGTTCGGTCATGATGGTTCGCGATGGGAGGAATGGAAACGACCGTGCCGGGCTGGCGGCACGATCGCAGTTCGGACGCAGCGGGCGCCGCGATCGGCTTTGTGCCGACTACTCGCTCAGCACGTCACCGAACAGCTCCCATGATGTGCCGTTGAACCGCGCCATCTGCAATTGCCGGATCGGGATGCGCTGATCGGGCGACATCTGCAGCTTGATGCCAGGCAGCAGCATCGGCATCTCGACATCGTGCAGCGACTCCGCCTGCTTCATCAGGTTCGCCCGCGTGAGATCGTCGCCGGCACGCTTCAGCACCAGCTCCATCATCTGCGCGAAAGTGTAGCCGGAGACGTTGAAGATATCGGCCGGATCGGCGCCGGGATTATAGGCCTGCATCCAGTCGCGCCATTGCTGCATGCCGGGATCGTTGGCCCAGCGCGGATCGCCCGGGTCCTTCAGATAGGCGCCGGTGACGATGCCGACCGCATTCTCGAGCCCCGCCGGCTTGAGCACCGAGCCGACCGAATTCGACACCGCCGGCAGGATGATCTGCGGCTTCCAGCCGAGCTCGGCGGCCTTCTTGATCACCTGCGCGGCGAATTTCGGCGTGCATTCGTTGAACAGCACGTCGGCGCCGGCAGCCTTGAACTTGACGATCTGCGAGTCGACGGTCGGATCGGTGGACTCGTACACCGCCTCCGACACGATCTGGTTCACATGCTCGCCGAGCCCCTCCTTGAAGCCGGCCAGATAATCGCGGCCGGCTTCCTCGGCCGGCGTGATCACCGCGATCTTGGCGTTCGGCTTGTTGGCGAGAATCCACTTCGCGTAGATCTTGCCTTCGGTCTTGTAGGTCGGCTGCGAGCCGGTGCTCCATGGAAAATGCGCGGCGTCGTTCCAGCGGCTAGCGCCGCTGTACGGAAACAGCTGCGGCACTTTCTTGACGTTGAGATATTTCTGCACAGCGATGTTCGGGCCGGTGCCGAGATTGGAGAACAGCGCCAGCACTTCGTCGCTCTCGACCAGCCGGCGGACCTGCTCGACCGTCTTGGACGGCGAATAGGCATCGTCCATGCTGAGCAGTTCGATCTTGCGACCGTTGATGCCGCCCTTCTCGTTCAGCATCTTGAAGTAAGCAGCCTCGGCACGGCCGATCACCGAATAGGCCGACGCCGGCCCGGAATACGGCATGGTCTGGCCGAGCTTGATGGCGCTGTCGCTGGCGCCCGGATCGTAGCTGCCGCCCGCTTGTGCCGCACCGCTGCCGGCCGCGAACAGCACGGCCGCGCCGACGAGCATTCGCCGAAGATGTCTCATGCAGTCTCCTCCTCGTCCGCGGTGCATCGTCTGCGCGATGCTTGCGGCTTCACTAAGTCGCAACCGAACGGCTGCGATGCGCGCGGCATGGCCTGGATGTCGGGCTACGGCGCGAGTTTGCTGATGGTGAGCCGGGCGGCTCACGGCTTGCACGACCATACAGGCTCGCCCGCCGTTGAGACGTGCCCTCAACCGCGCATCCGCATGTGATTTTTGCAGGGGGACTTGGGTACATGCGAAGGACGGCTTGCCCCCTCATCGTTCGAGACGGTGAACCCCTCCACCGCACGGGACCTCATCCTGAGGAGCTCGGCGCAGCCGGGCGTCTCGAAGGATGAGCGAGAGGCGCGTTGCCTGCGTGGCTTCATGGTTCGAGACGGCGCTGCGCGCCTCCTCACCATGACGCTGTGCGGGTTGAGATGCACCAAGCTTCTCGAAAGGCGGCCTGCCTCTCCACCTCGTCATGGCCGGGCTGCTCCCGGCTATCCACACCTTGACGCGCACTTCCGGCCTTAAAGGCGTGGATGCCCGGGCCTCCGCCGCGCCGGAGCGGCTTCGGCCGCGCAGGCGGGACAAGCCCGGGCATGACTATGTCTGACGATGACTTGGCGTGAGGAGGAGCGCAGCTCGTCACTCCTCCTTGAAGCCGTATTCCTGGTTGTTGCCGGTCGCCCCGTAGTACTTGAACGGCAGGAACTTGCCCGACATCGTGATCTTGACGCGGTCGCCCTTCGGGTTGGGAAGGCGGTCCATCACCATGTCGAAGTCGATCGCCGACATGATGCCGTCGCCGAATTCTTCCTCGATCAGCGCCTTCCAGGCCGGGCCATTGATCATCACCAGCTCGTAGAAGCGATAGATCAGAGGGTCGGTCGGCGGCATGGTGACGTTTTCGCCGCGCATCGGCACCTCGTTGAGCATCGCGATCTCGACCTTGGACAGCCCGAACAACTCGCCGGCTGCCGCTGCCTGCGGCTTGGTGAGTTTCATGTTGCCGAGGATCGCGCCGACCACCAGCACTTCTGAATGGCCGCCGATCTTTTCGCAGATGTATTTCCAGCTCCAGCCGTTCTCGCGCTTGATGTCGAGCAGCTTTTCGGTGAGGTGCGCACGCTTCATGGTCGGTCTCCTTGGCAGATAGCGAAGTTCGATGAGGATGAATCAGCTGGCGCGGAGCTGCGCCGCGCCGGGGACGGCGACGCCGCTCGGCTGCGGCACCAGCGCCGGCTCGGCGAGGCCAGGCCGCACCAGCGGCACGTTGCGGTGATCGTGTTGCGGATTTTCGGCCGCAAAGCTCTTGCTGCGCGTCACCAGGAAATCGATGATGTGGTTGCGTAGCGCGTAGTAATAAGGATGGCGGTGCAGATCGATGCGGGCGCGGTCCTTGGGCAGCGGATTCTCGACGATCTCGGCCACCACGGCGCCGGGACCGTTGGTCATCAGGAAGATCTTGTCGGCGAGGTACATCGCCTCGTCGACGTCGTGGGTGATCATGAACGTCGTCTGCCCGGTCTCGAGGCAGATGCGGCGAACCTCGTCCTGCAGCGAGCCGCGGGTCAGCGCGTCGAGCGCCGAGAACGGCTCGTCCATCAGCATGATCTTCGGCGTGATACTCAGCGCCCGCGCGATGCCGACGCGCTGCTTCATGCCGCCCGACAGTTCCGACGGCCGCTTGTGCTCGGAGCCGGTGAGGCCGACCAGATCGATGAACTGCTGGGCGTGGGCGCGGACCTTGGCCTTGTCCCACTTGCGCCACTTCGAACTCACCGCGTAGGCGACGTTGCCCATCACGGTGCGCCACGGCAGCAGCGCATGGCTCTGGAAGATCACCGCGCGGTCGAGGCTGGGGCCCTCGATCGCCTGCCCGTCGACAATCACCGCGCCCTCGCTCGGCTGATCGAGCCCGGCGAGGATGTTGAGCACCGTGGTCTTGCCGCAGCCCGAGTGCCCGATGACGCAGCCGAACTCCCCGCGCGGCAGCGACAGCCACAGATCTTCGAAGATCGTCGTCTGCCCGCCACCCGCCACCGGATAGCGCTTGGCGATGCCTTCGATCGAGATGAACTTGTCCCCCATCGCACTCACTCCGGAAACGTCACGAGCCGAGTGAACTGCGCGAGGATCTGATCAAGCACCATCCCAACCACCCCAATCGCCAAGATAGCGATAATCACATTCACTATCGATAAATTGTTCCATTCGTTCCAGACGAAGTACCCTATACCCGTACCCCCTACTAGCATTTCGGCCGCGACGATAACTAACCACGCGATGCCGATCGAGATGCGCATGCCGGTGAGGATGGTCGGCGCGGCGGCCGGCAGGATCACCGTGAAGGCGCGGCGCACGGTGCCGACTTCGAGCGTGCGGGCGACGTTGACCCATTCCTTGCGCACCGAGGCGACGCCGAACACGGTGTTGAGCAGCATCGGCCAGATCGAACAGATGAAGATGACGAAGATCGCCGATAGTCCGGAGTCCTTGATGGTGTAGAGCGCCAGCGGCATCCAGGCGAGCGGCGAGATCGGCTTCAGCACCTGGATGAAAGGATCCAGCGCCTTGCTCATCAGCGGCGACATCCCAATGAGGAAGCCGAGCGGAATTGCCACAACCACGGCCAGCAAGTAACCGGCCATCACCCGCGCGATCGAATAGCCGAGCTGGATGCCGAGTCCCTTGTCGTTCGGGCCATTATCGTAGAACGGCCGCTTGAGATGCTCCCACAGCTTGGCGCCGACATCGAGCGGACCCGGCATCGCCGATTTGCCCTGCGTGGCGGTGAGCCCCATCAGCTTGGCGTATTCGGGGCTCATCGCCGCGGTTGTGCCGGTGCTGCGCGTCGCCAGATGCCAGGCCCCGATGAAGCTGAGGAACAGCAGAATCGACACCAGCGCGGCGCGCAGCGTGAGAGACTTGGCCATCGCTCAGGACGCCTTCTTGATCTTGAAGCTGGCGAGGTAATCGTCCGGCTTCTGGGGATCGAAGCTCTTGCCCATCACGGTGAAGGACTTGTACGCCGAGGTCGGCGGCGTCAGCCCCATGTCCTTCATCACCTTAGCGGTATCGGTCGCGAGATAGACCTGCTCGGCGACGGCCTTGTAGTCGACGTCGCCCTTGATCTGACCCCAGCGCTTCATCTGGGTCATGATCCACACCGCGAACGATTGCCAGGGGAACGGATCGAAATCGACCCGCTTGGGATCGTTCTTGATCTCGCCGAGGCCGTCCGCATAGGTCCCGGTCAGCACCTGCTCCACCACCGTCACCGGCGCGTTGAGATAGTTGGCGGGGGCGATCGCCTCGGCGATCGACTTGCGGTTTTCCGCCTTCGACGCATAGGCGGTGGCGTCGACGATCGCGCGGGTGAGCGCCGCGAACGAATTCGGCGCCGTGGTGATGAACTCGCGGCTGGCCGCGAAGCTGCAGCACGGGTGGCCGTCCCAGATTTCCTTCGACAGGATGTGCATGAAGCCGACGCCGTCATAGATCGCGCGCTGGCAGATGTTGTCTGGCGCCAGGAAGCCGTCGATGTTGTCGGCGCGCAGGTTGGCGACCATTTCGGGCGGCGGCACCGAGCGGATCTGCACGTCCTGATCCGGATCGAGGCCGTGCTCGGCCAGATAGTAGCGCAACAGATAGTTGTGCATCGAATAGTCGAACGGCACTGCGAGCTTCATGCCCTTCCACAGCTTCGGATCGCGCTTGTCCTTGTGCTTGGTGGCGAGCGTGATGCCCTGGCCGTTGATATTCTCGATCGCCGGTACGGTGAACGGCACCGCATTGGCGCCGAGCCCGAGCGTGATCGCGATCGGCATCGGCGCCAGCATGTGGGCGGCGTCGTATTCCTTGTTCATCGTCTTGTCGCGCACCACGGCCCAGCCGGCCGTCTTGACGACTTCGACATTAAGGCCGTGCTTGGCGTAGAAGCCCATCGGCGCGCCCATGATGATCGGCGTCGCGCAGGTGATCGGAATGAAGCCGACCTTGAGGTCCTTCTTTTCCAACGGGCCGCCTTGGGCGAACACTTCGGTCGCGGTCGCCAGCGGGAAGAATTGCGACAGGGCTGCGAGCGCAGAGCCGGCGCCGACCGCTTTCAGGAAAGCGCGACGCGAGGCGTCCTGCGGAAACATCGCGCGCATCACCGCCGAGGCAACGACGCCCTCGAAGCGCTTGTCCTCGCTTTCCAGCATCGGCTGCTGTGCCGGCGTCGCCGCATCGGCGGCGTGCTCGGCCTCGTTGGCATGCCGGCCGCAACTGCATCCTGCGCCGAGGCGACGGTCGGGATCGAACGGATTGTCGAACGTGGACATGAGCCCTCCTGCGGTGACGTCGGGCTCAGTTACGCAAGGAGTATGCCAGCGCCTCGCAGGAGAATTCGCAAGCGATCTCAAGCATCGCCCGAATTTGGCTTCTACGAGATTTCGTATTATACGAATTATCGTAGGTCGATTACGAGTTTTCGGAGCTTGCAATGGAGCTGGCGCCGCTGGACATCGCCGTCCAAGACACTGCCGAGCTACTGCGCGCGGTGGCGTTCGACGCGCTGCCTGAAGCCGCGCTGCTGCTCGACCCAGGGGCCGACGCGATTCTCGACGTCAATGCGGCAGCGTGTGCGCTGCTGGGCCGCGACCGTGTGACGCTGCTGGCGACGCGTATCAGCGCGCTGCACGACGCGGGGCAATTTCCGGCGCTGATCGTTTTCACCCAGGCGGTGCTCGATCGCGGCGCCTACTGGTCGCACAGTCTGGCGCCACTTCACGCATCCGGCACATCGCTTCGCGTCGAATATGCGGCGCGGTCACTCGCCGCAGGCGGCCGCACACTGCTGCTCCTCACGCTGCACGATCTTGAGCAGCGCCATCGCCGCGATCTCGACGCCGCAGCCGATGACTACATTCATGACGGCCTGCCGGCGTGGCAACGGGTCGAGCGGATGTTTCAGGAAATTGAGCGCGAGAACCAGCTGATCCTGACGGCCGCCGGCGAAGGCATTTACGGCGTCAATGCCGAGGGCAAAGCCACCTTCGTCAATCCTGCGGCGGAGCGGATGCTGGGCTGGACCGCAGACGAACTGGTCGGCCAGTCGATTCACGCGGTGATGCACCATACGCACCACGACGGCCGGGCCTATCCGGACCACGATTGCCCGATCTACGCGGCGTTCCGCGACGGCGCGGTACACACTGTCGATGGCGAGGTGTTCTGGCGCAAAGACGGCAAGCCGGTCTGGGTCGAATACACCTCGACGCCGATCCGCGACCGCGCCGGCGATGTCGCGGGCGCCGTCGTGGTCTTTCGCGACGTCAGCCAGCGCCGCGAGGCCGATGAGAAGCTGCACGCGGCGCTCGCCGAGGTCGATCGCCTGCGCGAGCGGCTGCAGCTCGAGAACGATTATCTGCAGGAAGAGATCCGGATCGAGACCAATCCGCGCGGCATCATCGGCCAGAGCGAAGCGATCCAGACTACGCTACGCCAGGTCAAGCTCGTGGCGCCGACGACCGCAGCCGTGCTGATCACCGGCGAGTCCGGCACCGGCAAGGAGCTGATCGCTCGCGCCATCCACGAGGCGAGTACACGCAGCGGACGACCACTGATCCGCGTCAATTGCGCCGCGATCCCGCGCGAATTGTTCGAGAGCGAGTTCTTCGGCCACACCCGGGGCGCCTTCACAGGCGCGCTACGCGACCGCATCGGCCGCTTCGAACTTGCCGATGGCGGCACTTTGTTTCTCGACGAGGTTGGCGAGATCCCGCTGGAACTGCAGGGCAAACTGCTGCGCGTGCTGCAGGAGGGCAACTTCGAGCGTGTCGGCGACGAGCGCACCCGCAAGGTCGACGTCCGTCTGATCGCTGCGACCAACCGCGATCTCAAGCAGGAGGTGCAGCACGGCCGGTTTCGCGAGGACCTGTACTTCCGCCTCAACGTGTTTCCGATCCACTCGGTGCCGCTACGCGAACGCCGCGAGGACATCCCGCTGCTGGCACAACACTTCCTGGAGGGAGGACGGCGCGATCAAAAGCCCGGCCTGCGATTGTCGCAAGGCGACGTACGCCGGCTGATGCGCTACGATTGGCCCGGCAACGTTCGCGAACTGCAGAACGTGATCGAGCGCGCCACCATCCTGGCACAAAATGGAAAGCTACGCTTCGACCTTCCCGAGCCGTCCGGCTCGCATTCGCCATCGAGCGGCAAGCAGAAGATCGAACCACGCCCGGCTGTGATGACCGCCGCCGAGTTGCGCGATCTCGAGCGAACCAACATCATGGCGGCGCTGCGGGCCTGCAACGGCAAGGTTTTCGGCCCCGACGGCGCCGCCGCGATGCTCGACATCAAGCCGACGACGCTGGCATCGCGGATCAAGGCCCTGGGTATCTCGACCCGCACTTTGGATTAGCGCGGACGCGACGCCGTCAATCAACCGATCGGTGGCCGCCGCGTGTGCCAATCCGTGATCGACTGATAGGCGTGCCCGGCGCGTGCCAGCACGTGCTCGGACAGATGCGGCCCGACCAGTTGGAAACTCAGCGGCATCGAATCGTCCGACATGCCCATCGGCATGGTGATGGTGGGGCTGCCGCTGAAATCGAACGGGGCGGTGAAGCGCAGGATGTTCAAGAGCACGTTCGGATCGGCGCCGTATTCACCCATCTTGGTCAGCGTCGGGATCGGCACCGGCATGGTCGGCACCAGTAGCAAGTCGATGTCCTCGAACAGCGCCGCCAGCGCGCCGGAGAATTTCAGCCGCTCGTGATGAATCGCCGCGATCTCGACGCCGGTCATCGTGTGGCCCTGCTCGATCAGCTGCGCCAGGTCGGGGCCGTATTCCTGTTTGCGCGACTGATACGTCGCCAGATGCGCCTCGGCCGTCTCGACCGAGCACATCGGTATCCACTGGCTGACCAACTTCTCATAGGCGGGAAACTTCACCTCGCGAATGTGGGCGCCGAG
>NZ_JBMDXE010000333.1:0-1931 GCF_048594845.1 Rhodopseudomonas sp. | reverse complement strand
CCGCCCGTCTCCGCCAGAACCTTGGTGATCGCCGCCGTCAGCGACGTCTTGCCATGGTCGACGTGACCGATCGTCCCGATGTTGCAATGCGGCTTGGTACGTTCAAACTTTGCTTTGGCCATTCGATGTCCATCCTTGTCGGCGCAGCACACAGGGCAGCGAAGCCCGCGGCTGGTTACTGCGGAAAAGCACCCTGTTCAAGCTGGAAGTTATGGGCCAATCTCGCCGCGCCATATCGAGAAAGGCCACCGGGACGTCCAATTCTGGCCGTCATGTAAGGCCTCGCACGCAAAGATCAATCGGGAGACGCCATGACCGCTTCAGCAGCCGCCACAACCGCCAAGGCCCCGCAAACGCCGCAGCTGGAGCAGGCCAGGCCCGAAACGGTCGGGCTTTCCCCTGTCCGCCTGCAGGCGATGTCGGACGCCTTCAAGCGCGAGATCGACAAGGGCAGCATCCCCGGCGTCACCGTGCTGGTGTCACGCCGCGGTCATATTGGCTGGTTCGAGGCGCTCGGCCGGCAGGCGCCGGGGTCGGACGCGCCGATGCGCACCGACAGCCTGTTCCGAATCTTCTCGATGACCAAACCGATCGTTTCGGTCGGCATCATGCAGCTGGTCGAGGACGGCTATCTGCAGCTCGACGATACGCTACAGAAGTTCATTCCGGAGTTCGAGAACACCAACGTCGGCGTGGTCGACGGCGGCAAGCTCGACCTCGTGCCGCTGGACCGGCCGATCACCATCCAGGACCTGCTGCGCCACACCTCCGGCATCACCTATGATCACGTCGGCGACGGCCCGATCCACAAGATGTATCGCGAGTCCCGTGTCCGCAGCCGCAAGATCACCAACGAGGAGCACGCACGGCTGATCGCGGAGATGCCGCTGGTCTGCCAGCCCGGCGCGGCCTGGAACTACAGCCGCTCGACCGACATCCTCGGCCGCGTCATCGAAGTGATCTCCGGCAAGACGCTCGGCGCGTTCCTGACCGAGCGCATCCTGGCGCCACTGCAGATGACCGAGACCGCTTTCCACACCGGCGCCGAAAACCAGCACCGCCTAGCCGAAGCTTTCCCGACGGATCCGTGGACCGGCGATCCGGTGGCGCTGTTCAACATGCTGGAGAAGCCGGTGATGGAATCCGGCGGCGGCGGGCTGGTCTCGACGACGATGGACTACGCGCGGTTCTGCCAGATGCTGCTGTCCGGCGGGTCGCTGCGCGGCACCCGCATCATCGGCCGCAAGACGCTGCAGCTGATGGCCAGCAATCATCTCGAAGCGCACATCCCGCCGGACAACTATATCCTGCCGCCCGGCCACGGCTTCGGCCTTGGCTTTGCCGTCCGCACCGAACTTGGCATCTCGCCATTCCCCGGCTCGGTCGGCCAGTTCTACTGGAGCGGCATCGCCGGCACGTTCTTCTGGATCGACCCGGCGGAAGACATGTTCGCGGTGTTCATGTCGCAGGGCCCGGGCCAGCGCGAGTACTTCCGGACCTTGGTTCGCAATCTGGTCTACGCGGCGGTGGAGTAGCCGTGCCCCGGACGCGCTGCGGCACGAAGTGCCGCTGCGCAGATCCGGGGCCCCGGTTACTTGATCAGCGCACGCCCCGAACCGGGGTCCCGCATCTGCGGCGCAACGCTGCGCGTTGCACCGCGTGCGGGACACGCCAGGTTGGCGTCCCGACTGCGATTAGCTGATCGTCGCGCCGCCGTCGATGACGATGGTCTGCCCCGTCGTGAACGTCCCGGCCTTGGAGGCGAGGAAGATCGCGGCGCCGGCGATTTCGTCGGGCTCGCCGATCCGCTGCAGCGGCGAGCGGGCGGTCGAGGCTTTCAGCGTCTCGGGATTTTCCCACAACGCACGGGCAAAGTCGGTCTTGATCAAGCCGGGCGCGATGCAGTTCACGCGGATGTTGTGCTCGCCATA
>NZ_JBMDXE010000332.1:0-3701 GCF_048594845.1 Rhodopseudomonas sp. | reverse complement strand
GTCGCCAATATGGGCCAGGTCCGTGGTGGGGAACCAGCGCGCCAGGGCCGCCGTCATCGACCGGTCCAGCGCGACCTCCAGCCCGTCGGTCACATAGGGAAAGGGGATTTCCTGGCGCGACACGCCGACCTCGAAGGTCGCATTATATTCCTGCTCCAGCAGGCCCAGCTGTTCGGTCAGATAGGGGCGGAAAAGGTCCGGCCGCGTGACCGTGGTCGAATAGCTGCCTTGTCTCGACAGCCGGGCGTAGGCGCGCGGCTCCAGGTCCTGGGGGCGGTCGCCGTACCAGCGGATGCGAAGTTCGGGATAGGCGAACACCCCTTCGGCGCGTTTGACCGGATCGGGCCGCGCGCCGGTGTTGACGAAATCCCGCACGGCGTCGCGCAGGTTGGTCACGGATTGGGTGTAGAGGGTTTCGAGGCGGTCCAGCGCCGCCTGTGCTGTCATCTGTTCTGTCATGACTTCCTCTAGCGAAGCTTCGTGACAATGGCGAGGCGTCGGCGGCTCAATCTCGATTTCGCTGCATTGCAGCAATTTATGCGCGGTGCATGGTTGCGGCGGGGGCGGTCATGGCGCATCTGGCCCGGATGACCCCTTCCGCCACGTCAGCCCCTGTCCAGAAGCCCGGCTTCGTCGAGTTCGTCTGCCTGGTCGCGGCGCTGATGGCGATGAACGCCCTGGCCATCGATTCCATGCTGCCGGCCTTGCCGCACATCGGCCAGGACCTGGCGGTGCGCTCGCCCAACGGCGTCCAGTGGGTGGTCACCGCCTATCTGCTGGGCTTCGGCGGCGCCCAGCTGGCGTACGGGCCGCTGGCCGACCGCTTCGGCCGCAAGCCGGTGATGATCATCCCGCAACTGATCGCGCTGACGCTGACCTATCCGAGCTTTCTGTGGATCGTGGCCGATCCCGGGCCGGCCTCGCTGCTGTTCGGCTTCGGCGTGCTGTCGATGATCGGCTCGCTGCCGTTCACCGCGTTCTACGCCACCTTCACCGAGGCGCTGCCGCAGCAGATCCGCGGTGGGGTATTCGCGATCGTTTATGCGGTTGCGATCGCCAGCTTCGGCGGCACCGCCCAGTTGGTCGTGACCTGGCTGCTGCACGTCTCCGGCAACCCGCTGGCGCCAGCATGGTACTTGCTGTTGGCAGCGGCCGTTGGGCTCGGCGCCATGACGCTGATGCCGGAGACCGCGCCGGTGAAGGTGGGCAATCGTGAACGAAATTAGTTGTTAGTTCGTCATTGCGAGCGAAGCGAAGCAATCCAGCTCAGTGCACGTGACTGGATTGCTTCGTCGCGGAGCCTGTGCTCGGACGGCGCGTAGCGCCGATCCGGGTGCTCCTCGCAATGACGGGGAGAGCGCGGTCAAAACAGCGGCTTCATCTGCGCGACCTTGATCGGGCCTAGCATCACGGCGCCGTCGACGAAGCGCAGCGGGAAGGCGCGAGCGGGCCGTCCCTCAAGCGTGGCTTCCTGGCCGAGCGCGTTGATGCCGGCGGCGACGCCGACATTGGCGTTCTGGCGGACGACCCGGCCGAGTCCCGGGATGGCGCGGTCGAGCGCGCCGAGTACGTTGTTGACGTCGTTCGCCCGCACGCCGGGCGCGAGACGATCGATCGTCGACTGCGACACGCCCTCTTCCAGCACCTTGTCGATGCCGAGCTTGGGGATCACCTTGTCGAGCCCCGCCACTACCATCTGCAATTCGCCATCGACATTTCCGGCCGGCGTCAGCCCGAGTGCGCCGATCGCGGTCGCGATCATCTCGCCCTGCTGGATCCGCGCCTGGGTGATCTCGATCCGGCCACCTGCCGCCTGCAATTCGCGGAAACGCTGCGGCCATGGCTTCGGCCGGAAATCCTTCAACCCGCTCAGCACCACGCGCAGATGCGCGTCGAACAGATCCGCGAGCAGCGGATGCACGTCCTGCACGCTGGCGCCTTCGAACTGGAAGTCGGTCTCGATCCGCGGCGCGGCACCGGCCGGGCCTTCGAGCTGACGGGCGTGCATCTCGACATGCCGCGCACGCGCCAGCGGCACCGGCGCGGCGCCGCCGAGCCGGTCGAGCGTCGGCGCTTCGAACACCAGCGATACCCGCTGCGGCGGACCGGGCAGCCCGGCAGCGCTGCTGCGGGCGCTCGCCCAGTTGAGCTGCATCGACGGCGGCTGGCCACGATCCGCGAAGGTCGCCGGCCCCTTGAACTCGGCGATCAGCAGGCTCGGCTGATAGATCTGCGACACCACCAGGATTTCGGCGAGCTTCGCCGTCACCGGGGTCTGGCTGGCCACCTGCTCGGCGGTCTGCGAGGTCAGCGCCACGCTGGCGTTCGTGCAGCGCACTTCGAGGCGGAACGGGAAGCCGGCGATCGAGCGGTCACCGCAATCATAGGCGCGGCCGGCCGCGGCCTCGCGTGCGCGCCAGGAATCAACGATGCGATCAACCTGCGCGACGGAGAAGAACCAGAAGCCACTCCAGGCAATGGCGGCGACGAGCAGCAGCGCCGGCATCAGGAACAGCGGCCACAGCCGGCGGCGGGTGGGAAGCGTGTGTTCGGTCATCGAGCCTACTTAGAGTGTGTGCCCGAAAAGGCAAATTGCAGGGCACGGCGTCTCGCCCGCCGCAGATCCGCCGCGCGAAACCGCTGACATCGGCCGTCCCAATGCGGTAGAGACGGAATTTGTCATTTGCGCGAAGCCTTGCTCTGAAGTCTTGCCATCATGTCCGCCAAGATCCTGACCGATGCCGAGCTTGCCGACGGCGACCTGTGGGTGTTCGGCTATGGATCGCTGATGTGGCGGCCTGGGTTCGATTTCGTCGAGCAGGTGCCGGCGCGGCTGATCGGCGAGCACCGGGCGCTGTGCGTCTATTCCTTCGTTCATCGCGGCACGCCGGAGCAGCCGGGACTTGTGCTCGGGCTCGATCGCGGCGGCGCCTGCCGCGGCATCGCGTTCCGGGTCGCCGATGCGCAGCGGATGCAGACGGTGGCTTACTTGCGCGAGCGCGAGCAGGTCACCAGCGTGTATCGCGAGGTCAAGCGCTCGGTGTGGCTGGAGGACGACGCCCGGCGCCGGATCAGCGCGCTGACTTACGTGGTCGACCGCGGCCACGCGCAATATGCCGGCCGGCTGTCTTACGCCGAGCAGCTTCGTCATGTCCGCCAGGGCCACGGCCGCTCCGGCCCGAACCGCGATTACGTGATCGCCACCGTGAAGGCACTGGAAACGCAGGGCTGCCGCGACGTGCCGCTGCACCAGCTCGCCGAAGCGCTGCGCGACGAAGCACCGACGCCGCGATAACCAAGGCGAGAGGCGATCAGCCCACCTGCTCGCTCTCCGGCTTCGGCGCCGGCTCGGCCTGTGGCGGCACCGCGCTGGGGACGCAGCCGAACAGCTGTGCCTGCTCTTGGCGCGCTTCGGCCACCAGGCGGTTGGTGGCGGTTTCGACCACGTCGCTGAGCTGCCTGAGGAACTCGCGGCGGTCGAGGCCGGCCGGGAGCGGATCGAGGAATTCGACCACGATCGTGCCCGGGTAGCGCATGAACTGGCGCCGCGGCCAGAACAGTCCGGCGTTCAGCGCCACCGGCAGGCACGGCACGCCGCAATCGACATAGATCTGGCCGACGCCGCTCTTGTAGTTCGGCGGCGCGTCGACCGGTCGGCGGGTGCCTTCCGGAAAGTTGATCAGCTGCCGGCCGCGGCGCAC
>NZ_JBMDXE010000331.1:0-18712 GCF_048594845.1 Rhodopseudomonas sp. | reverse complement strand
GGCGTCACCGAGCCGACCCCGGAATTCTCGACCTGCTTCGGCTCGCCGTTCCTGCCGCGCGATCCGTCGGTGTACGGCAACATGCTGCGCGAGCTGATCGCCAAGCACAATGTCGACTGCTGGCTGGTCAACACCGGCTGGACCGGCGGCATCTACGGCACCGGCCACCGCATGCCCATCAAGGTGACCCGCGCGCTGCTGACCGCGGCGCTCGACGGGTCGCTGCGCAACGTCGAATTCCGCACCGATCCGTATTTCGGCTTTGCGGTCCCGACCGCGCTGCCGGGCGTGCCAAGCGAAATCCTCGACCCGGTGAAGACCTGGGCCGACAAGGCGGCGTTCGACACCACCGCCCGCAAGCTGGTCGGCATGTTCCAAAAGAACTTCGCCAAGTTCGAAGCGCAGGTCGACGCGGAAGTCCGCGCCGCTGCTCCGGACGTCAAGCTGGCGGCCGAGTAAGCGAACGGCTGATTCTGTCGAATTGCGTGAGGGCGGCCGCGAGGCCGCCCTTTTCGTTTGCGCATGTCGAAGCGGCAACGATGAAGGGCGCAGCATGATCGACCGACGAGGATTCCTGATCGCGGCGGGTTCGCTGGGTGCGCTCACCACGCTGGGCCGCGCGCACGCCGCCGGCGGGAGCGATGCAGACTTCGCCGCGACGCTGGCGCGGCTCGAGGCCGGCAGCGGCGGCCGGCTCGGCGTCGGCCTGCTCGACACGGCGACCGGCGTGGTTCGCGGCCACCGGCTCGATGAGCGGTTTCCGCTATGCAGCACCTTCAAGGTGCTGGCTGCCGGACTGGTGCTGAGCCGGGTCGATCAGCGCCGCGAGCAACTCGACCGACGCGTCCACTATCAGCAGCAGGATCTGGTGACCTATTCGCCGGCGACCGAAAAACACGTCGCCGACGGCATGACGATGGCCGAACTATGCGCGGCGGCGATCACGCTGAGCGACAACACGGCCGGCAATTTGCTGCTCGCCAGCTTCGGTGGCCCGGCGGAGCTGACGGCGTTCGCGCGCCGGCTCGGCGACGACGTCACCCGGCTCGACCGCATCGAAACCGAGCTCAACGAAGCGCGGCCGGGCGATCCGCGCGACACCACGTCGCCGCGGGCGATGGCCGAGATCATCCGCAAGCTGGCGCTCGGCGACGTGCTGGCGCCGGCGTCACGCGACCAACTCATCGCCTGGCTCAAGGCCAACACCACCGGCGCGACACGTCTGCGCGCCGCTGTGCCGCGCGACTGGATCGTCGGCGACAAGACCGGCACCGGCGATAACGGCACCGCCAACGACGTCGCCGTGATGTGGCCGCCGCAGCGGCCGCCGGTGATCGTCACCGTGTATCTCACCGGCGCGACGGTGGCGCGCGAGCAGCAGAACGCCATTATCGCGGCGGCCGGCGCCGCGGCGGTCGCGGTCTACAGCATCAAGGACGTCGCGCCGCGGTAGCAGACATAGAGTCCGGCCACCACCACGACTGCGGAGAACACGCCGCGCAGCGCCTTGTCGCGGGTGCCGAGCAACTTGCCGACCGCAATGCCGACCAGTCCGCCGGCGAGGCCGCCGCCGATGAAGATGCCGGCGAGGCGCCAGTCGATCAGTCCGGACAGTGCGTAGCTGGTCGCCGTCGAGACGCCAAAGGCGAACACCGCCACCAGCGATGTGCCGATCGCGGCGGTGAGCGGCATCCGGGTGGCGAGGATCAGCCCAGGCACGATCAGGAAGCCGCCGCCGATGCCGAAGAAGCCCGCCAGCAGGCCGACCGCGAGCCCGGTGCCGATCAGCCGCGGCAACATCGCTTTGGCGTTGGCGCGCGTCAGCTTCACCATCGGATCGCCGCCGCCGCCGCGCCGGCGCGACATCAGGACGCCGATCAGGATCATCAGCAGCCCGAACAGCAGCAGCAGCTTCTGGCCGTCGATCTGCTTGGCGATGGTGGAGCCGGCGAACGCGCCGCCGATGCCGGCCGCGGAGAACACCAGCGCGCAGCCCCAGCGGACATTGCCGGCCATCCAGTGGCTCAGCATGTTGGCGAGCGCGCTGATCGCCACCGCGATCGAGCTGGTGCCGATCGCGATATGGGGCGAACGCACGCCGACCACGTAGACGAGCAGCGGCACGGCCAGCACCGACCCGCCGCCGCCGATCAGCGCCAGGATGAAGCCGACCAGTCCGCCGGACGCGGCGGTGACGAGGTCGGCGGGCGTCACGCCCATGGGCTCCCAAGTCCCGTCGCGCGGAGGCCGACCACGCCGGCCGGACGGCTCGGTCCAGATTCGGCCACGGGTGCACTGCGGAGCATACAATTCTCCAAATCGTGTCTTGCAGAATAGGAATATTCTAATAAGTCATATTCAAGCGCAATGCGTATTCTCTTCGGAACAGGATTGTGATCATGCCCCGCGCATCCACACCCGCGATCCGCGCCTTTTTCGACGAGCCGACCAACACGGTCAGCTATCTGGTGTCCGATCCGGCGACCCGCCGGGCTGCGGTGATCGACCCGGTGCTCGACTATGATCACCGCGACGGCTCGGTCGACGTGCGTTCGGCCGATGCGATCCTGGCCGCCGCGCAGGCGGAGGGGCTGGTGATCGAGTGGGTGCTGGAAACCCACGCGCACGCCGATCATCTGTCGGGCGCGCCCTACATCAAGGCCAAGACCGGGGCGAAGATTGGCATCGGCGAGCACATCAAGGACGTGCAGCGGATCTTCCGGCCGATGTTCAATGCCGGCGACCTGCGCACCGACGGCAGCGACTTCGATCATCTGTTCAAGGATGGCGAGCGCTTCGCGATCGGCGACATCCCGGTCGAGGTGATGCATACGCCCGGTCACACTCCGGCCGATATCGCCTACCGGGTCGGCGACGATGCGGTGTTCGTCGGCGACACGTTGTTCATGCCGGACTACGGCACGGCGCGTGCCGACTTTCCCGGTGGCGATGCGCATCAGCTGTATCGGTCGATTCACAAGCTGTTGGCGCTGCCGTCGAAGACGCGGCTGTTCATGTGCCACGACTACAAGGCGCCCGGCCGCGATGCCTATGCGTGGGAGACGACCGTCCAGGCGCAGCTTGACGGCAACGTGCATCTGCGCGGCGGCGTCAGCGAGGATCAGTTCGTGGCGATGCGCACCGCGCGCGATGCGACCTTGAAGGCGCCGACGCTGCTGTTGCCGTCGATCCAGGTGAATATCCGCGCCGGCCGCTTCCCGAAGGCCGAGCAGAACGGCGTGCACTATCTGCTGCTGCCGGTGCATCCGCGGCCCGGGGCCGAGGCGGGGATCAGCTGACGGCTGGCCGGCCGCCCGCCGCTTACGCCTTCACACACTGTTAACCCGCCATGGTGTGGAGTGCCCCGGACAAGATCGTCATGGGAGCCGCGCGATGGCCGACATCATGAGCGTCTTGGCGTCGGGTTATACGTCCGCGGCGCTGCAGACGCCGTCGAAGACCAAATACGTCAATGTCGATCCGACGCTCTATCAGGGCACCTGGACCGGCACCTATTCGAACACCAAGAAGTTCTCGATCACCGTCAACGACGTGCAGGGCTTCCGCGCCCAGGTGAAGTATCAGAGCGAAGGCACGGTGAAGTACCAGAGCGTCCTGATCAAGGACGGCTCGTTCCGCGTCGGCGACACCAAGTTCACGCTCGGCACCGGCGACAACGCCTCGATCCGCACCGTCGTCACCGACGCGGCCACCGGCCAGACCCAACTCGTCACCGGCAACGCCAAGCGTAGCTGAGAGCCGGCCGGTTTCACGGCCGCGCAAAGCTCATCAGCGGGGCACAGCGCCTCCCCTCGATAGACGTCATCGCCCGGCCTCGACCGGGCGACCCAGTATTCCAGAGCGGCTGTTATCAACCATGAACGCCCTGGGATACTGGGTCGCCCGCATTCGCGGGCGATGACGTCGGATGGCGGGGATGGGCCAACTATCCACGCATAGTGAGACATCACCACAAACAAAAACCCCGCCGGGTTGCGGCGGGGTGTCGTCTCGTGGTCAGCACTTCGCAGCCGGCTCAGGCCGGCCGCTAATTAGTGCGCGGCTTCGAGCGCGGCCTGTTCCTGGCGGGCGATCGTGCCCTTGACGGCGCTCTGCACCTTCTCGAACGCCCGCACCTCGATCTGGCGGACGCGCTCGCGCGACACGCCGAACTCGGCGGCGAGGTCTTCCAGGGTCATCGGCTCGTCGGCGAGGCGGCGGGCCTCGAAGATCCGCCGCTCGCGCGGGTTGAGCACGCCGATCGCGCCGGTCAGCGCGCGGCGGCGATGATCGAGCTCTTCGTGCTCGGCCATCACGGCTTCCTGGTTGGGCGACTGATCGACCAGCCAGTCCTGCCATTCGCCGGGCTCGCCGTCGTCGCGGATCGGGGCGTTGAGCGACGCATCGCCACCGAGGCGGCGGTTCATGTCGATCACGTCCTGCTCGGCGACGCCGAGGCGGGTGGCGATCAGCTTGACCTGGTCGGGGTGCATATCACCCTCGTCCAGAGCCGAGATCTTGCTCTTCGCCTTGCGCAGATTGAAGAACAGCTTCTTCTGGTTCGCGGTGGTGCCCATCTTCACGAGCGACCACGAACGCAGGATGTACTCTTGAATCGACGCCTTGATCCACCACATCGCGTAGGTGGCGAGGCGGAAGCCCTTGTCGGGCTCGAACCGCTTCACCGCCTGCATAAGGCCGACGTTGCCTTCCGAGACGACTTCGGAGATCGGCAGGCCGTAGCCGCGATAGCCCATGGCGATCTTCGCCACGAGCCGAAGGTGGCTGGTCACGAGCTGATGCGCGGCGTCGCGATCATCGTGTTCGCGCCAGCGCTTGGCGAACATGTATTCCTGCTCGGGCTCGAGCATCGGGAACTTGCGGATTTCCGCGAGGTACCGAGCGAGGCCGGATTCACCGTTGAGAACGGGTAACGTAGCTGCACGGGCCATTCAGCGCCCTCCAGTGGTTTCAAGCCCCCGAACCGCGGGCGGCTTGGCAGACGGGTCGCTCTGCTAAAGCCGACCGGCCTGCGATGTTCCGCGTTGAGCCATCCCAACGCACCTGCAATATACACGAGATTAGTCGTGCGAGTTTAGTTACGGTCTTGTCACTTGACTGTGACGTATAAACAACGCGCTGAAATGCTTACCGTTTTCTGACCCGACTGCGTCATTCCGTCGCCGAAAGGCCGGCCTTGAGGCGGCTGAGGTCGGCCGGCAGGGCAGATTGCCACTCCATCACCTCGCCGGTGGACGGATGCTCCAGCACCAAAAGGTAGGCATGAAGCGCCTGCCGCCCAAGGTCGGTGAGGGCGGCGCGGCCCTCCGGGCTGAGCTGGCTGGCCTTGGTCTTGAAGTGCGGCCCGTAGGTCTCGTCGCCGAGCAGCGGATGGCCGAGATGGGCCAGGTGGACGCGGATCTGGTGGGTCCGACCGGTCTCGAGCTGGCAGGCGATCAGCGACACCACCTCGCCGCCGCTGCGGCCCGTATAGGTTTCCAGCACCTCCCAATGGGTGATCGCCTCGCGGCCGCCGTCGCGCACCGCCATCTTCTCGCGGGCGTACGGATGGCGGTCGATCGGCGCCTCGATGGTGCCGCGGGCGCGGCTCGGCACCCCCCAGACGAAGGCGTAATAGCCGCGGCGCAGCTCGCCGGTGCGGCCATGGTCGGCGAACTGGGCGCTGAGCGACTGGTGCGCCTTGTCGTTCTTGGCCACCACCATCAGGCCCGTCGTGTCCTTGTCGAGCCGATGCACGATGCCCGGCCGGCGGACGCCGCCGATCCCGGACAGCGAGGCGCCGCAATGCGCGATCAGGGCGTTGACCAGGGTTCCGGTCTCGTGCCCGGCGGCCGGGTGCACCACGAGGCCGCGCGGCTTGTCGATCACGATCACGTCGTCGTCCTCGTAGACGATGTCGAGCGCGATCGCCTCGCCGGCGGGTTCGGGGGCCACCGGCGGCGGCACGTCGATTGTGATCGTCTCGCCCGGGCTTGCGTGATAAGCGGGGTCGCGGACGGCGTTGCCGGCGATCGCGACCCGGCCGTCGAGAATCAGGGCTTTCAGCCGCGACCGCGACAGCGCCGGGCAGCGCGTGGCCAGCACCCGGTCGAGCCGCGGCGAGCCTTCGTCACCGGCCACGACCACTTCCAGCAGATGTTCGGACGACAGATTCACGACCGCGCTTTCTTCAACCGCCTGACAAACCAGAGCTTTGCATGACCGACACCGCCCTGCCCGAACCCTCCCCCGAACAGGCCGCGCTGTTTGCGCGGGTGCGGCGGATGATGCTGATCGCGGGCCTGACCACGACGGTGGCCGTGGCGGCGGTGCTGATCGCCATCGGCTATAAGCTTTTCCGCTCCGAGGGAAGCGCCCCGGTGGCCGCCGAGACCACGCTGCGGCTGCCGAAGGGCGCCCGCGTCGTCTCCACCGCCGTCGCCGGCGACCACGTCGTCGTCACTCTCGACATCGCCGGCGCCACCGAAATCCGCACCTTCGACGCCAAGACGATGAAGCCGGCCGGCCGGCTGATGTTCGCCAACGAGCCGTAGGAGCGGGGGTCGCTCGCGCAGCATCGTGCTGCAAGCCTGACCGGAACCGAGCCCTCCGAACTCAAGCCGTTTCGTCGCCGCGCGTCATGCCCGGCCTTGTGCCGGGCATCCACGCCTTGCTGACGGAAAACGCCAAAAGGCGTGGATGGCCGGGACAAGCCCGGCCATGATGGGATTGTCGGCAAGCCTGCGATCTCGAAAGTCGTCCGGAGGTCATGACGAATCCCGAATTTGCCCTCCCGCGATCTTGCAGCCTCGCCGTTTCGCGGCTAAAGGTCTGCGCCTCACGCTCCCTTCGTCTAGCGGTTAGGACGCGGCCCTCTCAAGGCTGAAACAGGGGTTCGATTCCCCTAGGGAGCGCCAGCGCCATCTAAGCCATTGAAAAGCTGAAAACTCTGAGCGATCATAAGCTTAGAGAGGCCGCCTTGCTACACAACCGTAGCCCACAAAGGTGGTCCACAATGGCGGCTTTAAGTTATATGCAGCGGCGTGCATCCGGCACCTACGAGTTTCGAAAAAGGTTGCCCGAAGCGCTGGCCGGGAAGCCAGTGCCAGCCCACATGCGTGGAGCCTTCTCCGATCTGGTCAACTCGAAGACGGATCGATTCAAGCGGGAGATTGTTCGCTCACTCGCCACCAAGGACCTGAAGGAAGCCAAGAGGCGGGACCATCAGGAAGCTTTGAAGGCGACCCGGCTGTTTAATGACGCGATCCGCGCCCTCACACCTTCACCTGTCGCGGTGGAGCCCGTAGCACTGGACTTCGAGCTGCTGGGCGATGAAGTTTTTGCAGAGTTGCTCGCGGATGACGAAGCCGAGCGCATCGAGGGCGATGATAGGAGACATCTGCAAACGCCTAAGGATCGTGCACAATGGTCTAGCCTCGCGGCTGTGCCTCCGAGCAGCCAGATGGGCATGTCCCACGATCATGCTGAAGTTTACGGCGAGCTGCTGCCAGTGTTCGAGAAAGAGTTTCGCGCAGCCTACGCACGGCGAGATCCGAAGATTGTCTACCCTGAGACTAACATTGCCCTGAAAGCTCGCGGAATCGATTGGGATAAGTCCTCGTCGCAGTTTCAGAGAGCCGCTCTCGTGGTGCTTGAGGCTCACGTGCGAGCTTATGATGCGCTCAGTAAGCGTCAACGCGGCGAAGTTGTCCCAACGCCCGCACTAGTCAAAAAATCTGGCGAGGAGCTTGGACCAAAGCTCTCCGAGGCGCTGGCCGCATGGGCTGCCGGTGGTTCGGCGCACAATGCGAAGAAGCCAAATGCCAACACGGTGACCGAGGCGGAGCAGGCTGTCCGGTACTTCAGGGAATTACACGGCGATCTGCGCCTTGGCGAAATGACCCGCGAGAAGGCCCGCGAGTTTCGTGATGCCATCGCAAAGGTGCCCGCCGCATTGCCACGCGACCTGCGTAGGCTCCCCTTGCGGGAATTATTGAAGCGGGATCTTTCAGGGTTCAAGCCCCGTGCGGCAACTACCGTGAACAAGATCGTGCAAGTTCTTGGCGGGATCATCTCTCGGGCCGAACGCGAAGGTTTCCTCGACAAGGTGCCGGGCTTCGTGAATCCGTTCGGGAAAGCCATTCGGTTCGCTATCGATAACTACGAGACGCGGCGTAAGCATTTCGAGAATCCCGATCTCAAAGCTATCTTTACGTCGCCGGTTTATGCTGAGGCCGAAAGGCCGGCCGGCGGCGGTGGCGAGGCGGCTTTCTGGTTTCCGCTGATTGGCCTGATGTCCGGTATGCGTCTCGACGAAATCGCGCAGTTGCGGATTTGCGACCTCCGTGAGGACGACGATACGCGGCGGTGGTACTTCGACATTGACCGCACAGGCGGGCGCTCAACGAAGACCAGTTCGTCCATTCGGCATGTGCCGCTCCATGCTGAATTGGAAAGGATCGGCCTGCTGAAATACAGGAAGGTGCTGCTGAACGGCGGTGCTCATGTGGAGGACCCGCTTTGGCCGGAGGTCAAGGCTGAGGGTGAGCGGACACGATCATCGGCGTGGTCGAAATGGTTTGGGCGATATCTGCGCTCGACGTGCGGCGTGACGGATGCCACCAAGGTGTTTCATTCGTTCCGGCACACCTTTAAAAGGATGACCCGTGACGCCGGTATCTCAGAGGAGATGCACGATGCTCTTACGGGCCATTCCGGTGGCGGCGTTGGACGCTCCTATGGCAAAGGTTTCTCGCTAAAGCCGCTGGCTGCAGCTATGGATGACGTTCAATCGCCCGGAGTTTTGCAACATGTGAGATGGATGGTTCCGAGGGCGGTCTAGTCTAGCCCTTAGAAGTCGTCGATGCTCCGATCTGAGGCGAGCGCGAATTGAGCCATACGGCCGCAGCTCCAGCGATCAGCCCACAGAACGTTCCCTCCTGATAGTCCATAGCGGTGAATGGGAGCGGCAGTCCCAAGTCTCGCAAGAACGTCGCGATGAGCGTCAGGCCGACCGCCGCTGCAATGGGCCATTTCATATCAGACTTGCCGGCGAGCCACAGGCGCAGCAATGCGGCGGCGCCGCCTGCGATGGAGCCGAAGAACAGCCCCAAAATCTGATGTCGGCTTAGACCCAGATCGCGAAGGCCGGTACCCACAGCGGCAATACCCACGACCAAAACTATTAATCGGATTGAAGCGGCCTTCATCCTCTAGCCCTCGATATGACACCTCATATATGTAGACGATAGTCCACATAAACCCAAGACAAATGGGACTCATAGTCCGTAGACCGAAAGTCACCATCGCGGCCCTTCTTCTGGCATGGAAGATGAGACGGGCATCATCAACGTGGTGGCGGAAACCGTGCGGATAGCCCGCAGGGCGGCCGGGTTGTCTCAGGAAGACTTGGCATTGGAAGCCAAGCTTGATCGCACCTACATCAGCCAGGTCGAGCGTGGGAAGCGCAACGTGACGGTGATCGTGCTGGCTCGCATTGCGCGTGCATTAAAAACGACCCCCGACAAGCTCTTGATTCCCCCGCGCAAGGCCCGAAGCTAACGCTCGGTTTTGGTCCGGTATCTGCCCGGTCACTTTCAACACCCGACTTCAAGCCACCTCTGCAGCCGCCATGATGAAAGCGCTAGGAGGCCCGCTGAGTCTGGTGAAGGTGTAAGGCACCCAGACCCCGATCATCACCGAAAGGGCGCATGGTGGAGCCGCTGAGGGGCCTCGGGGGAGCTTTGGGCCGTTCCTTCGAGGCTGCGTGATGTCCGCAACTGCTGCGCCGCACGTCGCGCGCCCTTGGATCTTTGCGTTCGGGTGCGGATCAAGAGATGGACGAGGAAGTCTCCCGACATAGGGGGCACCATGAGCGTACATTCTCGGGGGGGGGAGGGGGCTCTATGTCCACTCAGCCATGGCTACCCTGTGTGTCATTGAGGCCGGCTCCTTGGGGGTGGTCCGAGAGAGTGGGACGGGCGCCGCCCTCCTCACAATAGGGAAGAACCGTCTGCGCCTATTAAGGTGGGGCCTTCTTGGAGGAGGGGCGATCATCGGTCCGTCCCTCTTCAAGGTGCCTACCTCAATCGGGCGCCGAACTGCCCTAGAGCCTCCACCTCAAGGCCCCTCTGGATTAGCAGAGGCGTAAGAACAAAAATGACTATTTTAAAGGGCCAAACTCCACTTTCACAAACGCGCGTGATTGTCCGGTGTACGAACAAAAGGCATGTTCCATTGCGACCTTCGCGGCTTCGGCGTTGGGGCTCGCTACCAAAACGGCATCATGGAGAGGCAATGCTGTGATGCCATTGGCAAAAAGATGAGAAATCACCGCGATCAACATTTCGCTTTCCGCATACATGAGTTCAAAGCCCACGCGTGTTCCGAACAGATGGACAATGGGTTGGTGCTTCCGCTCTAGGTGAGCAACCGTCTCCCGTAGTTTCATTCCGAGAAAGTGCGGGCTGCATTCACGCGGCCAACGCATCAAGGTGCCTTGCGAGAAGAGAAGGGCGTTGAGGAGCTTCTTCCAGCCGTCACGTCCGCTGCCGTCCCCGACTACATCGTAAAGGTCGCCCATCGGCTGCGGCGCTCCGGCGCGGGCATAGGCGAGACGCGGGAAAAGCTGCTGGAAATCCACATCCGCTAGCCCGGTGTGACCGTCCAGCCGTATCCGCCGGAAGCGATCCTTGCGTGACATCGTCATCCAGAAGCCGCCCGCGAGTCTGCCGCCTTGCTGCCAACTCTTGTTGTTGAAAGTCCTGCGGATCGTCCGACGATAGGTCGCGACCACCTCTCCATTCTTATCCAGCCGGACAGATGGACCAACGCCTGTCAATTCAATGTCGGCATTGAGAAGCCAATCGTTGATCCTGTGCACTTGCCGGCGAAGTGTCTTCGTCCTTTTGCTCTCCGGATAATTCAGCAACTCGGCGTCGCCGCCCGCATCTTTGCCCGACTTGAGGATAAGGACTTCCGGCTCCTGCTCCCTGTAAAAGGAGGCGGGTGTCACCTTCGGAAAGTGCTCTCTGAATTCAGGGGCTGCTTCCACAAGAGACGGCGCCTTGATGGATTTTGAGATGCGGAAGCCCGTCGTGATTCTTCTGATGAGCTTCAGACGTTCCATCAGTGCAAGCAGACTTAAGAAATGCTGCCCGTAGACTGGGTTCCGGTAACGGCCCGTCCCCCACATCATGTTGTTGTCGAGCGGAACGACAAGCTCTGCGGTGTCGTCCAGAAGGCCAAGCAACAGCAGATTGCAGGCCAAGGCTTCAACGGCAATGTTGAATTTCCGTCGATCATCCGCCTTGCGAGCACGCGAGCGCAGGCCGAGCTGCGCCTCCTCAGCGATGAGACGCTGCTCAAAATTCTTGGTCGCCTCTCGCAGCCTTGGTGTCCTCGCCCGTAACTGCGGGTCAAAGCGCATGTGCTGATTTCTCTGTGTCATGGCTCACGAACTGGTGCTCAAAGTGACCAGCCTCATGCTTCAACATGCGCGTACCGCTCAAGGGCGACCTGATATGACGCGCGATCAGACTCCGCCGCGAATCATCCGGTGTCTGAGGTCCGCAACGCGGGATGGCGTCCGTATCGTTTCACCTTCAGGGCGAGGACTGCGGATAGGTGCTTCTCTAAAACCCATTCGCACGGTTGCTCGACGGCTTTACCAATCAACCTCAGGACAGGCCCAGACGAGCGAGGAAAGGCGTGGAGTTCAGCAACCTTCTTGAGCCGCCCCTTCTCGTCGGGAAGCTCCCAAACGCGATGGTAGCCGCTCGCAAGGCGATGCAGGGCCTTTGCGATCTGAACCGTGCGGAACTCCTTCGTCCGGTGAGAGCCAGGGTCTTCCTCGATCAATGCCGTGATGGCCAAGACGATCGCGACAACCCGCTCCGGCTTGATGCCGGCGACCCGAAGTCGCGCCAGTGCGATGCGAGCTCGCTTGGTGGCTGGCACGCCCTTCAGCCGCGTGGCGATCTCCGTAGGGCCAGCTTCCTCAAGGAGCAGCGCAATGTCGATGATCGCCTGCTTGATGCACCGATCCGATTCCGAGCGGAGCCGAACATACGGGGTCGCTGCTGCTAGGTAAGGCTTCAATTCGTCTGCGCTGTAGGTCCCATGCCAGTGTGATCCGTGCCGGGCCTTGTGCTCGACGTGCTTACGGCAATGGAAGGCTGCGAGGCCCAGGCTCGCCGCACGCATGGTGGGATTTCGGCAGCCCGGAATGGCGCAAATGTCCATACCACTGCCAGCAACCTTCTTCTGGCGTTTGGCTAAACGAGAAACCTTCACGGCTTATCCCGTTTCGCCATGCTATCGATCTTCTGTGCGAGTCGGTCGAACACCGCTTTAAATTGCGGATCATCTTTAGCGACGCACTCAAAAGGCTCTACGTCAATATTCCTTTCGGCGACGATCGCATCAAAACGTTGAAGGATTTCCACTGCCGCAATGGGCTGCTTGTTCCTTCTTTTCCATCCGTTCTTTTTCCACCCCGGCATCCAGTCATTGAACACCGAAACGATAGTTTTGTGATGGCTTCTTATGACGATTTTAGACTTGTGGGAAAGCGCCTCAACTGCGCCAACTGCGGCAGCAGCGTATCCGCGATACTCCTCGCTATCGCCATCACTTCCTACAGCCGCGATCTCATATGCTGTTGAGCCCTTTCTTCGTATTGCAAATGCCGCGTATGAATGCCCTGGGGCGCCCGAGTTCTCTGGTCGATCAGAAGCGTAGATGACGGCCTCAAACTCTCCGGCATCGACAAAGCGAGGAGGTTGTTCTGGATACCAGTTGTCCATTTCGTGCATCAATCTAGTGGTGACCGTCTGAAACGATACTATGCGGCAAAAATATCCTGCAATCCATCAACGCTGCTTGAATCCGGCTGCATCAATCTCCCTAAGTGGTTGAGTGCCTGCATTCGGATGAGGTCAGTTGTGATGTTCGTCCATCTCGGAGTCGAGGCCTATCATGGTGGCTATGGTCATTGGTCGGTCTGTGCATGTGACGATGCCGCTCTGCGCAGTACCCGTGCGACCTGCACGCCCGTCCACTCGGTGTGTCCACGTGAGGTAGGGATACACCTATCGGTGAGAGCGCGAGCCAGCCCCTCATGGGATGTCACCCCCTCGCGCTGTAGCTCTTTCAGGGTAGGCATGAGGTCTATCGCCCGTCGGGTAGCCATCCTTCCGCGTGCAGCATTGCTTGCTTGAAGCGCTGCCTTGGTTATTGATACTCCTCGGAAGCCCCCAAGCTTGACGCCTCGCTTCTTAGCCGCTGCAAGCGCCGCCTTGGTTCGTGCGGAGATGAGGCCGGCTTCCAATTCTGCTACGGCGGCCATTTGTTGGAGCATGAATCGGCCAGTGGGACCTTCGATTGCAGGTAGGTCGGCAAAGCGGACTTCCACCCCCGACTCTAGCAACCGCGAAAGAAACGCGACCGACCGGGTAAGACGATCCACCTTGGCGACGACAATGGGAATGCGATGAACTCGGGCCGCGGCAAGAGCTTGCTCTAATGCCGGTCTGTCGCTTCGGCGTCCACTCTCGACCTCCTTGAACTCCGCGATAACTTGTCCGTGCTCCCTCAGGTACGCCGCAACAGCGGACCGCTGTGCAGCCAATCCAAGTCCGGATGCTCCCTGCTTGGCGGTCGATACTCGATAGTAGGCGACGAAGCGGTTGATCGTAGACGACACGATTGGCTCCAACATTTGCAACAACGTCCGTTGGCATAAATGTCGGACCGGCCTTGACCCTGCGCAAATCATTTCGCTTGAGTCAAATTGACTCAGGCAACATCAACGTTTGCCCGAAGAACCTTAGCGGCGGCAGATAGTATTGAGCCGATTCGATGGATTGGGCTGCTAAGTTTCAGCAGTTGATTAAGGGGAGGGGGACGGATTCCAAAGTTGGTGCCGCGAGGTTACCTCTCACATTCCTGCCCCTCAAAAGATTATCGCCGGGCTCAAGGCTGACCCAAAAAGGCCTTTAGACGCGATGCCAACTTCTTTTGGTCGAAGGTCTGGCATTCCCAAACAACCAAGCATTTCCATCCAGCGCGGCGCAATTTCCGCAGTGAGGATCGATCTCGCTCCCTATTTCGTTCGAACTTTTCATTCCAAAAATTAAATCTTGTCTTTGGAGTTGTGGTGCGTACACAGCCCTCATGTCGATGCCAAAAGCAGCCGTGGACAAAAATCACTTTCTTGGCTTTAGGAAAAACGAGATCTGGAGTGCCGGGAAGGTCGCGCCGGTGGAGTCTGAACCTGAAGCCAAGTCGATGGGCAGCGGACCGGACTACCATTTCCGGTTTGGTATCCTTCGCGCGAATCCTGGCCATCAAGGCGGATCGCGTTGGGGAAATGCCCCTAGTCTGCGGCGGCGCTTTCACCCTCATCAAGCGGGATAAAGCTCAAATGGGGTATGAGGTGAGTGCAAAAGCGAAATGAGGGTAGGTGCTGGGGCCGTCACCCAGCTTCGGTAGCTAGCAAGAAGAGACAATAAGCGCTTCTGCTGATGCTCGGGATACTTTCGTATCTGTCCGCGGAATATTGTGCCGATGCGTGTCCTACGCCACTCCTCTTGAAAAATCTCCATCAACGTGAACTCCAAGATGTCCAATGGATGGGCGAAGAAGGAATGAAGTCTTGGCACGTCTTTGATTTTTCCATCGAACTGAATGTGCAGCATAGGATGCCCAGCGGCATTAGGATGGATGTCGTAGTGATATGTGGTGCCTTCCTGGTTGTCCGTCCAATAAAGACGTATGCACGTTCCGCCCGACTTCACGATGAACTTATTGTCGTCGCCACTATCGAGCTTGCCGACGAAATTGAAGGATAATTCGGCCGCGAGTTCCCGGAGAGCGGCCCCTTCCTTATTCCTGTAGCAGCGGCTTGACGCACACACTATTGGTCCCTGGCCCACATCGGTGGTCCACGTAAGGGAGCGATCACCCCGCTTTGCTGCGGCAGCCGACATTGACAATTGGCTTTTGAGTTCGGTCAGCCGAACCGAATTTGCAAGATACTTCTTGGCTGCCCTGGAGAATGCCTCTAGGTCGGCCCCCATGGCGGCAACGTCGATGATCACAGACACTATAAGTCTCCTCAGAATTCCACTTCGGTCATTGCTCAAATTCGGTCATTGCTCGAAGTACCGCGTTGTTCTCCAAATCGCTCTCAAGAATCCAAGGCTCCAAGGCCTCGGCAGGCCAACCCGGAGGTTTTAGTTGAACGCAAATATTGATGTCGGCGATGCATTGCTCGCTCAGCTCGGGCGTCCACGTCACCACGTATCCTGAGGTCGAATATACGCGAGACACATTTGCCCCCGGCGCGACCGCCTCCCACGCCTTTTCCCGGCTCCCCTGATTCTGTGTCTCCTTGTCCAGTTCCCAGACCAAGTAATCGATGCCGGCTCTCCACCATCGCCTTCCCATGAAGTTTTGCAGCGGACCGACATATTCAACGTTCTTGAGCTCCTTGAGCCAAGACGTAGTGGCCTCTAGCTTTCCTATCGATTGCAGGGCTTCGGGGCTTATCCCCAGAGCCCATGCTGCATACAAATCCGAAAGAACTAGACCTGGGTAGGGTAGCGCACGATGACAGAGCCAACGGAGAGCCTGTGTTGGACCAAACGGGTCTTCGGTTTGTTCGTCGAGCTGCGAGATTGGAGCGCGGGCAGCTCTAAGCTCGGTCTTCGCGTTAGCCGTCCAGTCCTTCTCGGACGGTATGCTTAGTAGGTTCTCCAGCTCCTCTAGACTAAGCCCATTCTTTCCGGCTGCCTTTTGCGTCGTCGTAAATCCATCGACGAGTTGCTGAATCTTTGACGGAGCATCGTCGGCGATTTTGTACAATATCCATTCGACATCCAAGCTTGGGGAAAGAAGGTGTTCCTTTCCTTCGAAACTCCCTTCAAGTGGGACCGCCGCTCCGACACTGGGTATTTCATTCTTGAGAGAGTCAGCATCGTTGGTGAACAGGACAATGGGCGCAAGCGCTGTCTTATTGCGACGCGACCAAGAGCGAAGGTGTGCCACGAAGCTTGAGCCGTCGGATGCCTTGATCGAAAGGGGATCGGCGTTCTCGTTGAACTTTTGATCGAGCAAAATTAGCGAGACCTTTGGAAGCCACTCGGCAAGCTGCTTAGGCAAGCTCTCCGAGTTTGGATCAACCACCCTAAGGCTCAGCGTTTCATCTGGAACAAGAGGGGCCACCTCCCTTTCGTCGTCGTCGATGCTCAACACAACTGGTTTCATCTGCCCGGAATCCTTATTTCAATTGCTGTGGCAAAGTGTGGTGCCGGCTTAACGAAATCGATTGTCGCCCCGTACTCATCGAGCAGGCTTCGCGTAACTGTAAGCCCCAAGCCCATTCCATGGCCTAGAGCCTCATCAATATCGATTGTGGAAGAGCGAAAGGGTTCGAACCATTTCTTTGCCGACCTTAAATCGACCGCTTCCCCAGAATTTTCCAACCGGAAGACAAGCTCTCCATCTTGTTGCATTCCAGTTGCGCGAAGTTTGCCCCGGTCTCCTGCGAATTTGATCGCATTGCTGATTAAGTTGGAGAGAACCGCAGAGACCTCTGCCGGAAACATCGGCGGAGTTCGAAGGCTTCTCTCGATGTTGGTTTCGACCTCGATGCCGCGTTTTTTTATGGCGTTCTGATAGAAGTCTAAAACCTTAGCGAGACGTTCTGCGATATCTTGACGGGAGCGTCGTCGACGGCCTTCAACCCCGGTCATATCTGTGAGGTAGATGGCATTGCGCCGCAGCCGTTCCCGCAGTGCTCGTGCCTCCCCTGCGATTGCACTCAAGTGGCGGGAGAGCTTCTGATCTTTGACGGACTTCGCGGCAGCCTCCAGTGCTTGCGCCACTCCTTGTGCTATAATCGCGATGGCATTCACTTCATGAATGAACGCGGCCTGCTCTAAGCCCATCGATGCCAGCACGCGATACATGGTTGCTTCAGAGGCCGCCTCGCTTGATACCTCCTTGGCGGACTGCAAAGCTTGCTCAGCTTCATGGAGCGTATTGCTCGCGGTTTTCACGTCGCCACGGGAAATGGCAGAACGAGCCACCCTTAGCGATTCCATTGCCTCATTTTGCAACGATGTGACTAGAAACGCAGATGGAGGTTCCGACGCATCAGATCTAGCTGATGCCTTTTGCTGCCGGACCCGGTCAGACTTTCGAGCTTGTTGGACTTCCTCGCGAGCTGCCGAATTCTGGCGGTTTTGCAGGTCAATAGCCAATCGGGTCATTTCGCGAATGAAAGAGAATTCGTCTCCAGGCAGAAAGCCCTCCCGGTTGACAAGAATCTTTAGATCGTTGGCGCTGTTCCTAGTTAGAAACACTGCCCCGCAGAACTGCCGATTCCCTTGAATGACGAGTCCTTCGCGATCAGAGCCGGCCGGGAGGTTCCAAGACGCATACTGACGCAGTCGGCCAAGCTCACCCTTGCCGCGAGACCGATAATCTTGATCTAGGCCTAGCCAATCGTCGTGAGTGTCACCGTAGGGCAAAACGCGAAAGCCTTCGTAGTAAACGCGGACGCCGGACAGCGCTTTTGGCCACGTCCCATAGTGGCGCTGAAATATTCGCGCCTGAAAGCTCACGATGGTAGACGCAGCCGGAAGCTTCCTTCGCAGTTTGAACGGTTCAGCGTTTGGGGTTTCTGCCAGACCAGTTTTTGTCGGCGAGACAAGAATGGTGAGAACCCTCGTTCCTGCGTCACAATCAAGCTCGATCACCCAGTGAGCGCTTTCGGGTGTTGCTGCCAGCTCCAGCTCTTGGAGGGATAGTTCTCCCGCAAAACTAATTTCAAAGCCCGCTTCCCGCCGAGCATCTCTTATTTTAAGTTCTGAAAGGACGCTTTGGTCTGCAATGAGGTTGCGCGGCAGAGGCTTGGCGACCAATGCTGGAGGGGTCAGCGTGGCGACCTCTTCGAAAAATGCATTCAGGTTGTCTCTAGTCCAGGCCTTTCTCAACCGGCTAAGGTTCAGCCGAGTTCCGGCTCTCCTGTTGATGATTTCGGGCCTGGGCAGCGGGCCGACCTGGACAGCGTTGGACCTTGCGACATCCGCTAAGGTTTCCAGCTTTTCGACTTGGTCCCAATTGATGGTGGCCTTAACACCGCTGGCGGCGTCGAAGCCGCTCAGCTCGTCGCGCTTCTTGCCGTTCCATTTCCGCGACACAACATTGAGCGTTCTGGCTAGCTTGTGGGCCGCTAACCTCCCAATGCCTTTTTCTCCGGTATAGCGGCGTTTGAACCACGGGGATCTCCGATCCGCGGTCGTTTTTGTTCGGCCCGCGATGCGGAGGAAGCCTTGCTCGAAGTCATGAGCGTCCATGCCAACGCCGTCATCTGCAATGATGATCTCGCCTTTTCCAGGGTCACCTAAGCTTCGGCCGATAATCTCCACCTTGCTAGCATCGGCGTCATATGCGTTCTTGATCAGCTCAACCAGAGCTGTAGAATCGCGCCCAACGAGAAGCTCGCCGAGTTCGCTAAACAACTTTGTGTCAACCGAGAACGTAGCCATTCAAACCGCCAGCAGTTACGACAACTCTCAATTGAGCCGCGCGTACTCGTCCTAACTCAATCGAATCTGCGCAAGGAAGCGCTTGTAGCATCTGACGTACCCCCCTTTTATTTTGGGAGAGAGACCGTCAAGCGCCCGCGCCAAGCCGCCGTTCG
>NZ_JBMDXE010000330.1:0-21819 GCF_048594845.1 Rhodopseudomonas sp. | reverse complement strand
CGAAGGTGTGGCCGAGATTGAGCAATGCACGCTCGCCATTCTCGCGCTCGTCGCGCGAGACCACGCCAGCCTTGGCGCGGCACGAGGTGGCGATGGCGTGTTCGCGCGCCGCGCCGCCGCTGAAGATGTCGGCGTGGTTGGCTTCCAGCCAGGCGAAGAACGCCTCGTCGCCGAGCGCGCCATACTTCGCGACCTCGGCGTAGCCGGCGCGGAATTGCCGCGGCGACAGCGTGTCGAGCACCGCGGTGTCGGCGATCACCAGCACCGGCTGATGAAATGCGCCGAGCAGGTTCTTGCCCTGCGGCGAGTTGATACCGGTCTTGCCGCCCACGGACGAATCGACCTGCGCCAGCAGCGTGGTCGGCACCTGCACGAAGTCGACGCCGCGGCGCAGGATCGACGCCGCGAAGCCGGCGAGATCGCCGACCACGCCGCCGCCGAGCGCGATCACCAGATCGTTGCGCTCGATCCTGGCGGCGATCAGCGCCTCGCTGACCTGCTGCAGTCCCGCATAGGTCTTGGAGCTTTCGCCCTCGCCGACCACGATGCTGGTGTGGGCGATGCCGGCCTTGTCGAGAATCGCCTCGGCCGGCTTCAGCCAGCTCTTTGCCACGGTGTGGTCGGTGACGATCGCGGTGCGGGCGCCGGGGCGCAGCCTGGCGATCCTGTCGCCGAGTGTGCCCAGCACGTCGCGGCCGATCACGATGTCATAGGCGCGGTCGCCGAGCGCGACCTCGACGGTGATCGGGGCGGAATGGTTCAGCGGCGCAGTCATGGAGTCTCGCTCAGGGTTGGGGCGGCGTCGCCGCACAAATAGTCGTGCAGCGCGGCGACGCACTCGTCGACGATCTTTTCGTGCGGCACGTCGCGCGACGCGATGGTGATGTCGGCAGCGCGATAGACCGGATACCGCTCCTCGATCAGCCGGGCGATGGTGCCGGCCGGATCCGGCGTCTTCAGCAGCGGCCGGTCGGCTCGGCGCTTGACCCGGCGCAGGATGACGTCGGCTTCGGCTTCGAGCCACATCGACACGGCCTTGTCTCGGATGCGATCGCGGGTTTCTTCGCGCATGAAGGCGCCGCCGCCGGTCGCCAGAACCTTGGCGCCGCCCTCGAGCAGCCGCGCGATCACCCGCGCCTCGCCGTCGCGGAAATGCGGCTCGCCATGGGTCTCGAAAATCTCCGGGATGGTCATCGCCGCCGCATTCTCGATCTCGGTGTCGGCATCGAGGAAAGGCAGGCCGAGCCGCAGCGCCAGCCGGCGGCCGACCGTCGACTTGCCGGCGCCCATCATGCCGACGAGCACGACCGGGCGCTCCCCCAGCGCCGCGACGATCTCGGCTTCCTGCTGGGACCTGGCGGCGACGGCCGTCGGTGCGGTCTCGGACATTGTGGCGGCGCTCATGGTTTGGCGGGCTGCGGCTCGGTGTGGGCTCGGGCCCGGAACGGCCAGCTATACTACTGAGATCGCTACACCTGCCAGAGTCTCTTGCCTCCCGCGGACGAACATGGTCATCGTCGAGGATCCGCGCATGCGCGTTCCACGCCGCCGAGATCCGCCGAAATGCCTACCTTGTTCCGCTTTCTGTCGGTCGTCGCGGTGATTGGCGGTATCATCTACGGAACGATCTTTGCTCTCGCCAACTTCGTCAGCCCGAAAGAGCGGGAGATGACGGTGGTGGTGCAGCCGGATAAATTTCTCAAGAAATAGCGCGTAAGCGTAGTCGAACGACGCCAGAACCGAGGCTCGACCGATGCGACGACCGCGAACCAGCACCAGCACGCCCCCGACTCCGGCTTCCGAACCGGGCGAGGCCGCGCCGCTGCGGCCCGCCTCGTATTCGGACACCGGGCTGAGCGAACTGTTTCTCGACATGATCGCCGCCGAGCAGGGCGCGTCGGACAACACAATCGACGCCTACCGGCGCGATCTCGCCGACCTGTCGGCCTATCTGGCGCGTCGCCGCCACAGCCTCGCCTCCGCCGATACCGAGGCGCTGCGCGGCTATCTGTCCGACCTCGACAAGCGCGGCTTCGCCACCTCGAGCGTGGCGCGGCGATTGTCGTCGCTGCGGCATCTGTTTCGATTCCTGCTGAGCGAGCGGATCCGGGTGGACGATCCGGCCGCGATCCTGTCCGGCCCGAAGCGCGGCCGCGGCCTGCCAAAAGTGCTGTCTATCGCCGATGTCGACCGGCTGCTCGATTGTGTCCGGCAGGAAGCCGAGGGCGCCGAAGGCCCGGCCCGGCTGCGGGCGCTGCGGCTGTATTGCCTGCTCGAGGTGCTGTACGCGACCGGGCTGCGCGTCTCCGAGCTGGTGTCGCTGCCGCTGTCGGCGGCGCGCGGCGATGCTCGCATGATCGTGGTCCGCGGCAAGGGCGACAAGGAACGGCTGGTGCCGCTCAACGGCACCTCGAAACAGGCGATGACGTCTTATCTCGCCGCGAGCGATGCAGCGGCGAAAGCGGCCGCCAAAGGCGCCAAGCAGGCTCCCGCATCGAAATGGCTGTTTCCGTCCTTTGGCGAAAGCGGACATCTGACCCGGCAGCATTTCGCCCGTGATCTCAAGGAATTGGCCGCGCGCGCCGGGCTGTCGCCACGCTTGGTCAGCCCGCACGTGCTGCGGCACGCCTTCGCCAGCCATCTGCTGCACAATGGCGCCGACCTGCGCATCGTGCAGACCCTGCTGGGCCACAGCGACATTTCGACCACGCAGATCTACACCCATGTGGTCGAGGACCGGCTGAAGAGCCTGGTGCGCGACCTGCACCCGCTCGCCGAAGGGCATTAATCGCCGGCGCGACGCCCGGTCATTCGCGACAGCACCTCGTCGCGCTTGACGAAGTGATGCCAGGCGACGGCCGCAAGATGCAGCGCCAGCACCGCTCCGAGCACCCAGGCGGCGCGGTCGTGCAGCACTTCGCCGAGATGCGACAGCGCCGGATCGCGCGGCACCAGCCGCGGCCACTGAAACAGCCCAAACCACGGCAGCGAATAGCCGCCGGCGCCCGAGTACAGATAGCCGGTGATCGGCATAAACAGCATCAGGCCGTATAGCGCCAGATGGCCGGCGCGGCTCGCCAGCCGGGTCAGGCGGTCGAGTGGCTGGCGAAACGCCGGCTCGCCGACCACCAGCCGCCAGCCGATCCGCAGCACCAGCAGGATCAGGATGGTGAAGCCGAGCGACTTGTGCAGCTCCAGCAGGCTGCGGCGCGGCTCCTGGCCGGCCGGCAGATAGGCCGAAACCACGCCGAGCCCGATCGCCGCAAAAATCAGGATCGCCATGGTCCAGTGCAGCCAGCGAAGGCCACGGTGATGCACATAGCTGCGCTCGGTCGGGGGTGAGGCGTCAGTGGAGACAGTCATGGCGGCTTTCGCGGTGGAGGCACTGCACGCTGCTCCGCACCATCCGGCGCCGAAAGTCAAATGACTGATTTGTCAGAAGAAACGCGGCTACTCGCGGCGCTGGTGGAGCGTCCTGGGTTGCTCTTTTGGCGCGAACGCTCCGCATCCACGCGCCGGGCTGGCCGCGCACCCTGATGACGTGCACAGTCTCCGCCGGGCTGCGTCCGATTGGTTCTATTGCCTAAGCGGCCAATGGGCCCAGCCGCTTGACTTACCGGGCCTTAGGTTCGAAAAGCCGAGGCCCGGCTGATGTCCGGCCACCGCAACTCTCCCCCGTGTCTCCGATCATGTCCGAGCCCATGCGCAGCTATCTCGACTTCGAAAAGCCGGTCGCGGAACTCGATTCCAAGATCGATGAGCTGCGCACGCTGGCGGCCTCGGGCAGCGACATCCACGAGGAAGTCGCCAAGATCGAAGAGAAGGCCGTCCAGGCGCTCAACGAGCTCTATGCGTCGCTGACGCCGTGGCAGAAGACCCAGGTGGCGCGGCACCCGCAGCGGCCGCATTGCGTCGACTATATCGAAGGACTGATCACTGAGTTCACGCCTTTGGCTGGCGACCGCAAATTCGGCGAGGACGAAGCGCTGATCGGCGGATTCGGCCGTTTCCGTGGCGAGAGCATCTGCGTCATCGGCCAGGAGAAGGGCTCCTCGACCGAGACCCGGCTCAAGCACAATTTCGGCATGGCGCGGCCCGAGGGCTATCGCAAGGCCGTCCGGCTGATGGAAATGGCCGACCGTTTTGGCATTCCGGTGCTGTCGCTGGTCGACACCGCCGGCGCCTATCCCGGCATCGGCGCCGAAGAGCGCGGCCAGGCCGAGGCGATCGCGCGCTCGACCGACGCCTGCCTGCAACTCGGCGTGCCCAACGTCGCCGTGGTGATCGGCGAAGGCGGCTCCGGCGGCGCGATCGCGATCGCCACCGCCAACAAGGTGCTGATGCTCGAACACGCGATCTACAGCGTGATCTCGCCCGAAGCCGCGTCCTCGATCCTGTGGCGCGACGGCACCAAGGCGCAGGAAGCCGCCAATTCGATGAAGATCACCGCCCAGGACCTGCTGAAGTTCGGCGTGATCGACCAGATCCTGGCCGAGCCGAAGGGCGGCGCCCACCGCGATCCGCAGGGCATGATCGCCACCACCGGCGACGCCATCGCGGCGGCCTTCACCGAGCTGAACGGCCTCGATGCGGCGACGATCCGCAACCGGCGCCGGCAGAAATTTCTCGAGATCGGCCGCAAGCTGGCCTGAGGCGGCGGCCCTGCTGCGTCGGGATTCGTTAACCATCCGCGCCGGTGCGTCCGACGGTCGCCGATCCGGCCGCAGTTTCGCCGCGGCTGCCCGATTCAATGTTCCTTGACCATGTCCGAGCGGCAATCGGCCTGTCCGGCCGATCGGCTTGCGAGGGCGAGGGCTTAAGGATAATCTTTCGTGCGTGCGGGATTGGCCTCATCTGGGCGAAAACGTCCCGCGCATCTTGGTAAATTCACGCGATAAAATTCTAGCCAATCCGGCTGGAAGGCATCGCGTCAGAGCGATGGACTGAGCTGCGCGCCGGCTGACCCGATCAGCCGGTCTGCGGCTTTTCCGATCGTCCGGGGGAGCTTCGCTGTGACGAGAACTCCGCCGCTGCGCGCGCTGCTGGCTTCGGCCTCGATCGCGACGAGCGTGGTGCTGGCCGGCTGCAACAGCGATCAGATGTCGCTCGCCACCAACGCCAAGGCCAACCAGCCGGTCCCGCCGAAGCTGGTCGCGGCGATGCAGGACAAGAACATGGACCTGCAGTCGCCCATCCTGGTGCGACTGTTCAAGCAGGAAGCCGAACTCGAAGTCTGGAAGCAGGACCGCAGCGGCGTGTTCCAGCTGCTCAAGACTTATCCGATCTGCCGCTGGTCGGGCGATCTCGGCCCGAAGATCCGCGAAGGCGATCGTCAGGCGCCGGAAGGTTTCTACTCGATCTCGCCAGCGCAGATGAATCCGCAGTCGGCGTACTACCTGTCGTTCAATACCGGCTATCCCAACGCGTTCGACAAATCGCTGGGCCGCACCGGCTCGCAGCTGATGGTTCACGGCGACTGTTCGTCGCGCGGCTGCTACGCGATGACCGACGAGCAGATTGCCGAGATCTACGCGCTCGGCCGCGAGTCGTTCTTCGGCGGCCAGCGCGCGTTCCAGCTGCAGGCCTATCCGTTCAAGATGACGCCGGTGAACTTCGCCAAGCATCGCAACAATCCGAACATGCCGTTCTGGAAGATGCTGAAGGAAGGCAACGACCATTTCGAGGTGACGCGGCAGGAGCCGAAGGTCGATTTCTGCGAACATAAATACGTGTTCGACGCGACGCCGCTGCCCGGCGGCAACCGGCCGCTGCAGTTCAACGCCTCGGCCAAATGCCCGGCCTACACGGTGGCGGCCGACATCGCCGACGCGGTCCGTCAGAAGGACCAGAAGGATCAGATTCAGATCGCCGAGCTGGTCTCCAAGGGCACGCCGGTGGCGCGGATGCGCACCGGCATCGACGGCGGCATGAACCAGATCTTCGCCTCGAAGATTCCGGATGGCTCGACCGGCTTGTCCGAGTCCAGCGACAGCGCGACGCTGGCGATGGAGCGTGCGCCCGGTACGATCCCGCCGACCGTCAACCCGCCGCGCCCGTCCGATAATCTGCTACGCGCGCCGGAAGCCACCGCAGTTGCCGCGACCCCGACGCCGGCCAGCCCGCGCGTCGCCTCTGCATCGAAGGATGATATCGGCGGTCTGCTGTCCGGCATGAGCCACAAGGGCGGCAGCGACACCACCTCGTCTACGCCCGCGACGCCGTCGTCGCCCTCGCAGGTCACTTCCGCCCGGCGCAACGAGCCGTCTGCGCCGCCGCGGCCGCATGCGGCCGTGCCGAAGCCCGCCGAACCCAGGCAGGCCGCCAAGCCGCAGCTCAAGCCGAGCGTCGACAGCAGCGCGTCGGCCCAGTCCTCCAACACCATCTCCGGCGCCGCGCCGGTGGTGTCGTCGAACAATTTCGACAACCGCTTCTCGGCGTTCCGCTAAGGGATCGCGTTCGCTCGCGACCTCTTTCGGTCGCGGCGCTGTTCGCGCTTGTTCAAGTGCCAGCATCCGCAGTCATTCCGGCTCCGCGCTTCGCGCGCCCCGGAATGACGAACGTGAGCGCAGTGTAGGAACTACCGCCCCTTGAAGTTCGCCGCGCGGCGTTCTTCCGTGGCTTTGACGCCTTCCTTGAAGTCCTCGGTGGCGCGCAGGCGGGTCTGTTCGGCGAGCTCGTGCTTGGTGGCTTCCATCACGCGGTCGGCGAGGCCGGCGCGCAGCGTGGCGCGGGTCGAGAGCAGGCCGAGCGGCGAGCATTCGGCGATCTCGCGTGCGAGTTTCAGCGCGGCGCTACGCACTTCATTCAAGGGCACCAGCTCGTTGGCGAGCCCCATCTTCACCGCCTCTTCGCCGGTGACGCGGCGCGAGGTGTAGAACATCAGCTCGGCGTTGTTCTTGCCGATCAGCTCCGGCAGCGTCACCGTCAGGCCGAAGCCCGGATGGAAGCCGAGCTTGGTGAAGTTGGCGGCGAAGCGCGCTTCCGGACAGGTGATGCGGAAATCCGCCGACACCGCGAGGCCGAGGCCGCCGCCGATTGCGGCGCCGTGGACCGCCGCGATGATCGGCTTCTTGGCGCGGAAGATCCGCACCGCTTCGTAGTAGAGGTGGCCGATCTGGCCGAGGCTGTCGGCCGGGTCGCCCTGCGCGGCCTTCTCGTCCACTTCCTTGCGCGCCGGGTCGCCGAAATTGGCGCCGGCGCAGAACGCCTTGCCCTGCGCGGCCAGCACGGTGGCGCGGATCTCCGGATTGGCGTCGATCTCGTCCAGCGCGTTGGCGATCTGCTGGATCAGCGAGATGTCGAAGAAGTTCAGCGGCGGGCGCTGGATTTCGATCAGGGCGACGTGGCCGGTGGTCTCGATCGCGATGTCGGTGAATTTGCTCATGTGTCAGTCCTTCGGAGTTCGGGAGGCGCGCCGCGCTCAGCGCAGGCCGAGGCCGCGCGCGATGATGCCGCGCAGCACCTCGGTGGTGCCGCCCTGGATGGTGAGTTTCGGCGCCAGCTTGGTGGCGAAGGCGGTGAGTTCGTCGAGCGTGGCGTGGTTGGAGTTCTCCGCGTCCACAAAGGCGGACAGTTCACGCACGCGGTGCGGCAGCTGCTGCTCCCAGATCGTGCCGATGTCCTTGACGATCGAGGCTTCGACCACCGGCTCCTTGCCTGCCTGCAGCATGCCGGCAACCGACACCGACATCCGCCGCATGGTGTGCAGTTGCGCCACCAGCCGGCCGATGCCCTCGGCGCCGCGCATGTCCGGCTCCGGCCCGAGCGCGCGCACCAGCTCGGTGAGCACGTAGTAAGTCTCGAGGAAACGCTCCGGCCCCGAGCGCTCGTAGGCGAGTTCGGAAGTCGCCTGCTTCCAGGCGCCGTCGATCTCGCCGAGCACGTGATCGTCCGGCACGAACGCGTCGGTGAATACCACTTCGTTGAATTCATGCTGGCCGGTGAGCTGCGCGATCGGGTTCACCTTGATGCCCGGCGACTTCATGTTCACGAGGAACTGCGTCAGGCCGTGCCGGCGGTTTTCCTTGGTGGACGGCGAGGTGCGGAAGATCGCGATCATGTAGTCGGCAATGTGCGCCGAGGTGGTCCAGATCTTGGCGCCGTTGATCAGATAGCCGCCGTCGGTCTTGGTCGCCTTGGTCTTGGCAGCGAACAGATCCGAGCCGGAGTTCGGCTCGCTCATGCCGATCGCGAAGCACAATTCGCCGCGGCAGATCCGCGGCAGGATATCCATCTTGATGTGCTCGGGCGCATATTTCAGCAGCACCGGGCCGCTCTGCCGGTCGGCGACGAAGAACCGCCGTGTCGGCGCGTTGGCGACGCGCATTTCTTCGGTGACGACATAGCGCTCCAGGAAGGTGCGTTCGTGGCCGCCATATTGCTTCGGCCAGGTCATGCCGAGCCAGCCGCGCTCGCCGACGCGGCGGGAGAATTCCGGGGCATCGGAATCCTCGCGCTGCGGCTTGTGCGGGTCGAAGGTGCCGGCGGCGATTTCCTCGGCGAGGAACGCGCGCACTTCCTTGCGTAGCTCTTCGCAGACGGGCGGCAGGCGGATCGGATCGAAACGGAGGGCAGCGGTCATCGCGTGTCTCGTTGAGTTGATGCGGTCAGCGCGAGGCGACCAGCGGCCACAGATCATCGGCGCCGCGTTTGGCCACCATGCGGCCGAGTTCGACGGCCCAATGGCTTTCGTTGCCGAAATCGTCGCGCCAGGCGAGCGCGCGCAGCGAGTAGCGATGCAGGATGTGCTCGGAGGTGAAGCCGATCGCGCCGTGCACCTGATGGGCGATCGCGGCGCCTTTCTCGGCCGCTTCGGCGCAGCGAATCTTGGCTGCGGCGGCTTCAAGGAAAATGGCGTCGTCGAACGACTCGGCGTTGCTGATCGCATCGGCCGCGGAGGTTGCGGCTGCGAGCGCCGCGGAGGTCTCGCCAGCGAGTTTGGCGAGGTTGTGCTGCACCGCCTGGAATTTGCTGATCGGCTTTTCGAACGCGACGCGGTCATTGGCGTAGCGCACGCTGATCTCCAGCAGCGTCTCCAGCGCGCCGGCGATCTGCAGGCTGCGCGCCACCGAGCCCATCAGCAGCAGCGTCGTCGCAGTGAAGCCCTGCGGCGCGGCGGCGAGTTGCAGCGGCTTGACCTTGTCGAAGCTGACGACATCGGACGCGTCGTTGCCGACGCCGAGGCCCTTGTCGATGCGGCAGGCGGAGGCGGCGACCAGCGCGATCGATACGCCGCTGCCGCCCTGCGCCAGCACCGCGATATGCTGCGCATCCTGGGCGAACGGCACACCGCGGGCGCGGCCGGTGAGCGTACCGTCGGCGGCGAGCGTAATGCGATCCTTCGGATGCGCCGGCGCAACCGTCATGGCGCCTTCGGGCGACGCGATCTTGCCCTGCGCCAGCAGCCAGCCGGCAAGCATAGTCTCAGTGAGCGGCACCGCGAGGCCGGCGCGGCCTGCGGCGTTGAGCACGCCAAAACCTTCGGCCAGGCTGGCGCCGGAACCGCCGAGCTCATCGGGCACCCAGGACAGCGGCAGGCCGGACTCGCTCAGCGCCTGCCACAGCGGCGCTTTCCAGCTTCCGGATTTGTCGGCGTTGATGGTCTGTGCATCGGCAAGGTCGGCGAAGATCTTCTCCGCGGTCTCGACGACGATGTTGTCGGTCTCCGTCACAGCGTTCCCCGTTTTGCGCAATCTCGTCGCAGCCCGCGTGGCGCGGGCAGGGGAGCTGCAGCCTTGTTGTTGCGCAGCATGATGGGGAAATCCGCCTGCGCTGACAAGCGGCGGTCCGCGCGCAGCCACCTGCGGCGACGGCATGGAGTTATTCCGCGTGGTGGACGGTGGCGGCTTGCCGCGTGCTTTGCAGCCGATATGGTGGCGCACGCGCAGCGGGCGCGAACGGACAAACGGAGCGAAGATGGCCAAGGGTGCACTGAATGTGATCGTGACGGGATCGGCGTCGGGCCTCGGCGCGGCGACGGCCAGGATCCTGGCTCAGGACGGCGCCCGGCTGCTGATCAACTACGCGTCGAGCGAGAAAGACGCCCATGCCGTCGCCGAGGAATGCCGCAAGCTCGGCGCCGCCGAGGTCGTGGTGGCGCAGGGCGACGTCTCCAAGGACGAGGACTGCAAGAAGATCGTCGCCGCGGCCGCGCATTGGGGCACGCTCGATGCGCTGATCAACAACGCGGGTACCACCAAGCACGTCGCGCACCATCTGCTCGACGAATTGTCGGCCGAGGATTTCCAGCGGCTCTACGCCATCAACACCATCGGCCCGTACCAGATGGTGCGCGCCGCCCGCGCGCTGCTCGAAGCCGGCGCCAAGGCGTCCGGCCGCGCCAGTGCGGTGGTCAACGTCTCGTCGGTGGCGGGCATCAGCGGCGTCGGTTCGTCGATTGCGTACGCGGCCAGCAAGGGTGCGCTCAATGTGATGACGATGTCGCTCGCCCGCGCGCTGGCGCCGGCGATCCGCGTCAATGCGATCTGCCCGGGCTAATTTGATACCCCCTGGTTCACAAAAGGCCGCGGCGCCGAGGCCGCCAAGCTGGTCCGCGACGCGGTGACGTCCGCTGTGCCGCTGCAGATCGCCTCGTCGCCGGAAGATATCGCCGAGCTGGTGTGCTTCCTGGCTACGCCGCGGTCGAGCAGCATGACCGGCGAACTGGTCCGCATGGACGCCGGCATGCATCTCGGCGAGTTCAAGGCGGTGACGCGGAAGCAGTGATAGCTAACGGCTTCATTACGAGAAGCAGCCGGGGCGGTGCGGAACGCCTACCCGGCTGCTTGCAATAACGGAATGAGGCTGTTGCTCGCCTAATATGTTCGGCGCGCGGCGAACCGGTGCCAGATGAACAACACCACCACGGCGCCGATCGTCGCGGTGATGAAGCCCGCGCCCTGGTTGGGCCCGTAGTGGCCGATCGCCTGGCCGACCGCCGTGGCGACGAACGCGCCGACGATGCCCAGCACGGTCGTGAGCAGGAAGCCCTGCGGATTGTTCGGCCCGGGCGCCAGCAGCCGGGCGATAATGCCGGCGACGAAGCCGACCAAGATGATCCACAGTATCCCGCCCATCGCCCGTTTCCTTCAGCTATCGTTGAACACCGCCACCGAAATGGCGGCCGTCCCGCTCAATGAGGATGGCTGCCCAAAGGTTCCGTCTTCGCGGCGGGTGGCCGGGTTCAGATCCAGCGCGAGGCTTCATCCTCGTTCGGCAGCCGGCCATCCGGCGTCAGCTGATCGATGACATGCGGCAGCTGCTGGCTGAGGCCGTCGAGCAGTTCCTCGCGCGACATGCCAGTCTGGTGCTGCAGCATCTGCAGCTGATCGGCGCCGAGCGCATTGGCGAGATCGTTCGGGCCGATCGGCTGGTTCTCGCCGCGCCCGACCCACGAATTCGCCGCGTCGCCGAGGCCGCTGGTCTGAAATTGCCGCAGCAGATCGCCGAGCCCGCCCGACAGGATGCTGCCCGCGGCGCCGCCGGCGAGCAGGCCGCCGAGGCCGCCCTTCAGCAGATCACCGAGGCCGCCACCGGGCATGCCAGCATTGACCGTATTGGGCGGCGGCGAATTCGGCACTGACGTCGGCCGCGCGTTGCCGTCCGGCACCTGCTGGTGATTGTCGGCGGTGACGTGCTTGTAGGCCTTGTAGGCAAGCAGCGCGAGGATCGCCATGGTGAACTTGGACATGCCGCCGCTCTTGTCGTTCGGATCGGCCGGGCCACGCGGGCCGTTCTGCATGCCGTTGAGAATGTCGAGCAAACCCATCGTCGCCTCCTGTGACCATGCCGTTCAGTATGCCCGCCGGACATGAACGGGCGGCAACAAGCCGAACGCAGACCCCGCCGCTTGGTTCACGGCCGGCCACAGATAGGAACGTGCGATGGCCACGACAAGGCGCGGACCAGTCGCCGCGGACTAATCGGATCTGTGACGAAGGTGTGACGGGAGTAGCAAGCGGCACCTGGCGCACCGCGGCGAGCCGGCGACTAATTGTGAACACCAACGCCCGCTCCATCCGTGGCCGTCGCCCTCCGCGAAAGCGGAGGGCCCAGTATCCCAGAGCGTGTGTGCTGATCGCGAGCGCTCGGGAATACTGGGTCGCCCGGACCAGCCCGGCGCTGACGTGGTGTGGTGGGAGGCGCCGAAGATCGATCGCGCTGCCGGCGCGAACACTCTCGCATGCGCCGGCGTTGGCAGCCTCGGTGCGCACCATCGCCCATTCCGGGGGGTAGCGATTCGGCAGGCGCTCTGCTATGTGGCTTCCACACGCCCGCGGCACGCCGCGGCCGGCCGGTCCCGTAGCTCAGCCGGATAGAGCGGCGGTTTCCTAAACCGTAGGTCGGATGTTCGAGTCATCCCGGGATCGCCAACGCGCGCTGCGCAAGCCTCGGCTCACACTTTCACCATGCGCTTGCCGCGGTTCTCTCCCGCCAGCAGGCCGATCAGGGCGGCGGGGGTGTTTTCGAGGCCGTCGATGACGTCTTCCTGCACCTTGAGCTTGCCGCTCGCGACCCAGCCCTGCAGTTCGGCGACGGCTTCGTCGCGCCGGTTCATGTAGTCCATCACGATGAAGCCCTGCATGATCAGCCGCTTCACCACGATCAGGCCGGGGATGCCGCGCGGGCCGGTGGCCGAGGGCGTGCGGTCGTATTGCGAGACGGCGCCGCAGCAGGCGATGCGGCCGTTCAGGTTCATCTGCGCCAGGCAGGCTTCGAGAATGTCGCCGCCGACATTGTCGAAATACACGTCGATGCCGGTCGGCGCCGCGGCGCGCAGCGCCTTGAACAGCGCGCCGTCTTTGTAGTCGACCGCGGCGTCGAAGCCGAGTTCGTTCACCAGCCAGTCGCACTTCTGCTTGCCGCCGGCGATGCCGACGACGCGGCAGCCCTTGATCTTGGCGATCTGCCCGACGATCGAGCCGACCGAACCGGCCGCCGCCGACACCACGACGGTCTCACCCGCCTTCGGCTTGCCGATGTCGAGCAGGCCGAAGTAAGCGGTGAGGCCGGCGATACCGTAGACGCTAAGCAGATGCGTCAGCGGCTCGACCTTCGGCAGCTTGCTGAGATGCTTCGCCGGCAGTGCCGCATACTCCTGCCAGCCGGTGTCGGCGAACACGATGTCGCCGGGCGCAAGCCCCGGCGCCTTCGAACTCACAACTTCGGCGATGCCGCCGCCCGGCATCACCGCGTCGGTCTCGACTGCGGCCCGATAAGTCGCGCCCTGCATCCAGGCGCGGTTGGCGGCGTCGAGCGAGATGTAGCGCACCTTGACCAGCGCCTCGCCGTCCTTCGGCTCCGGCATCGCGCCCTCCGCCATGCGAAAATGCTCCGCGCCGAGCTTCTCTTTCGGCTTCTCGATCAGCAGCACCTGGCGGTTGACGGCGGTCATCGGTCTCTCCCTGGAGTGACGTTGTGTCGTTGGCGGCGGACGCTAATCGGCAGTGCGGCCCGGCGCAACGTTGAAATGACGGCGATCAGAAGAAGCGCAGATCCTCGGCGCGGTCGCCGCGCAGCACGGCGGCGAATTCGATCGCCAGGAACAGCCCGCCCGCCACATAGATTTTGGCGCCGAGCCGCTCCGCCAGCGCGCGCGCATCGCGGGCCGCGTCGGCAATGGTCGATGCCACGTGGATGTCGGCGCGCGGATTGGCCGCGCGTGCTGCTTCGGCGATGACGTCGGCGGGCGCGCCCTTGTGATGCGCCGAACTGCACACGATGGTTTCGAACTGCGGCGCCAGCGCATTGACGATCTCGGCCGCCGCCTTGTCACGCGAGACGCCGAGCACCAGCAGCCAGCCCTGCGGCCCATGCGCCGCGTGAAGTCCCGCGAGCGCCTGCCGGATGCCATCCGGCGTGTGGCCGACGTCGATCACCGTCAAAGGGTCGGTGCTGATCGTCTCCAGCCGGCCCGGCCAGCGCGCGTCGCGCAGCCCATCGCGGATGGCGCAATCGAGCCGCGCGGGATCGGCCTCGGTCCGCGCGCGCTGCAGCCACAGCGACAGCAGCGTCGCGGCGATTGCCGCGTTGTTGAGCTGGAACGTGCCGAGCAGCGACGTCTGCAGTTCTGGATAGGTGTGCTCGCCGATCCGCAGATCGAAGCGCTGCGTCGCATCGACGATCGCGGCGTTGGTGATCGCGATCTCGTCGCCGACATAGAGCGCTTCGACATCGCGGCTGCGATTGTACTCGGCGAGGTGATCGCGCAGCGGCCGGCAGTTTTCGCCGTAGACGATGCTGCCGCCCGCCGCGCAGGCGTCGCTCTTGTCGGAGACGATGAGCTCGAGCGAACTGCCGAGTAGCGCCGTATGTTCGAGATCGACCGAGGCGACGCAGCTCACGGGCGCGCCGAGCAGCCGCACCGGATCGTAGCGGCCGCCGATCCCGGCTTCGAATACGGCGACGTCGCACTTGCTCTCCTGGAAGTACACGCAGGCCAGCGCGAACTGCGCCTCGAACGCGCCGAACTGTTCGCCGCGCTCGCGCGCAACTTCGGCCAGCGCGTCCGTGACGCGCGTCAGCAGTGGATTGAGGGTCTCGTCGACGATCGGCTCGCCGTCGATCCGAAACCGCTCGTTGAAGCGATAGAGATGCGGCGATGTGAACAGCCCTGTGCGCTCGCCATAGGCGCGGGCGATGCTGGCGGTAAACGCCGCGGTCGAGCCCTTGCCGTTCGAGCCGCAAACCGCCACGGCGGTGCGCCGCAACTGGTCGCGATCGATGCCGAGCCTCGCCAGCAATGCGCCGAGCCGCGCCAGGCACAGGCCTTCGCCATATTTCGGCAGGTCGAACATTTACAGCAGTCCCATGGCGGTGAAGGTGTGGCGCCAGATCGTCAGGATCAGATCGTCGCGGCCGCAGCTTTCGAGAAAACGGATCGCCGGATTGGCGTTGACTTCGATGACCCGCACCGCCGCTACATCGTCCGGATCGACGAACAGATCGACCGCGGCGAGCCGCAGCCCCAGCGCTTTCACAGAAGTGTTCGCGGCGGCGCGCGCGGCTGCGCCCGCATCGTCCATCACCATCAAGCCGCCGGCGCTGAGATTCATCCGTCCGGCGATTTCGACGCGCTCGCCTAAAGCCGGCACGCGATCGAAGGCGGGGGCGTCGGTCGCGGTACCGGACAGGCCGCGCTCGCGAAGCGCGTGATCGTGATCCGCAACCAACTCACGCAGCGTATGCGCCCCATCTCCGACGACATAAGGCGGAAGCTTTCGTGCGCTGTACAGAACCTCGCCGTCGATCACGAACACCCGATACTCGTGGCCGGTGGCAATCGGTTGAATCAGCACCGCATCGTAATAACGCCCGACCTCGTCGAGATACGAGTCCAGACCCTCGCCATCGATCGGCCGCGCGAAGTCGCCGCGCGATCCGGTCAGCGGCTTGGTGAAGGCGTGGCCGCCGAGGCTCGCCAGATAGTCCGCGGCATCGCTGCGTTCGTGTCCCGCGGGACGCAGTGCGCGGTGGCGGTCGTGCAGAAAGAAGTAGTTCCCGCCCAGTGTGGCCACACCGGCCCGTTCGAGCAGCGCATTGGCGAGCGCCTTGTCGGTCGCCAGTGTGGCTGCCGTGGCATTGTTTTGCGGATAATACGAGCAGCGTCCGCCGCCGAAGCAGACTTCGCCGCGCGCCGAGGTGACGCTGAACAATAGTCCGCTGCCGCCGTCGAGATCCTGGAAGCTCAGGCCGAATTGCGCGCACGCATAGGCCGCATAGATCGCCTGATTGGGGTAATATCCCGGCTTTCCGGCGCGAGTGTCCTGAAGGTTCGGCATGCAGCTTCGGCGTGAAGGCCCGACGTGAAACGTGGTCCGGATGTTTGCAGGATCGTAACCTAGCGGATCAACGAGGCGTGATCCAGCGAGCTGCGGCCGTTATCGTGTCGCGATCGGCGTGCTAAGACCACCGCCGCGTTGCGCCTCGCGTGGACGCCAACTCGGCCGGCGCACTCACCTGCCTGCTTGCGGAGATTTCATGGACACGATCCTGCTTCCGTTCTCGCCGCGTTTCATCACACTCACGATCTGCACCGTGCTGACCGCGTTGTTCGCCGCGGTGGCGATCTCCGATATCGACAGCGACCTGTTCGGCCTGGTGGTGACGCTGGCGCTGGTGTTCGCCGCGCTGATGCTGCTCGGGCTGTGGGACCTGGTGCAGAAGAATCACGCAGTGCTGCGCAACTATCCGATCTCGGCGCATCTGCGGTTCCTGCTCGAGGAGATCCGGCCGGAGATGCGGCAGTACTTCTTCGAGAGCGAGAAGGACGGCAAGCCGTTCAGCCGCGATACGCGGGCGCTGATCTATCAGCGCGCCAAGATGGTGCTCGACAAGCGGCCATTCGGGACCCAGAAGGATGTCTACGACGGCGGCTATGAGTGGATGCATCACTCGGTGGCGCCGCGGCCGCACGCCGAAGAGCATTTCCGTATCAGCATCGGCGGGCCGGAGTGTAGCAGGCCGTATTCGGCCTCGGTGTTCAACATTTCGGCGATGAGTTTCGGCGCGCTCAGCCCGAACGCCATCCGGGCGCTCAACGCCGGCGCCAAGAAGGGTGGCTTCGCGCACGACACCGGCGAGGGTGGCGTCAGCCCGTATCACCGCGAGAACGGCGGCGACCTGATCTGGGAGGTCGGCTCCGGTTACTTCGGCTGCCGCACCCGCGACGGCCAGTTCGATCCCGAAGCCTTCGCGCGCGTCGCCGCCGAAGATCAGATCAAGATGGTCGAGCTGAAGATCAGCCAGGGCGCCAAGCCGGGCCATGGCGGCGTGCTGCCGGCCGCCAAGGTGTCGGAGGAGATCTCGCAGATTCGCGGCGTGGCGATGGACGAGGATTGCGTCTCGCCGCCCTATCACAAGGCGTTTGCGACCCCGATCGAGATGATGCGCTTCGTCGCCGAGATGCGCCGGCTGTCCGGCGGCAAGCCGGCCGGCTTCAAGCTGTGCATCGGCCATCCGTGGGAGTTTCTGGCGATCTGCAAGGCGATGCTGGCGACCGGCATCACACCAGATTTCATCGTGGTCGACGGCAAGGAAGGCGGCACCGGCGCGGCGCCGCTGGAGTTCATGGACCATCTCGGCATGCCGATGCGCGACGGCGTCAATTTCGTCCACAACGCGCTGATCGGCGCCGGACTGCGCGACAGGATCAAGCTCGGCGCCTCGGGCAAGATCGCCACGGCGTTCGACATGGCGCGGGCGATGGCGCTCGGCGCCGACTGGTGCAATTCGGCGCGCGGTTTCATGTTCTCGCTCGGCTGTATCCAGTCGCTGAGCTGCCACACCGACCGCTGCCCGACCGGCGTGACGACGCAGGAGCCGAACCGTTATCGGGCGCTGGTGGTGCCCGACAAGGTCGAGCGGGTCTACAACTATCACCGCGCCACGCTGCACGCGCTGGCCGAACTGATCGCCGCCGCCGGGCTCGATCACCCGCAGGACATCCGCCCCTATCACTTCTCGCAGCGCGCCTCGCCGTCCGAGGTGGTGTCGTTCGCCCAGCTCTACCCGACGCTACGCCGGGGCGAACTGCTGCACGGCACAGAGGACGCCCGCTTCAAGCAGGCCTGGGCGATGGCGCGCGCGGAGAGCTTTGCGCCGGTGGTGTAGGCGTCCGCGAGGTGTAACGCGGAGCATCCCCATTCACCGTCATGCCCGGAATTGTTCCGGGCATCCACGCTTTCTGGCTTCCTGATGGAGCAAAGGCGTGAATGGCCGGGATGAGCCGGCCATGATGAGTGGATAGGTCGGGCGCAAAGAAACGACCGATCAGAACTCGCCGTGCAGCCGTCCCGAGAACACCGACACCGGGCCGCGGTCGGCGTTGAAGGCGGGGTTGACGATGTACTGGTAGTCGGCCGTCGCGGTCCAGGCGGGGGTGACGGCGTAGGCGTAGTAGGCTTCGAGGATGTTCTCGCGGCGATAGTTGAGCGCGCCGTCGCCGATCAGCGGGCCGAGGCCGCCGGCGGCTAGGAAGTCGCGGTGGTCGCGCGACAGGCCGTTGGTGGCGCCGGCGATGCCGATCACGTCGTCGGGCCGGCCCCAGCGCACGCCGCGGATCGAGACGCCGCCCGAGAAGCTGTCGTCGATATCGGTGAACGCCATGATCTCGTTCCTGCCGTCGTTCCAGCTCCAGCGGCCGAACAGGCCGACATCCTCGGCCACCGCCTGTTCGAGATTGAAGGCGTAGCCGTATTTGATGCGGCCCTTGCGGGTCTGGGTGATGTCGAGATTGAGCAGCGGGTTGTCGAGCGTCTCGCGATAGCTACCCGAATACACGCTGTTGATGAAGCCGAGCGTGCGCAGCTTGCCGGGCTGGCCGAACAGCGTGTAGCGCGTCTCCAGTTCGGCGACGTATTCGCCGCGCCGCAGCAGCCGCATGTCGAAGTTATTCGAGTTGGATTCGGCGTCCATCAGGAAGTAACCGGCGCGGATCGCCCATTGCTTCTGGTTCAGCTCGGCGGTGGCGCCGTAGCTCAGGCCGAGCTTGTCGGCGGAGTAATCGAACGCGCCGGACGCCCAGATCGACCAGTTCAAGAACTCGCGGCGCGGGTCGTGCGCGTAGCTGTTGCCGACGAACACGTCGACCACCGAGAACCGGCCGACCTGGAAGGTCAGGCGCGAGATGTCGGCCTTGCCGGAAAGCTGCGAGGCGCTGGAGGCGAGCTGCTCCTGCTCGCCGCCGAGCCCGAAGGTCTGACGCAAATAGAAGCGCGACGGGCTGAAATGCGGATAGGCGAAGCCGGATTTCTGGCCTTCGCCGTTCGGGAAGCCGGCGACGCCGACAGTGTCGCTGAGCCCGTAGCCCTGCAGGAATTCGGGGTTGAGATACAGTTCGCCGCCGTCCCACAGCCGCACATTGGCGAAGATGCTGCTGCTCCAGGTCGACTTGAACTGGCTGTTCGGCGCGAGGCTGTTGGCGCCGTCGTACGGCGAGCGAAACGACGGATAGCCTTGGCCCACCACGGTGGTCTGGCCGTGGATCTCCCAGCGATCCGACTCCGGGTCGGCCACCGCCGCGAAAGGCGTGGCGTCGCCACCGCCGCCGAGCCAGTCGAGCCGTCGGTTGAGGCCGACACGGATGGTCTGCAGGTTCAGCGCCGAGTCGTAGCGGGCGCCGCCCGGCAGCAGCACCGAGGCGCGCTGATAGTCGCTGTAGAGATATTCGATCCGCGCGCTCCAGTGCGGCGTGAAGCCGTATTCGAGGCCGGCGCCCGCCACCCAGCCGATCCGGCCGTTGAGGGTCTTGTCGGATTCCGGATCGGTCAGATAGCGCTCATGCGCGTAGGCAAGGCCGCCGGTGACGTAAGCAAGCCATGTCCCGGCGGCAACGCCGAGCCGGGCGCGGACGCTGCCGTAGAAATCGAGGTGCTGCAGCTGCGACGGCGCGCCGCTGAATTCCGACAGCACCGCATTGGCGGGCAGGTAGCTCGGAAACGAGATGTCGGCCTCGAGGCCGAGCAGCACGCCGGAGCGCGTCAGCCAATTGTAGCCGGCCTGCGCGCCCGCCGTGATGCCGCCCGAGCCGTTCGACGTCTGCGCGATGAAGGCCGGGTCCAGCAGCGTGGCGTTCGAATGGCCGCGCAAGTAACCGGCATGCGCGCCGACATAGAAGCCGCTCCAGTCATAGGCCGGCGCCGGCAGAGCCTTCAGCGCATCCGCGGCCTTCGCGATCTCGGGCAGCGCCAACGTGCCGAGCGCGACGCCGGCGAGCAGCCTCGTGATCGGCAAGCGCCGGTGCTGCGCGGAAGTCGCGCCGCGTGCGAACGGTTCGGCGGGCCGCAGCCGATGGGCTGCTGATACGAGACGTCGGCGAAGATTCATCGAATGACCTGACTGGTAGAATACTACGTGCGACCGGGTGTCGCTGCATCAGTTGGTTGCATGTGCGAGCAGCTCGCAAGCTGACGATAGTCGAGGTCGTTGTCACTGATTTGACATGATGAGTGCAGCAGTCGCGGCAAATAGCCGGGAAACTGATCACCGTGCGCGCGCGACCCTCTACTCTGGAATAGTTCGAAGGCACAAGCGCGCGGTGCGATGATGTAGGACGCGCCCTGCAACTCGCTGCCATGCGTGGCCGATCGGCCACGACCTTGGTCCGGGCGCGCCCGCTGACAGACGTCAACGGGTGTGGAGCGAGGCGGGGAGCAGTCGTCCGGTCAGGCTTGCGGTGGGATCGCGAGCGCGGCGAGATCGAAGCGATCGACTTCGGCCAGCAATTCGCAGAATGCACGCGCGCCGTGGTCGATCAGCAGCCGGCCCTTGTCGGCGCTGGCGCCGGTGGCATCGCCGATCGCGCCGCTCGGATGCAGATCCTGCGCCGACCAGGCGAACGGCGCCGGCCGCTGCGCCGACAGCCAGCGGAAATCCTGTTCCATCGCCCGCGTCGTCGGGCGGAAGTCCTCGACGTGGTCGGTGCGGACCAGATCCGGCGCATGCGCCAGCATGATGGAAGTCTCGATCGCGCCGCCATGAATGCCGTGGCGCAGTTCGTCGTCTTCGAACAGGCCGGCGGGCGTGCCGAACCGCGCCCAGCCGGTTGTCACCGCCAGCATGCCGTGGCGGACCCGCAGCTCCTGCGCAACCAGACCCATCGCGGCGCTGTTGCCGCCATGGCTGGTCACCATCACCAGCTTGCGCACGCCGGCGCGCGCCACGCTGTCGCCGATTTCGGTCCACAGCTTCAGCGCGGTGTCGGTTCCCATCGTCAACGTGCCGGGAAACGAAAGATGCTCGAGCGACAGCCCGACCGGCTGCAGCGGCAGGAACGTCACCGGCAGCTCCGCCGGCAGCAGCTCGCGCACCCGCGCCAGATAGGCTTCGGCGATCGTCACGTCGGTGCCGAGCGGCAGATGCGGGCCGTGCTGTTCGGTGGCGGCGAGCGGCAGCACGGCGATCCAGCGCGCCGGATCGGCCGCTTCGATTTCCGGCCAGCGGATCGCGGTCCAGTCGTGGGGCGGTGTTCGGGTCATCGGCGCGTGGCAGCCGTCCGCATCAGTGGTTCAAATGCCCGCATTGTTTCGCTATCAATCCTCGACCGGACCTAACCGCGCCGCCCTCGCTGTCTCCATCATGGGCCAAAATGAACGACGGAGTCCAATCATGACCCCCGCCTTCCTGCTGCGAGCGTTAATCGGGTCTGTCGTTCTGCTGCTGGCGCAGCCGGCCTGGGCGTCCGGCCACGGCGCCGAGCCGCCCGCCCCCAAGCCCGAGGTCAAGCCGCCGCCGCCTCCGCCGCCCAAGAAGCCGCCGCGCCCGGTGGCGCAGCCGGTCCGCAAGGTCCCGGAAGGCGGCTTCGACAAGGTGTCGTTCGGCACCAACTGGGTCGCCGAGGGCGAGCATGGCGGGTTCTTCCAGGCGGTCGCGGACGGCACCTACAAGGCCTACGGTCTCGACGTCACGATCGTGCCGGGTGGGCCGAACGTCAACAATCGCGCGCTGCTGATGGCCGGCAAGCTCGATTTCTTCATGACCGCCAACACGCTGCAATCGTTCGACGCGGTCGCCAACAACGTGCCGGTGGTGGCGATCGCCGCGGTGTTCCAGAAGGACCCGCAGGTGTTCCTGTCGCATCCGGAATCCAAGGTCGAGAAGCTCGACGATCTGAAGCGGCTGACGCTGTTCGTCTCCAAGGAAGGCATCGCCAGCTACTTTCAGTGGCTGAAATCCGAATACGGTTTCAACGAAGCCAAGGTGAAGCCCTACACCTTCAACCCGCAGCCGTTCATCATCGACCGGCGCAGCGCGATGCAGGGCTACGTCACCTCCGAGCCGTTCACCGTGGAACAGGCCGCCAAGTTCAAGCCGAGCGTCCTG
>NZ_JBMDXE010000033.1:0-3207 GCF_048594845.1 Rhodopseudomonas sp. | reverse complement strand
TCGTCCGCGAGTCCCGTCAGCGCCAGGGCCTTGTCTCCGACCGAACGCCCGGCACATCGATGCGCGCGCCTTCGGTCGCGAGTCGCCGGGCCAGGGCTTCCTTGGGTGGCAGTCCGACGCCGTCGAGGCTCGCCAGCAGCCTGTCCCGCTGGCTCCAGCCGACACCGAGCAGATTGGCCGCGGCATCCTCGATCATGCCGCTGCCGACCATTTCCGAGAATTCGGACACCGCAAGGTCCTGCGTCCGCTGGTCCAGGATCGGATAGGCGGCCAGAGCGAGCCGGTTGCGGGTGGCAGACACCCATCCCTCATGCGGTCCGGTGACGTAGGATTGCTTGAGCAGTCGTGTGTCCGCTGGATTGAACTCGGCGCGCGCTGTTCGGACGAAATAGGCGCTCGACCACAAGTAGGAGTCACCTGGGCTGAGCCGCAGCGCCGCTCGAATTCTCGTCTCCGCCAACGTGAAGGCAGCTTCGATCTGCTCTGAACTGGCGCGCGCCTGCGAATCCTGCGCGCGCCGCAGCGTGATCATCGCGCTGGCGCGCGCCGCCACCGGATTGGTCCACGTCAGTTCGGGCCGTGCAGCCGCGAGCTCCGCATCGATGTCTTTCAGAACGTCCGGCTTGATCGGTGTGTTCGAGGCAATCAGTTCGGCGACGTCGCGCGCCGGCGTGACCAGAATGGCCCAGGGCAACATCCCGGCAGCCCAGATCGCCGAGCATACCCCGAGGACACCAAGGGCATTCTGCAGGACGAGCTGGTGAAGCCGGACGGCTCGCGACGGGGCGCTACTCGGCATATCCGTAGCGGGCGTAGTATTTCTGGTAGTAATTCCGACCCTGATAGGACTCGTAGCGGGCAAGCATGCGGGTGTCGGCCTTGTTCAGGACGACGCCCAGGATCTTGTCGACGATGCCCGGTGCGGATCGTAGCGTGTGCTGGATCACGTCCGGCTTGGTCTTGCCCCATTCGACGACGAACACGTAGGAGTCCACGTAACTGGACGTGACGCGTGCATCGACGACCGGAGCCAGCGGCGGCAGGTCGAGCACGACATAATCATATTTCTCGCGGAGCGAACTGATCAGCGCCTGCATCGCCTTCGACGACAGAATTTCGTTGGTATGCAAGAGCTGCGACGTCGATCCGGCAGGAAGAACCGCCAGCTGCGTCGACGGATCGATCTGGATGGCGTCGTCGAGGCTGGATCGTTGCGCAACGACGTCGACCAGGCCCGTGGTCGCATCCGGTGCGAGCGAGGCGGAGAGCGACGGGTTGCGCAAATCGGCGTCCACCAGAATGACCTTGGCGCCGCCATGGGCCATCAGCTGGGCGAGATTACTCGACACCGTGCTCTTGCCTTCGCTCGGCATGGTCGAGGTCGTCGCCAATACCCGGTTTTCGCGGACGAAGGAGTTCAGATCGATCGCAACCTTGATCGACCGGAGTGCCTCCGAGAAGCGCGACAGCGGGTTGTCGACCACGTAGCGGAGGAACTCCTTGCCCTTGCGCCCGCCTGACTTGGTTTTAGCCTTCCAGGGCAAAACCGGCTTGGGAGCATCGTTGCCGAGTAGCGGCAGGATCGCCAGGCAGTTGGCGCCGAGCTGGTCCTCGACTTGTCCGCTGGTTCGGAACACGCGGTCGGAAAAGTCGCGGGCGATCGCTGCGGCGAGGCCGAGGATCAGGCCGCCGAGCACCGCCAGCGCGAGAATGACCAGCGTGTTGGGGTAGCTCTTCCCGAGCGGCGTGGATGCGGAGCTGATTACGCGGGCTTCGGTGATCGGGAAGGACTGCTGCTGCACCGATTCCATGTAGCGCTGCAGAAAATTGTCGTACATCGCCTGGTAGGATTGCGCGCTGCTGTCGAGATCGCGGAGCTGGATCTGCGCCTGGTTGCTGGACTGCGATTCCGACACGGCGTTGGCGAGGCTCGCCTTGATGCTTTCCTCGCGGGTGACGGCGATGTCGTAGTCGCTCTTGTAGGATTCGCGGATCCGTTTGAGCTCGTCGACGATGTTCTTGCGGATTTCGGCCATCTGGGTGCGCAGGTTCAGCACCGCGAGATGATCGGCGCCATATTTCGCCGTCCAGATCGATTCCTTCGAGGCCATGTCGACGTATTGGCCACGCAGCTTGACGATCGTGTCGTTCTTCAAGGCGTCGGCCACCGACGCATCCGGCACACCCTGTTTCAGAATCTCGGTCATGCGCTCGAGACGGGCGGAGGCCTCTGCAGTGGACGCGTGCGCGAGCACCAGCTGGCTGTTGACCTCGGCGATCTGCTGGTCGGTCATCAACCCCTTGCCGGTGTCGACGATGTTGTTGGCGGTTTTGAAGTCCACCACCGCACGCCGCGCTGCTGAGGCCTGAATCCGCAGTTCCTTGATCCGGTCCTGCAGCCAGACGCTGGCACGCCGGGTGGCTTCGTATTTCGCTTCGAGCTGGTCGACGATGTAGGCGTCGGCGATGGCATTGGCGATCCGCGCGGCCTTGGCCGGATCACGCGAGGTGAACGAGATGCCCATCACGTAGGTCAGGCCGACGCGCTTGATTTCGCGAGAGCGCTCGAAACGTTGCAGCGCCCGGCGGTTGAGTTCCAGCTCGGAAGCCGATTTGCTGCCCGATGACAGGCCGACAAGGCTGAGAAGCCTGCCGACGATTCCCGATCCGACGAATTCCGGATCCTCGGTGAGATGGAAGTTGCGGATCACGGCTTGGCTGACGTTTTCGGATTTGAGCATCTCGATCTGGGTCAGCACGGTTGCGGGGTCGACGGCCACATCGCCGAGCATCTGCTGTTGAAACAGCTGGACCTTGCGGGTGTCGATCACCATCGACGCGGTGGAGGTGTATCGCGGCGCCGCGGTGAACAGGAACAGGAGCGCGAGAATGACGACCGAAGACGTGATGGCCAGAATGGTCGGAAACTGCCGACGGACGATTTCCAGGTAGGAACCGAGGGAGCGGGTTTCGCTGCCTTCGAGCTCGATCGGCCCGCGATTGATCTCTTGCGTCGACTTGTTTTGCTGCAGCATCTGAGCTTCCTGAATCGTCCGCGGAATGCGATCGCCCGGGCATCGCCCACCGAGGCGAACACGGAACGGTTCGGCAGAATTTATTAACTACCAATAGTCGCAGATAAACGCGAGGCAGATCAGTTAAATTTTAATAAATTTAAATGTATCTATTAATATGGTAAAAATAAAG
>NZ_JBMDXE010000329.1:0-9962 GCF_048594845.1 Rhodopseudomonas sp. | reverse complement strand
CGCCTCGGCCATCATGGTCAACGTACGCACCACGCCGTTGACCTGCGGATGCCACGCGTCGGTGGCGATCAGAACCCGCATCAGGCGGCTCGTGCGGCCACCGCGGCGACCGGCAGGTTGCGCTTGAGCGGATCGGTCCAGGTAATGATTTCGAACCGGCCGTCATCGTGCTCGACCAGCGCGGTGCAGCTCTCGACCCAGTCGCCGCAGTTCATGTAGCGGATGCCATGATCGTCGCGGATCGCGGCCGTGTGAATGTGGCCGCAGATCACGCCGTCGGTGCCGGTGCGGCGCGCTTCCTGCGCCAGAGTCTGTTCGAACGCGCCGATGTAGTTCACCGCGTTCTTCACCTTCAACTTGGCCCATTGCGACAGCGACCAGTACGGCACGCCCGCCCAGCGCCGCAGCGCGGCGACGATCCGGTTGAGCCGGATCGCAAGGTCGTAAGCCTTGTCGCCGACATGGGCGAGCCAGCGCGCGTTCTGCACCACGAGGTCGAACATATCGCCGTGGATTACCAGATAGCGCCGGCCGTCCGCGCCGGTGTGGATCGCGCTCTCGGCGACTTCGATGCCACCGAAATGCGTGCCGTAATAGGAGCGCAGAAACTCGTCGTGATTACCGGGGATGTACACCACGCGCGCGCCCTTACGGGCCTTGCGCAGCAGCTTCTGGGCGAAATCGTTGTGCGACTGCGGCCAGTACCAGCTCGATTTAAGCGCCCAGCCATCGATGATGTCGCCGACCAGGTAGATCGTATCGGCATCGTGCACGCGCAGAAAATCCAGCAGCAGATTGGCCTGCGAGCCGCGCGCGCCGAGATGTACGTCTGAAATGAAAAGCGTACGGAAACGCCGTTCCGGTCCGTCGTCGCTCATCGTCTTTGTCCCATGCCAGGCTGCCGGCGGCAGCGAATGACAATGCGGTGGCTTCACGCCGCCAGCGACGGGCCGGCTCGTTCGAAGCACACCAGCGTGTAGATGCCGAACGGCTTGATCTTGCGCCGTTCGACCAGAATCGCGTCGCTGTTGGCCTGAGCCCAGGCCTGCAGCCGCGCGAAGGGAAATTCCGGGCGCAGCCCGAGGCCACGCGTCTTCTGCGCCGCCCAGCGTTCGACCGCGGCAGCGACACCGACTTCGGAGTACAAATGATTGACTAGGATGATGCGCCCGCCCGGCTTCACGACGCGGTGGCACTCCGACAGCACCTGCTCGGGGTTTTCGACCAGCGTGATCACGAACTGCGCGACGACGCAGTCGAAACTCGCATCGGCGAATTCCATCCTGTGCGCATCCATGCGGCGCACTTCCTTGACCCACGGATAGCGGCCACTCGCCATCTTGGCGCGCGCCTTTTCCAGCATCGGCTCACTAAGGTCGATACCGGTGATCTGCGTCGAGGCATCGTAGTCGTCAAACGACAAACCGGTACCGACGCCGACCTCGAGGATCCGGCCGCCCAGCGCACGCGCCTCGGCGGCGGCTGCCCGACGTCCCTTGACCATCACCGGCCCGCACACCGCATCGTAGATGGGAGCCCAACGGGCGTAGGCGGTTTCCACCAGGGATTTATCGAGGTCGGGAGTCATCGGGGTCCGTCGCGAATCTGGAAATCATCAGTGATTTCCGATTAGCAGCGGAGTGCGACGGTGCTGCGACAACCCGTCCCGCGAGCCTCTTCGGCCTTCGTCGCAGGCCAAAAAACTCAATCGGAACAAGGCGCCGCGTGGGGCCGTCCGGGTGATTGCGGATCAATCGATCCGGTATTCGATCGGCTTGAACGCGTAATTGTTGGATTGCAAAGCCGAGCAGGCCGTCAGGCCGACGATAAGGTCCATTTCGGCCCGAAACCTGACGTAGTCGCCGGCGCGGCTGAGCGGCGCTTCCACAGTGAAGACTCCGGTCGCGGGCTGGATCACCACATTCATGAAGCAGTTGAACGCAACCGGGATCGCGTCGGATGCGATATGATAGGGCGCAAGCGCAGCTTCCAGATTTCCGAAGCAGCCCTGATGAGGATTCTCGTCGTGATAGATAATCCGGAATGTATCACGCGAACACGGCGTCAGCAGGAAGTCGTGGCGACCGACAGTATCTTCAACGATGCTCAGCATCACGTTGCTGCGGTTCGAGTAGATCAGATCGCCGGTCGTGAGATACAGCTTGCTCGCATAGTCCAGGCTTCGGCCGGAGGAGATGGCTTCGTGAATGTCCGCCGCGTTGAACACGACGAGATCGGCAACCTGCTCGCCTTGCGGATCGATGACCGTGAGAGTCTCGCCTTTGGCCAATCGGAACGCCGTGCCGGAGCGCGGCGGGATCGTCGTCGCGGTCATACGCGCTGCACCGGATTGAAAGGGCACTTCCATTCAGCGTCAGCGATCAGACGCCCGCTGTATTGCCGCGCCTCCGAAATCACGCCGTGGCGCGCCAGCATCGGGTTGGGCGAGCCGGCCAGCGCTATGTCGCGCGCGATGATCTTCTCTCTCATGCGTTCATAAAGCCCCTGCTGACGAAGCTGCTCGAATTGGTCGTGCAGGTTGAACACCAGCACGGGCCGTTCGAACCGTCGCGCCGGACGGCTCGCATGCGGATGCAGGCCGACAATGAAGAACGCCTCTTCGCCGAAGCTGAGCGAGAAATGCGGATTATCCGGGTCACTGCTGACGCGACGATCGTGTGGCCTGCCGAGCCAGGTGTCCTTGTTGGTCAGGCTTTCGGCCCTCGCCCACAAATACGTTTCGAAAGTCGGCTCGTCGATGTTCCCCGGTCCCTCGAAGATCACCGCGAAGCTTCTGAATAACGCCCGATCGGCGCGATAATCAGCGACGACCTTGGTAATTCCGTCGTAGATCCGCCGATCATCCCAATTGGAGCGGAGATCCCGTGCCACCAGAACGTCGAGCGTTCCCTTTGCGAGAGCGGATTTCGCACCAACGCAGGGAAAATCAGCTTGGTGAATAAAACTCCGAAATCGGTCTTCTAAGCACGTCAGCGTCATCGGCACTCCTTGGGACCGACCAACGCTCAAGTTTCGGATTCGTGCCGCCGTTTACGTTATTTCTGCGCCACTGCAACGCAAGCGTGTGTGCTTGCCTCACTCGAAGGCGTGGAAATGGTGAATGGGGCCATGACCTTTGCCGATGTCGAGACGGTCTGCGGCCGCGATCGCTTCGCTGACCCAGGCCTTCGCGTGACCGACAGCGACATCGAGATCCTCGCCGCGCGCGAGGTGAGAGGCGATGGCCGACGACAGCGAGCAACCGGTCCCGTGGGTGTTCCTCGTCGTGATCCGCGGCGCCATCAGCGCGAGCGTGCCGGCGGCGCTGAACAGATAGTCGGTGCTGGTGGGTCCTTCGCCATGCCCGCCCTTGATCAGCACCGCGTCGCAACCGAGCGCGAGGAGCTCGTTCCCCTGACGCTCGATTGCAGCTTGATCCGCCGCCATCTCCTCGTCGAGCAGCGCGGCGGCTTCGGGCAGGTTCGGCGTGATGATGCGGGCGCGTGGAATCAGCCGGGTCCGGAGCGCGTCGACACAGTCGTCATCGATCAGCCGGTCGCCGGAGGTCGCCACCATCACCGGATCGAGCACCACGTAGGGCGGCGACCAGCGCGCGAGCCCGTCGGCGATCGCCTCGATCACCGGCCGCTGGGCGACCATGCCGATCTTGACGGCCGCCACCGCGAGATCGCTGAACACCGCATCGATCTGGGCCGTGACGAAGTCGGCCGGCACCGGGTGAATACCACTGACGCCGAGCGTATTCTGCGCCGTCAGCGCGGTGATCACCGACGCGCCGTAGACACCATTGGCGGAAAAGGATTTGAGGTCGGCCTGGATTCCCGCCCCACCCCCAGAATCGGACCCTGCGATCGTCACTGCGATCGGAATTGCCATGTCTCGCTCGTTGTCGTCCGAGGATGGGCCCTGCCGACCCTCAAAGTGCACAATCCGTGGTATCGTGCCCCTTGGGCGGCTGCAAGCTTGCCTCGGCATGCCGTTTTAGGCTTCATGGCGCCCGATCAAGCTTGGAGAAGACAACGCAATGGTCCCGTTTTTCGTTCAGTTCAAATGCGAACTCGGTAAGTCTTATGCCGTGGCGAACGCCATTGCCGAGGCCGAGATCGCGTCGGAAATCTATTCGACGGCGGGCGACTATGATCTCCTGGTCAAGTTTTACGTCGATCGCACCACGGATATCGGCCACTTCGTCGCCGAGAAGGTCCAGGTGATTCCGGGCATCAAGGACACCCACACCATCATCACGTTCAAGGCGTTCGGGCCGAAGTAACGCCGCGGCTATTTCCGCGGCGGGCGCGCCGGGCCGTCCACAGGGGGCAGCGACTTCAGATAGACGGCTATCGCGTCCCGATCCTGGCTGCTGAGCTGCGAGGTATTGCGGATCACCCGGGCCATGGAGCCGCCGGCGCTGTCGCCGTCGGGGGTCATGCCGGTCTCCAGGAAATAGGCGATATCCTTCTCGCTCCAGTCCTTCAGACCGTTCTGAGTGATGTTCGGGACCCAGCCCTTGCCTTCGGGATCGGGCCCGCCGGCGAGCCGCTGGGAAGTGATGATGCCGCCGAGCGCGTTGCGCGGGCTGTGGCACTCGGCGCAATGGCCGAGACCGTTGACCAGATAGGCGCCGCGATTCCACTGCGCGCTCTGCGCCGGGTCCGGCGTGAACGGCTTGGTATCGAAGAACAACAGCTTCCACACGCCAACGGCACGCCGGATGTTGAACGGGAACGGCAGTTCGTGCGGCGGCGCCGTGTTCGAAACCGCGGGCAGCGTCTTGATGTAACCGAACAGGTCACGGACGTCGTCGACCTTGGCGTGGGCGTAGGACGGATATGGAAACGCGGGATACAGGTGCGCACCGTCCGGCGAGGTCCCGCGCATCACCGCGGTGACGAACTCCGCCTCGCTCCATTTGCCGATGCCGGTCGCGGGATCCGGCGAGATGTTGGGAACGTGGAAGGTGCCGAACGGCGATGTCATCGCCAGGCCGCCGCCGAGCTTGGTGCGGTCGTCCTGCCCCGGCGTGGCGTGACACGACGCGCAGCCGCCAGCGTCGAAGGCGACCTTGCCGTTGGCGAGGTCGGGCGTGCGGTCGGGGAGCGCAGTCGCGGCGATGGTTGCGGGCGTGGTCAGGATCCACATAACCGCGCCGGCGATGAGCGCCAGCAGCACCAGAGCGATGCCCAACCGTTTTGCCACGTTCGATCCTCTCCAAGCTTCGCCGACACTCGGCCTGCCCACTCAGCAACTGCCCCCACCACTCGTCATGCCGGGGCTCGTCCCGGGCATGACGCCTTGCTTAAAGCGTCGCCAAAGACGTGGATGGCCGGGGCGAGCCCGGCCATGACAAACGAGTGAGGGTGGACGGCGAACTGCCGCCGCCCGACTAGCCGTCCTTCAGACGGAAGCCTTCGTGGCAGCTGCCACAGGACTTGCCGATCGCCGGGAACGAGGCCTTCAAGGTGTCGAGATCCTTGACGTTGGCCTTGGCGTCGTTGACCGCCTTGGCGAAGGTCGCGATCTCGGCGTCGAACTTGGCGCGCTCTTCCCAGATCTTCGGCGACGCGCTGTACTTGCTGTCGGTCGCCTTCAGGCCCTTCACGCCGTCCGGGAATTGCTTCGGCAGTTCTTTGGCGGTCTCGTCGAACTGCTTCAGCGCGGCGTCGACCACGGCCTGGTCATAGGGCTTTTCGCCCTTCGCGATCGCGCCGAGCTGCCCCATGTTCCGGCCATTGTCCTTCATCAGCTTCTGCGTCTTGTCGACGACGCTCTGCTGCGCGTAGACCGCGCTCACGCCAAGCAGCAAGGCACCGGCAACCACGACTGTTCGCAACATTCTCATCTCCCTCGGGCTCAATCGAAGCACGGCAATCCGGCCCACGACCGGACCCGACTCCTGCAAACACCGACTTGATAGAACTATTCCATATCAAAACGGAGATGACACTGCCGCAGGTGCGATCTGTCACCGCACCTGCCGAAAATTTCTGCATGATCGTACCATGCGGGTTCACGATCACGCGATCGTCAACGCGCACAGGTTGTGACGTTACAGATTGTGCTGCCGCGCGTGCTCGCGGATCGCCATCCAGACCCGCTCCGGCGTCGCCGGCATATCGATGTGGTCGATCCGGTACTCGCGCCACAGCGCGTCGATGATTGCGTTGACCACCGCCGGGCACGACCCGATCGCGCCGGCCTCGCCCGCGCCCTTCACGCCCATCGGATTGGTCGTGCACGGCACGTTGTGGGTCTCGAACACGATCGGTGCCCCGTCGGCGGCACGCGGCAGCGCATAGTCCATGAAGGTGCCGGTCACGAGCTGACCATCGGCGGCATCGTACACCGCCTGCTCCATCAGCGCCTGACCGATCCCCTGCATGGTGCCGCCGTGAACCTGGCCGGCGAGCAGCAAGGGATTCAGCGTGACGCCGAAATCGTCAACGATCACGTAGTTGACGATCCGGATCTTGCCGGTGGCCGGATCGAGCTCGATCTCGACCAGATGCGTACCGTTCGGATAGGTCCCGTCGGCGCTGGAGAAGGCCGCACTGGCGTTGAGCTTGGACGGATCGACGCCCGGACGCTTGGCGAGGTCGGCGAACGAGATCGAGCGATCGGTGCCGGCGATCCGGATGACTCCGTCGGCGATCTCGAGATCGGCCGCGCTGGTCTCCAGCGCATCGGCCGCGACGTCGCGTAGTTGCTCGCTAAGCTGATGCGTCGCGCGCTGCACGCTGACGCCGCCGGAGGGAATCGAAGCGGAGCCGCCGGTGCCGAGCCCGGTTGCGACCTTGTCGGTATCGCCCTGGATCACCCGCACCCGCTCGGGCGGCACGCCGAACTGCTCGGCGACGATCTGCGCATAGGCGGTCTGATGCCCCTGCCCGCTGGACTGGCTGCCGATCAGCACAGTGATATCGCCGTCCGGATCAAGCACGACCTTGGCGGTCTCTTCGCCCATCGTGCCGCAGACTTCGACATAGGACGCCAGCCCGATGCCGCGCACCAGGCCGTGCTTCTTGGCCGCCTTGGCGCGCTTGCCGAAGTCCTTCCACTCGCCGACCTCCATCGCGCGCTTGAGATGCGCGGCGAAGTCGCCCGAGTCGTACACTTTGCCGGTCGCCGTGGTGTAAGGCAGCACGCGAGGAGCGATGAAGTTCTTGCGGCGGACCGCATCGGGCGACATTCCGAGTTTTCGCGCGCAGGCATCGACCAGCCGCTCGATCACATAGGCCGCCTCCGGCCGCCCCGCGCCGCGATAGGCGTCGACCGGGACGGTGTGGGTGAACACGGTGCGGATGCGGCAATGGAACGCCTTGATGTCGTACAGCCCCGGCAACATGCCGACGCCACCGTAGGGGACGTACGGGCCGAAGGTCGACAGATAGCCGCCGAGATCGGCAATCAGATCGACGTCCATGCCGAGGAACTTGCCGTCCTCGGCCAACGCCATGCGGGCGACCGTGATGTTGTCGCGCCCTTGCGAGTCGCCGACGAAATGGTCGGAGCGATCGGCGGTCCAGCGGATCGGTTTTCCGATCTTCTTGGCCGCCACCGCCAGCAGCGCGTATTCGCGATACGGAAACAGCTTGGTGCCGAAGCCGCCGCCGACGTCGGGACAGATCACCCGCATCTTGTCGGTCGGGATCTTCAGCACGTTCTGGCACAGGATATCGCGCAGCCGGTGGCTGCCCTGGCTGCCGATCGTCAGCGTGAAGTGATCGCGCTTGGCGTCGTATTCGCAAACCGCGGCACGGGTTTCCATGTAGTTGGTGACGATGCGCGGATTGACGATCTTGATCTCGGCGACCGCATGCGCCTTGGCGAACGCCGCCTCGGCCGCCGCCTTGTCGCCGATCGCCGCGTCGAACAGCACGTTGCCGGGAAACTGCGGCCAGACCTGCGGCGCGCCGGGCTTGATGGCATGGCCGGCGCCGATCGCCGCCGGTCGCGGCGTCCACTCCACCGCAACGGCTTCGATCGCATCGCGTGCATGCGCCAGCGTGTCCGCGACCACGAAGGCGACCGCGTCCCCGACGTGGCGCACTTCACCGCCGGCGAGGATCGGATAGTCCGGGCCGACGAACGGTTTGTCAGGCAGGTTGAACAGGCACGGCAAGCCGCCAAGCTCCTTAACGTCTTCCGCCGTGAGGATCGCCAGCACGCCCGGCAGCTGCCGCGCGGCCGCCGCGTCGAGCGTGAACGTCGCGTTGGCGTGCGGCGAACGAAGCACCAGAGCGTGCGCTGAAGCTTGCGGCGCGTAGTCGTCGGTGTAACGGCCCTTGCCGCGGATGAGAGGGTCGTCCTCCTTGCGCATGACGCTCTGGCCGACGCCGAATTTGGTGGGAGCCATGGTTCACCCTCTCTTGCTGCTTTCGTCTATATTGCAGCGGAACGGGGCGGCACGCAAACGCGCGGCCTCGCACGCCTGCGCCGAGCCGGATACGAAAAAAGGTGCACCGGATTGCCCGGTGCACCTTGTTCAACGCATTCGCTGTTGTGGAGCGATGTCGCCGCGTGGCGTTAGTAGCAGATCACCCGGCCATACACCGGATTGAACACGCAACCACCGCGATAGCCCCAGCCACGACCGCGATAATAGCCGCGACCGCCGCGATAGAAACCGCGTCCGCGGCCGCCCCGATAGAAGCCGCCGCCGCGACCGCGGCCGCGCTGGGCATCGGCCTTGGTGGTGGTTGCGGTCAGGAACGCGGCCGACGTGCCGACGAGGCTGAGGCCATAGATGCCGGTCAGCGCTACAGCCGCGAGCACGCGGGCGAGCATTCCTTTTTTGGCTTTCGAAACATTTTGAGCCATCTACGTCTTTCTCCCGGTCGTTTGAGCATCTGAACACCTTCGCCTGCATTGGTGCAGGGGTAGGTAAAGCGGGTTCAAATGTCGGTGGATCAAACCGATAGTTTACGGCCTCAATTCGACAAGATTAGGAGGAGGCCTCGATTTGGGTCAAGTAAAGAGCGCCTTCGTTGCCGGAAGACGATTAACCATCATGCGAAACGTATTCAGCAGCTGCACGTTCCAGATTGTGCGCTGCCACATGATCGATACCCGAAAAGCGCCCCGATCGCGTTATCAATGAACACAAGGCCGGACCGATTGCACGCGATGGGTTTCAACACGAGATCATGCGAAGATTGCCATCCCGATGAACCGCCAGGCCACGTGGGCCGACCTTTCTGAGGAACGCGCGCGTCCTCTCCAATTCGCCGACCGTTTCCGCTTCCGAACCGCTCCTTTTCAGAAAAGAGCTCAATGTCCAAGCAGCACACCTACATCCTCGGCCTCAACACCTACGACCACGACGTCAGCGCCTGCCTGTTGCGCGACGGCGAGATTGCCTTCGGAATCGAAAAGGAGCGCGTCACCCGCTAGAAGCACGCGACCGGCTTCTACAAGGAGGTGATCGACTATTGCCTGAACGCCGAAGGCATCACGATGGCCGACATCGATCTGGTGGTGCGCAACTGTTACATCCTGCCGGTGCAGGAGATGGAAGATCGGCTGATGTATCAGGACATGCCGGCGTTCCTGCCCGAGCACGAACGCGGCGATGCCTACATGCATGCGCTGTTCCGCAGCCAATCCGACAAGGTGATGACGATCTCGCACCACCTTGCACATGCCTACAGCGCGTTCGCGCCGAGCCCGTTCGAGGAAGGCGTGGTGATGATCGTCGATGGCGTCGGCAGCTATCGCTCCGACGTCGATGAGAGCTTTCCCGGCGACGAGGCCTCGCCGCTCGCCCGCGAATCGGAAAGCTACTACAAGTTCAGCGGCAGCAAGCTGGAGTGCCTGAAGAAGGTTTTCATGGAGCCGGAGCGCGGCTTCCTGTCGGATGAATTCTACAACATGCCCGGCCTCGGCGCGTATTACAGCCGCGCCTCGAGCTACGTGTTCGGCGACTGGAACAAATGCGGCGAGCT
>NZ_JBMDXE010000328.1:0-7514 GCF_048594845.1 Rhodopseudomonas sp. | reverse complement strand
GGCCTGAAGACGCCGCAGGAATACCGCGCCATCGTGAATGCGCATTTCAACTATGCGCCGCCGCCAGGCATGCCGGCCCTGACCGGGGTGATCGGCGGGGTGGTGGAGTGGCTGTTCGCGTTCCCGAACCGGCTGTCGGTGACCATCAGCAATGGCGACCGCCTCGTGGACGCCCCGCGCGAGCAGCTGGCGGCGGAAATCTGGAGCGAAATCTGTAAGGTAGCTGGGATCTCGGCGAATCTGCCGCCGTGGCAAATTGTCCGCGAGCGTCGCGCTACCTTCGAGGCTACACCCGCCCAGAACGCCCTGCGTCCAGGGCCGGTCACCCAGTGGAAAAACCTGTTCCTTGCAGGGGATTGGACTGATACGGGGTTGCCGGCCACCATCGAGGGGTCGGTCCGGTCGGGCAATCGCGCCGCGGATCTGGTGCTGGCACGGGGCTAGGCCCCGGCGATGACGCCGGGCTGTGACCACGGAGACAACGAACAAAATGGATTCCGGCATTTACAGTTCGGGAGCTGAACGCGGCAGGACGCTGGAGGCATCGATCGATGCCGCGCGCAGCGCCTTGATGAGCCACCGGCGCGACGACGGCCACTGGGTGTTCGAACTCGAGGCGGACGCGACGATCCCGGCCGAGTACGTGCTGATGCGCCATTATCTCGGCGAGCCGGTCGCCACCGAACTCGAGGCCAAGATCGCCGTCTATCTGCGCCGCATCCAGGGTGCCCATGGCGGCTGGCCCCTGGTCCACGGCGGCGATTTCGACATGAGCGCCAGTGTGAAGGCCTATTTCGGCCTGAAGATGATCGGCGACGACATCAACGCGCCGCATATGGTGCGGGCCCGCGAGGCCATCCTGGCGCGCGGCGGTGCGATCAACAGCAACGTGTTCACGCGGTTTCTGCTGGCGATGTACGGCGTCACTACCTGGCGCGCGGTGCCGGTGCTGCCGGTCGAGATCATGCTGTTGCCGAGCTGGTCGCCGTTCACGCTGACCAAGATCTCCTATTGGGCGCGCACCACGATCGTGCCGCTGATGGTGCTATCAGTGTTGAAGCCGGTGGCGCGCAACGCCAAGGGCGTCGGCATCGACGAGCTGTTCCTGCAGGATCCGAAGTCGATCGGTCTGCTGGCCAAGGCTCCGCATCAGAACGCCGCCTTGTTCAAGCTGTTCGGCTCGATCGACAAGGTGCTGCGGGCAATCGAGCCGGTCATGCCGAAAAAGTATCGCAAGCTCGCGATCGAGAAGGCGCTCGTCTTCCTTGAAGAGCGCCTCAACGGCGAAGATGGACTCGGCGCGATCTTCCCGCCGATGGCCAATGCCGTGATGATGTACGACGCGCTTGGCTACGGCGAGGACTATCCGCCGCGCGCGATTCAGCGCCGCGCCATCGAGCTGCTGCTGGTCGACCGCGGCGACGAGGCGTATTGCCAACCCTGCGTTTCGCCGGTGTGGGACACGGCGCTCGCCAGCCACGCTGTGATCGAGGCCGACGGCACCCAAGGATCCGGCGCGGTTCGTCCGGCGCTGGACTGGCTGCTGCCGCGCCAGGTCCTCGACCTCAAGGGCGATTGGGCCGCCAAGGCGCCCGACGTCCGCCCGGGTGGCTGGGCGTTCCAGTACAACAACGCCCATTATCCCGATCTCGACGACACCGCCGTGGTGGTGATGGCGCTCGACCGGGCGCGCAAGGATGCGCCCAATCCGGCCTACGACACCGCGATCGCCCGTGGCCGCGAATGGATTGAGGGCATGCAGAGCGACGACGGCGGCTGGGCTGCCTTCGACGTGAACAACACCGAATATTACCTGAACAACATCCCGTTCTCGGACCACGGCGCGCTGCTCGACCCGCCGACCGAGGATGTGACCGCGCGTTGCGTGTCGATGCTGGCGCAGCTCGGCGAGACGCCGGAATCCAGTAGGGCGCTGGCTCGCGGCATCGAATATCTGCGCAAGACCCAACTGCCTGACGGGTCTTGGTACGGCCGCTGGGGCCTGAATTACGTCTATGGCACGTGGTCGGTGCTGTGCGCGCTCAATGCTGCCGGCCTCGACCACCAGGATCCGGCGATCCGCAAGGCGGTGGCCTGGCTTGCCTCGATCCAGAATCCGGACGGCGGCTGGGGCGAGGACGCGATCAGCTACAAGCTGGATTACCGGGGCTACGAAAGTTCAGCCTCGACGGCGTCGCAAACGGCATGGGCTTTGCTTGCTTTAATGGCTGCGGGTGAAGTCGATCATCCGGCCGTAGCGCGCGGGATTGAGTACCTAAAAAGCACACAGACCGAAAAAGGACTGTGGGACGAGCAGCGCTACACCGGTACAGGCTTTCCGCGGGTGTTTTATCTGCGGTATCATGGCTACTCAAAGTTCTTTCCGCTCTGGGCGCTGGCGCGGTATCGAAATTTGAGATCCACGAACAGCAAGGTCGTAGGGGTCGGAATGTGATTCTGGGGGCTAGGAATGAAGCGGCTGCGGATCCGCGGCCGGTTCTGATCGTGACGGGGCTGATACAGGAAGCACGAATCGCAGAGGGACCGGGTCTCACCGTCATCTGCAGCAGTAGCGATCCAAAGCAGTTGCGCCGCATGATGGCGAGCTTCGACGCCACCTCGATCCGGGGTGTCATCAGCTTTGGCGTGGCCGGCGGGCTCGACCCGACGCTCCGGGCCGGCGATGTCGTCATCGCCACCGAAGTTGTGGCGGGTGAACGCCGTTGGGCATCGGAAGTTTCCTTGAGCGACGAATTATTGCGAAGCGCCGGGCTCGGCCGTCAGCGTGTGGTGCGCGGCGGTCTGGTCGGGGCCGAGCAGGTCGTTGCGGCACGTGACGCCAAGGCGCTCCTGCGCCTGGAAACCGGCGCCGCCGCGGTCGACATGGAAAGCCACATTGCGGCCGACTACGCCGCCGCCGCCAGCTTGCCGTTCGCGGCGCTGCGGGTGATCAGCGATCCTGCCAACCGTAGCCTGCCGCAGATCGTGTCGACGGCGATCAAGCCGAACGGCGACGTCGACCTGCGCAAGGTGCTGCGCGGCCTGGCGCGACACCCGACCTCGATCCGGTCGCTGGTGTCGACAGGCATCGACTTCAACCGCGCCCACCGCAGCCTGCGCGGCTGCCGCGGCTTCATGCTGGACGCCGTCCTCGGCCGCGGCGGTATGGTCGCCGAAGCCTGAGCGCTAAGGCGTCAAGCGCCAAGGCCTAGCGCCACACCCCCTCGGTCATCGCCCGGCTTGTCCGGGCGACCCAGTATTCCAGAGCCTTAACTTTCATCGAGAGGCTCTGGAATACTGGATCCCCGCATTCGCGGGGATGACGGGGTGGTTGCGTAGCGACGCCCAACTCTCAAATCTCCCACCATAAAAAAACGCGGCCCGTAGGCCGCGTTCTTTGTCTCTGAGCCGATCGCGCGATCAGGCCGCGGTGGAGGCCTGCGGCTGACGCTTGGCGGCGGCTTCGGCCGCCTCGTCGCGACGGAGCTCCGTCAACGTCTTCTGCACCTGCTCGGCGAAGATGTACTGCGCCGGGCGCTGCTTCGACAGGTCGATCTCGGGCGCCATCGGGCCGGAGGTCTTGATCCCGCGGATCGACACCCAGGCCGCCTTCAGCGGGTTGTTGAGCGAGGCCGCCGCAGCGGTCGGCTCGTAGCCGCAATGCGCCATGCAGTCGGCGCACTTCTCGTACTTGCCGGTGCCGTAGGTCTCCCAGTCCGTGGTTTCCATCAGCTCCTTGAAAGTCTTGGTGTATCCTTCCCCGAGCAGGTAGCAGGGCTTCTGCCAGCCGAAGATGTTGCGCGCGGGCATTCCCCACGGCGTGCATTCGAACGACTGATTGCCGGCCAGGAAGTCCAGGAAGAGGCCGGAGTGCATGAAGTTCCACTTCTTGCCCTTGCCGCGCGCGAACACCTCGCGGAACAGGTTCTTGGTCTTGGTGCGGTTCAGGAAGTGCTCCTGATCCGGCGCGCGCTCATAGGCGTAGCCCGGCGACATCGAGACGCCGACCCCGAGCTCCGCAGTGAAGTCGAGGAACTTGGCGATCTCTTCAGCCGGATGGTTGTCGAAGATCGTCGCGTTGACGTTGACGGCGAAGCCACGCGCCTTGGCGGCCTTGATCGCCGAGACGGCGCGATCGAACACGCCCTTCTGCGACACGGCCTGGTCGTGGTGCTCCTTGAGACCGTCGAGATGCACCGAGAAGAACAGGTACGGCGACGGCTCGAACAGATCGAGCTTCTTCTCGAGCAGCAGCGCGTTGGTGCACAGCGACACGAACTTCTTGCGCGCCACGAGACCGCGCACGATCTCGCCGATCTCCTTATGGATCAGCGGCTCACCGCCAGGAATCGCGACCATCGGCGCACCGCATTCCTCGGCGGCGTCCCAGCACTCCTGCGCGGTCATCCGGCGGTTCAGGATCGCGTCGGGATAATCGATCTTGCCGCAGCCGACGCAGGCGAGGTTGCAGCGAAACAGCGGCTCGAGCATCAGTACCAGCGGATAGCGCTTGCGTCCCAGCAGCTTCTGCTTGAGCAGGTAGCTGCCGATCACGATCTCCTTGTGAAACGGTATTGCCATTACGTGTACTTCTCTCTCATTCAAATCGCGGTGTGCGGTCAGGCCGTTGCCAGTTCCGCGGGCAGAACGAACTCGATGTTTTCCTCGCGGCCCGGAAGCATCGACACGGTCACCGGAACGATCCGGCGCAACGCTTCGATCACGTCGTCCACCAGGACTTCCGGGGCGGACGCACCAGCGGTGATTCCCACCGCCTTTTTGCCCGCGAGCCATTCCGGGTTGAGCTCGCTGCCATCGGCAATGAGATAACTCGGGATGCCGGCTTCGGTACCTATTTCCCGCAGCCGATTCGAATTGGAACTGTTGTTCGCGCCGACCACCAGGATCAGGTCGACCAGCTTGCTCATGTCCCGCACCGCCGATTGCCGGTTTTGCGTGGCATAGCAGATATCGCGGGTGTCCGGACCCTGGATATCCGAGAATCGCTTTGAAAGCGCGGCGATGATGTCCTTGGTGTCGTCGACGCTCAGCGTGGTCTGGGTAATGTAGGCGACCGGCGTGTCGGCCGGCAGCGTCAGCGACTCGACGTCCTGCAGGTTCTGCACCAGCAACACCGGGCCGGGAACCTGGCCCATCGTGCCCTCGACCTCGGGATGGCCGGCATGGCCGATGAGGATCAGGGTTCGACCCTTCGATGTATAGCGCTTGCCCTGGTTGTGAACCTTGGTCACAAGCGGGCAGGTTGCATTCAGCACCGGCAGGTCGCGGGCGGCTGCTTCTTCCTCGACACTGCGGGCCACGCCATGGGCGCTGAACACCGTGACGGCCTTTGGCGGCACCTCGGAGAGGTCCTCGACAAAGATCGCGCCCTTCGCCTTGAGGCTCTCCACCACGTATTTGTTGTGCACGATCTCGTGACGCACATAGACCGGCGGGCCGTACTTCTCGAGCGCGCGCTCGACGATCTCGATCGCACGGACGACGCCGGCACAGAATCCGCGGGGCTGGGCAAGAAAGACTTCGAGAGGGCGAACGTCAGACAAAGGGCACCACGCTCATGATTGATCGTCTCCTGGCGACATTATGGGCAATTCCCGTACCATGATCTAGTCGGTAAGTGGACACCCACAATGCCGGGCGGCGCAGGGTTCCCATGGGCGGCCGTTGAAAACGCCCTTGGCAATCCAGCCTGTTGAGATTACTTCCGGCCACGACGCCCGCGGGCTTCATGGGTATTTCGCGGTCTTGGTCGTCGGAACGCGCACGGCGGTTCGATCGTCTTTCGGTACCCGGCGAAGCCGCCGCATTCTAGGCAAGCCGATAGCAATAGAAAGAGCAAATGTGCTGAAAAGTGCCGTCGTTTCCGTTGTCAAAGCCAGCACCCGGTTTGCGTCTATTACTGTCACGATCGGAGTACTTCTGGCGATCGCCAGCGGCTTCTATACTTTCAAACACTTCGGTATCAACACCGATATCAATCATTTGATCTCGTCCGATCTCGACTGGCGCAAGCGTGATATCGCGTTCGAGAAGGCGTTCGATCAGGAAAGATTGATCCTGACGGTGATCGAGGCACCGACGCCGGAGTTCGCCAACGCCGCCGCGGCTGCGCTGTTTCAGAAATTGTCGAGCAATACCAGTAACTTCGAGTCCGTGAAGCGGCTTGGGGGTGGGCCGTTCTTCGATCGAAACGGACTGTTGTTCCTGCCGACCGATGAGGTCGCCAAGATTACCGGCCAGTTCCAGTCCGCGGTTCCGCTGATCGAGATCATGGCGGGCGACCCCAGCATCCGCGGGCTGACCGCGGCGCTGGAGACCGGCCTGGTCGGCATCAAGCGCGGGCAGGTCAAGCTCGACGGTGCTGCGGCACCATTCAACACCATCAGCCAGACCGTCGAGGACGTCCTCTCCAAACGCGAGACCTTCTTCTCGTGGCGCGGCCTGAGCAGCCCCGAGCCACTCACCGACGGCGACAAGCGGCAGTTCATCGAGGTCAAGCCGATCCTCGACTTCCAGGCTCTGGAGCCCGGCAAGGCTGCGACCGACGCGATTCGCGAGGCGGCGGCCGAACTCAAGCTGGAGCAGCAGTTCGGCGCCCGGGTGCGGCTGACCGGACCGGTGCCGATCGCCAACGAGGAGTTCGCGACCGTCAAGGATGGCGCCGTCGTCAACGGCATCGGCACGGTCGTCGTGGTGCTGCTCATCCTGTGGCTGGCGCTGCATTCGTCGAAGATCATCTTCGCGGTGGCGGCCAATTTGTTCGTCGGTCTTGCGATCACCACCGCGGTCGGGCTGCTGATGGTCGGTTCGCTGAACCTGTTGTCGATCGCCTTCGCGGTGCTTTTCGTCGGCCTAGGCGTCGATTTCGGCATCCAATACAGCGTCCGTTACAGATCGGAGCGCCACAAGACCGGCGATCTCGACAAGGCGCTGGTGCAGGCGGCCGAGTATTCGGCGGTCCCGCTGTCGCTGGCGGCGGTCTCGACGGCCGCAGGCTTCCTGTCGTTCCTGCCGACCGCCTACAAGGGCATTTCGGAACTCGGCGAGATCGCCGGCGCCGGCATGGTGATCGCGTTCCTGTCGAGCATCACGGTGCTGCCGGCGCTGATCAAGCTGCTCAATCCGCCCGGCGAAAAGGAACCGCTCGGCTATGCCTTCCTGGCGCCGCTCGATCACTTCCTGGAAAAGCACCGCATCGCGATCATCGTCGGCACGATCGGCGTCGCGCTCGCCGGGTTGCCGCTGCTCCACTACATGCATTTCGACTTCAACCCGATCAACTTGCGCAACCCGAAGGTGGAGTCGATCGCCACCTTCCTCGACCTGCGTAAGGATCCGAATACCGGCGCCAACGCGGTCAACGTGATGGCGTCGTCGGAGCAGGGCGCCAAGGAGATCGAGGCCAAGCTGTCCAAGATCCCGGAGGTGTCACGAACACTGTCACTCGACACCTTCGTGCCGGCCGATCAGCCAGCGAAGCTGAAGCTGATCCA
>NZ_JBMDXE010000327.1:0-11895 GCF_048594845.1 Rhodopseudomonas sp. | reverse complement strand
TCGACTTCGCGTGTGGGTGTCGGCTTGCTTGGCGCCTGCGACAGCAGCCGCAGCCACAGATACTGCGCGACGTTCGTGTCCTGGTACTCGTCGACCAGGATGAACTTGAAGCGGGACTGATACTGCCGCAGCACGTCGGGGTGTTCGCGGAATAGCCGGATGCCTTCCAGCAGCAGATCGCCGAAATCAGCGGCGTTCAGCACTTTCAGCCGCTCTTGATACGCGGCGTAGAGCTTGCCGCCGCGGCCGTTGCCGAAGCTGGCGGCTTCGCCGGCTGGCACCTGCGACGGCGTCAGGCCGCGGTTTTTCCAGCCGTCGATCAGCCCGGCCAGCATCCGCGCCGGCCAGCGCTTGTCGTCGATATTGTCGGCGGCCAGCAGCTGCTTCAGCAACCGGATCTGATCGTCGGTGTCGAGCACCGTGAAGTTCGAGGTGAGCTGCACCAGCTCGGCGTGATAGCGCAGGATACGGCCGCCGATCGAATGGAAGGTGCCAAGCCACGGCATGCCTTCCACCGCCTGGCCGAGCATCTGGCCGAGCCGAAGCTTCATCTCGCGCGCGGCCTTGTTGGTGAAGGTCACCGACAGGATCTCGGCGGGGCGGGCACGGCCCGAGGAGAGGATATGGGCAATCCGCGTTGTCAGCACCCGTGTCTTGCCAGTGCCGGCGCCGGCCAGCACCAAGACGGGGCCATCAAGCGTTTCGACCGCGTCGCGCTGCTCCGGATTGAGCCCGGCCAGATAGGCCGGCGCCGCCGCGGCGCGGGCGCGCGCGGCAATGCCGCCAGCTGCGGGCTGATAGCCGGTCAGATCGAGGTTGGCGCGCTTGTTCGGTTCAGTCATGCGAATCGTCTTTGCCCCACGATGGCACCGCGGGTGCGGGAAGGGGAGCCTTCATAGCAGGAATACCGGCCATATAGGCGCCCTTCGCGCCCTGTGACAGGTTTGCCGCCATCAATATCCCGAGGCCGGTTCGATCGGGCGATTTCGTTCCGGCATGAGGCCGAGAACAACCCACCTCCGCCGCCGAACCGCGCCGGAACTTTCGTTCCAGCGTTGGATTGTTGGCTCAGGCGGTGCGCCTCAACGAGGACGCGCCGGAAGTCAAGGGGTCTCTCTCACGAGATATGGCCCAAGCGAAACGGAGACCATCATGCTGGGTTGGGTTGTCACTTTCCTCATAGTCGCGCTGGTCGCGGGTCTGCTCGGTTTCGGCGGCATTGCCGGCGCTTCGATCGAAATCGCCAAGATCATCTTCTTCATTGCGATCGTGCTGTTCCTGATCTCGGCCGTTGTCGGCCTGGTGCGCGGCCGCAGCCGCGTCTGACAGAACTAACTCCGCTTCGAGGGCATCGCGACGCTGCGTCCGATGCCCTCGGGCTTTGGCAGGGTCCGATGAGCGGCCATGACCCGCTCGACCCGGGCCTGGATATCTGCCGGAAACGGCGCGACCTTACGGATGCTCATGTCGACGTGCATCCCCATGTTCTCCGAGGTGGCCGACAGCCAACCTTCTTTGGCATGGCGCAGTTCTTCGAACGTGTGAATGCGTTTTTCATCGGCGGCAATCAAGTACACATGCACCTGCACCGGGTCGCCAAGGTGCACTTCCCGTAGATAGCGGACGTGGCATTCAGCCGTAAAAGTCGAGCCGCCCCGGGTCTTCAGATAGTCGGGGCCGATCCCCAGTTCGGTCCACATCTGATCAATCGCACGGTCGAATAGCACGTTGTAGTACGCCATGTTGAGATGGCCGTTGTAGTCGATCCACGCTGGCTCGATCTGCATCACCGAAGTGACGAATGGCGCCGCGATGCGGTCGCTGTCGACGCTGCGATCTACTTCCAAAGTCAATCCTGCCTCCCTTGACCCCTCCGGTATCCTTTGCCACGGTCGCCCGCGAGCCGGAGGATTTTATTGTGGGCCTGACCATCACCAACATTCCGCAGCATGCAGAGCCGCAGGCGGTCGCCAGCGCCATTGAAGCGCTCGCAGCCCGGTTCGGCAACCGCCTCGTGACCTCTCTGGCTGTGCGCGAGCAGCATGGCCACACCACGACATGGCTGCCGAACCAGCCGCCGGACGCTGTGGTGATGGCGCAGGAGACCGCGGACATTCAGGATGTGGTGCGGATCTGCGCGCAACACCGCGTGCCGGTGATCGCCTTCGGTACCGGGACCTCCCTTGAGGGGCATGTGAATGCACCGGCCGGCGGCATCTGCATCGATCTCCGCGACATGAACAAGATCCTCGCCGTGCACGCCGAAGACCTCGACTGTGTGATCCAGCCCGGCGTCACCCGTAAGGCGCTGAACGAGAACCTGCGTGACCAGGGCCTGTTCTTCCCGATAGATCCGGGCGCCGACGCCTCGATCGGCGGGATGGCCGCGACCCGTGCGTCCGGCACCAACGCTGTCCGCTACGGCACCATGCGTGACAACATCCTGGCGCTGAAAGTTGTGCGTGGCGACGGAGAGATCATCACCACCGGCACGCGGGCGAAGAAGTCGTCGGCCGGCTACGACCTGACGCATCTGTTCGTCGGTTCGGAAGGCACGCTCGGTATCATCTCGGAACTGACCATCAAGCTGCGCGGCATCCCCGAGGTGATCGCAGCTGCGTCGTGCTCGTTCCACTCCGTCACCGACGCTTGCCAGGCGGTGATCCTGGCGATTCAGACCGGCATTCCGCTAGCCCGGATCGAGTTGCTCAGCGAAGCGCAGGTCAAGGCGGTCAACGCCTATTCCAAGCTGACTTTGCCGGAGACGCCGCTGCTCCTGCTGGAGTTCCACGGCAGCGAGGTCGAGGTCGGCGAGCAGTCGAAGAACTTTGGCGCCATTGCCAAGGATTGCGGCGGCGGCGAGTTCACGTGGACGACCCGCCCCGAGGATCGCAATAGGCTGTGGCAGGCACGGCACGACGCCTACTGGTCGGTGCGTGCATTGCGGCCGGGCGATGGGGTTGGCGTGGTCGCAACCGATGTCTGCGTGCCGATCTCGCGGCTGGCCGACTGCGTTGCCGAGACCGAGCAGGACATGCTGCGGCTGGGTCTGATGGCGCCGATCGTCGGTCACGTCGGCGACGGCAACTTCCATTGCTCGCTGCTGTGCGACGTCAATGACGCCGACGAGATGGCGCGGGCCGACGAGTTCATGCACCGGCTGGTCGAGCGCGCGCAGGCGATGGACGGCACCTGCACCGGTGAGCACGGCGTTGGCCAGGGCAAGCAGAAGTATCTGAAGGGCGAACTCGGCCTCGAAGCCTTGCAGGCGATGCGTGCGATCAAACAGGCGCTTGATCCACAGAACATCTTCAACCCCGGCAAGATCCTGCCGCAAGGGATTTGAACCACTGCTGTTTTCGTCCTCGTGGGCGTTCACGCAGAAAATGCTGTGAGTTCGCCACAGTTGGTTGTTACGCGTTGAAAAGACGGAGTTATTGATCGTTCGGCTGGGCGGCTGGTCGCCCGAGGGGGCATCGCGTTGCAGACCACCTTGCTCGGCTTGGCCTTCGCGCTGATCTTGGCGCTGCTCGCCGCCCTGGTGGGACCGTTCGTAATCGACTGGAATCAGTTCCGCGATCAGTTCGAAGCCGAAGCCACGCGACTGGCAGGAGCGCCCGTGCGGGTCGCTGGTCCGCTTGATGCCCGACTGTTGCCGACGCCGACGCTGCGGTTGCGCGACGTCACGGTGGGCGGCGCCAACGATCCTGGGCGCATTCGGGCCGCGAAGCTCGACGTCGAATTCAGCCTCGGATCGCTGATGCGCGGCGAATGGCGGGCCGACGAGTTGTCGATCAACGGTCTCTCGCTCGATCTCGGCCTTGATGGCAACGGCCGGCTCGACTGGCCGGCGTCTGGTCTGTCAAATCTTGCGGCGCTGACGATCGATCGGCTCAACGTCACTGGGCGGATCGCTCTGCACGATGCCGCCAGCCGCTCGACGGTCGAACTCAACGACATTGCATTCGCGGGCGATCTGCGTGCGCAGGCCAGAGCGCTCCGCGGCGACGGCAATTTCTCGTTCAACGGCAACCGCTATCCGTTCCGCCTGTCGGCCGGCCGCGCAGCCGATGGTGCGGCGACGCGCCTGCGGCTGAACATCGAAAAAGCCGGCACAGGACTATCGACCGAATTCGACGGGCTCCTTGCCCTCGAAAACCGATCGCCGCAGTTCGATGGCACGGCCGCGCTGGCGACGACCGCCGCAGCCGATCCGCCGCGAACGCCGTGGCGAATTTCGGCCAAGGTGAAGGCCAGCCCGATGCAGGTCGTGCTCGATCAGCTCGAAGCGTCGTGGGGAGCGGAGGAGCGTGCCGTGAAGCTGGCGGGCTCGGGCGACCTCCGGCTCGGAGCATCGCCGCTGCTCGTGGCCAAACTGACTGGCCGTCAGCTGGATGGCGACCGGGTTGTGGGCTCAGACCCGGGCCAGCCCTGGCTGCCACGGCTCCGCGCGCTGGCTGGCGACCTGCCACGACCGCCGTTGCCGATGAAGGTCATCTTCGACGCCGAACAGATCATGCTGGGAGGTCGGCCGCTGACCGATATTGCGGCAGAATTGCACAGCGAGGGACAAGATTGGCGGGTCGAGCGTCTCGATTTGCGCGCGCCGGGTGGATCGCGGCTGGTGCTGAGCGGTGGTCCTGCTAAGGCCGGCTCGGCCGATCAGTTCAAGGGGACGCTGGCGCTCGACTCGGCTGACCCCGATCTGCTGAGCGCCTGGCTGCAAGGGCGCGCTCCCGCCGCCGGCACTATACCGAAAGCGCTCCGCCTCCAGGGCAGCGTCACCGCATCCTCCGGCAGCGTCGCGATTGATCCGCTGACCATCGAGGCCGATGGTGGCACGCTGAGAGGGCGCATCGCCTATCGTGGTATGACCGCCGAGGCCGGCGGAAGCATCGAAGCCGCGCTGACTGGCGACCGGATCGATCTCGACAGCGCATCCGGCCTCGTCAGTTCGCTTGCCGGCCCACGCGATGGCTGGCCGGCGCAGGCCGACATCATCCTCGACGTTCGCGAAGCGCAGGCGCGCTCGAGCGGCCAGATATGGCGGCCTCTGACTGCTAAATTCGGATATGGGCCCGGCACGCTGACGTTGACCCAGTTCCGCGCCTCCAGCGCCAGCGGGTTGACGCTCGAAGGCGATGGCAGCCTTGACCGCGGCACGGCGACCGGACGGCTGAATCTCAAGGCCAGCGCGCCCTCGCTCGGCCCGATCGCCGACGCGGTCGAGCCTTTTGCCGCCACCCTGGCTGCTCGGCTGAAGGCACTCGGCGAAGCGCCGGGAGCCTCGCGGGTTTCGTTGACGCTCAGCCTCAATTCCGACAAGGCGAAGGCCGGGCAGGTGAACGCCACTGGTGCGGTTCAGGTCGAGTCACCCCAACTCGGTGGCCGGATCATGCTCAAGGCCGCGCCCAAAGTCGCTGATGTCGGTGAGCTCGATGCGGCTGCGCTCGGCAAGATCGACATCGGCGTCGACTGCAAGCTCACCGCCGCGCGGGGCGGTGAGCTGCTCGGCTTGGTCGGGCTTGCGCAGGTGCTTGCGCCGGGCGAGGGGGGCGGAACGCTGGAAGCGACGGCGACCGGCACCTGGCAGGGGCCGCTGAAGCTGAAAGCCCGCCTGACCGGAGGCGCTTTCGATGTCGAGGCAGATGGCCACGCCGAACCTTGGGCCGCCGAGCCCAAGGCCACGCTGTCGCTGAACGCCCCACGCCTGGATCTCGCGCCGCTCCTCGAACTCAGCGGACCTGAGGCAGGGGTGGCGCGGATCGGCGCGACCTCGCGGCTCACGATCGCCGGGCGGCAATGGAGCTTCAGCGAGATCGATGCCGGCATTGGGAGCTCGCGGGTGCGCGGCCGGCTGGCGCTCACGCTGGGCGACCATGTGAACGTCGACGGCGAGGTTGGGCTTGATGCCCTCGCGATTGGGCCGGCGCTGCAGGTGGGGCTCGGCGCCACCGGCCGCGATCCCGCTGAGCCGCTTGGTCCTGGCCTGCTGCGGGGGTGGCGCGGCAAGCTCACGTTCCAGACGCTGCGCGCGGCTCTGCCGGGCGGGTCCGAATTGCAGCCGTTCGGCGGTGTGCTCCGCCACGACGGCCGCACGCTGACGCTCGACGCCAAAGGAAAGCTCGGGGGTGGTGATGCGAAGGTGTTGCTTCACGCGCGGCCGGGAGATGCGGGCGTTACGCTCGACGCCAATCTCGGCCTCACCGGCGCGAATGCGGGTGCGCTGCGTTACGATGATCAGGTGATGCCAGCGGCGAAGGCATCGCTGCAGATGACGCTCGACAGTATCGGCCGCAGCGCTTCGGCACTGAGCGGTGCAATGGCCGGCGGCGGCACGCTGACGCTCGAGCGCGCGCAGATCCCGGGGCTCGATCCGAAAGCGTTCGAGGTGGCGTTGCGGGCCGGCGAATCGGCCAAGCCGATCGACGATGCCAGCCTGGCAAAGATAGTTGAGCCGGCGCTTGGGACTGGCCCGTTCGCGGTCGACAGCGTGCAGGTGCCGATCAGTCTGGCCGACGGCCGGCTGCGTGTCGCGCCGACGACGCTGCAGACCCGGAACGCGCGGGCGGTTGTTTCCGGCGGTTACGACATTCCGGCGGGGCAGGCCGATATCCGCGCCACGCTAACCATGACGGGCGCCGGACCGGGGCTGCCGCCGGAAATCCGTATCTTCGCGGTCGGCCCCCCGGATCGGTTGACCCACACTGTTGATCTGTCGGCCCTGTCGTCATGGCTGACGGTCAAACGAATCGAGCGCGAGACCAAAAAGCTGCAGAGCCTCGAGCAGGAGGCAAAACCGCCCGTGCAGCCAACCGCAAAGCCGGACGAGAAAAAGGCGTCGGGATCGGTGCCGGGGCGGCCGGCTGACGAGGGCACATCGGCCGTTCAGCCGGATCAGGGCTCGCCGGGCCCCGCGTCCAGCCAACCGCCCGATGATCGAGGCAAAGGTCCGCCGGCCACGGAGGCGGGCGGGGCCGAGTCGCCAAGCGGTTCCCTGCAAGGAAGGGCCGGCCCGGGCGATGCTGCAAACGACAACGGCGCACGAACCGGCAATCCGCCTGACAACGGAAGTCAGCCGAGCGGGGCGCAGCAAGCGGTCGTGCCAGCGCCGGTGCCGCTGCCGGATGCGGATCCGCGTAGTATGCCGCCATTGCCGAAGCCACGCGTTGTGCCGCCCAAGCCTGCAGCGGCAACGCCGTCCCCTCAGGCACCAACCAGCGCGGCCTCCAAGGGAGGCGCGTCGAATGGGGCTGCATCCAGCGGAGCTCCGCCGAACAGGGCATCGTCCAATGACGGTTTGATCAGCACGCGCGAGAAGGTCGCGCCCCTGCCGCCGCCTTTGGAAATCAGGCCCGCTCCGGGAGACGCACGACCTGCTCGGTCGCGTCCACCGCTGGACCTGACGCCCCCGAATAATTCGCGGAGCGCCTATTGATCAGCGCACCAATCGCCGAAGCGATCAGTGCGCCACGATGCTGCTATCTGCCTTCGCTTCGACCGCGGGCTGCTGAGTTTGCTGCAGAGCGCGGCTGCGGAAGTAATCCAGCACGAACAGGCGAATCGCAGAGGACAGATTGCCCTGCTGGCGGTTGCCGTCGATCTCACCAACGAGCTCGGACAAAGTCAGGTCCCGCACGCTGGAGATTTCCTTCATGCCGTTCCAAAACGCCTCTTCGAGGCTGACACTGGTCTTGTGGCCCGCGACCACGATCGACCGTTTGACCACCGGCGATTTCATGACGCGTCCTCGCCACCGATTTTGTGTTGATCGAGCAGTTCATTGGCGCGGCTGACCCGATGATCGTCCAGAGCGCGCTGCGATTTGGTTCTGCCGAACCGCGCACGATTGACGTCGGCGAGCTGAGCGGCTGCTTCCCGCTCGGCTCGTTTCTTGAAACGTTTCAAATTGACCACATCCGCCATAACGTACACCCATTATCGACTAAATCGGCAACGGGCGTCGCTTAGGGGCCGGGCACGAATGCACGAAGCCATAGGCGGCTCGATCACCATCAAGAATAAAGTCCTTACCGCTGCAGATGCTGCTAAATCTGCTCCGCCGAGACGGATTGAACAACCAAACCGCAACACTGCGGGAACAAGTTGATCAATCCGGGCGCGCAAGGGATATGATTTACATCAATTTCCCGGGCGGCATTTTTTAGCCGAAAGCTGTTCCAGTTTAGGTCAGCCCGGATGCGTCATATGGTCCGGCCGTACCAACCGATCAAACTCCGCTTCGGTGACGAAGCCGAGCCGGAGAGCTTCTTCTTTCAGAGTCGTGCCGCGCTGGTGCGCTGCCTTGGCGATCTTGGCGGCGTTGTCGTAGCCGATCTTCGGCGCCAGCGCGGTCACCAGCATCAGCGACCGTTGCATCAGTTCGCCGATCCGAGTCTCGTCCGCTCTAATGCCGTCGACGCAGTGCTCGGTAAAGGATCGCGCTGCATCCGCGAGAAGGCCGATCGATTGCAGCATCGCGTGCGCCATCACCGGCTTGTACACGTTCAGCTCGAAATGTCCCTGACTACCCGCGACGGTGAGGGTGGTGTGATTACCAAACACCTGGCAGCAAACCATGGTCATGGCTTCGCACTGGGTCGGGTTGACTTTGCCCGGCATGATCGATGAACCAGGTTCGTTTTCCGGCAGGATCAGTTCACCCAGTCCGGAGCGCGGCCCCGAGCCGAGCAGGCGGATGTCGTTGGCGATCTTGAACAGCGAAGTCGCGGCGGCGTTGATCGCGCCGTGGACCGAGACGTAAGCATCGTTGCCGGCCAGCGCCTCGAACTTGTTCGGGGCGGTGACGAAGGGCAGTTTTGTAAGGGCCGCCGCGCGCTTGGCGAAGGCCTTGGCGAATTTCGGATGAGTGTTGAGGCCGGTGCCGACGGCGGTGCCGCCTTGTGCCAGCGGGTACAGCTCCTTCACCGTCAGCTTGAGGCGCGCCAGACTGCTCGCGACCTGGGCCGCATAACCTGAGAATTCCTGCCCGAGCGTCAAGGGAGTCGCGTCCTGCGTATGGGTGCGGCCGATCTTCACGATCTTGGAGAAAGCTTTCTCTTTCATGCGCAGCGCGTCGTGCAGCGTCGTCAGTCCGGGGATCAGGTCCGATATAATCGCCTGCGCCGCCGCAATATGCATCGCGGTCGGAAACGAGTCGTTGGACGACTGGCTCATGTTGACGTGGTCGTTGGGATGCACTGGCTGCTTGGCGCCGCGCTCGCCTCCCAGCAACTCATTGGCGCGGTTGGCGATGACCTCGTTGAGGTTCATGTTGGTCTGCGTGCCCGATCCGGTCTGCCACACCACCAGCGGGAAATGATCGTCGAGTTCGCCGCCGATCACCTCGCGCGCAGCACGCGCAATCGCGCCGGCGCGTCGCTGATCGAGGAGGCCGAGCTCGCGATTGGTTTCTGCTGCCGCGAGCTTGACGATGCCTAACGCGTGAACGAGACCGATCGGCATCCGATCGCGGCCGATCTTGAAATTCTGGCGGGAGCGCTCGGTCTGTGCGCCCCAATAGCGATCGGCTTGGACCTCGATCGGACCAAAGCTGTCGGTTTCGGTGCGGGTCGCGGCCGCCGGCTTGGTCTCGGATTTGCGGGCCGTCGATTTACGGGCCGTCCTAACCGCCATGGCGATCGTCCTTTCAGTGATGTCGGAGTCGTGCAAAATTGTCGCGGGACGTTGCCGTCCGCGTCGCGATTGCGCAATTCACGCCGAAGTTATTTCTTCCGGAATCGATCCAAGCGGACGACTTCAGCGCCTTCGGACTTCACCGGCTCTTCGGTGGGCGTCTCGGCAGCGACAGGCTCCGCCGCTGCGGGAAGCGCAGGGACGGGCGCAGGAGCGGCGCTTTCCGTCTCGGTGGGGCTGGCGGATTCGGCGGTACCATCACCGGCTTCGAACTGCAGGCCGAACTGCACTGACGGATCGAAGAAGCTCTTGATCGCAGAGAACGGCACCACCAGACGTTCCGGAATGCCGCCGAACGACAGGCCGACCTCGAACCGATCCTCGGTCACCACCAGATCCCAGAACTGATGCTGCAGGATCACCGTCATTTCTTCGGGATATTGTGCCAGAAGCCGGGGCGAGAGCTTCACGCCATCGGCCTTGGACAGGAATGTGATGAAGAAATGATGCTCGCCCGGCAGGCCGTGCTGAGCGACGTCGGTCAGGACGGTCCGCAGCACGCCGCGCAATGCTTCCCGCGCGAGAACGTCGTATCGGATGTGATCGGTGGCCATGACTCGTCCTGTGCCTCGTCCGTCTGCCTTACCCAGTTCGGATCTCGTCCGACTGAAGTCGTTCGTCTTGACCCCGCGCCCGCCAGCGCCCTCATTGTGATCGGCGCCGCCGGATCCGACTCGCACTTTGTTAGACGATGCTACCCCGGCAACGGCTTGGGGTCAGCAGCGATCCTCGGCGGAATATTTAGCGTCCTTGCGCTGTCGAAAGCGCTCGGGAGCGCGGCGGGAAATTGAGTGGAGGCTTCTGTTGCCAGGTGCCTCCGAACCCCGCCTAACGGAGCTTAACCCGTTAGGACTTTAGACTTGGTTTTTCAAACTGCGTTACGCAGCCTGAGCAACCGGAGCATAGTTGTCGTTGGCAACTATTGCAGTAGCCCGATAACGGCGGAACAATACCGGGAAAAAGCGAGCCCTTTAAGCCCTCGTCGATCCTGTTTCGCCCCCGCCGAAACCCGTCCAGGGCGGGCTTTGGTGGAGGCGCCGGGTACTGCCCCCGGGTCCGAATGGTTTATTACGGCGGCCATTTATTTCCATAGTCGGGTTGCCCCGACGCTCCCAATATAGGCGTCGGCGGCCGAAGGCGGAAGGGCATTCGCGGTGAAACCGCCGGCCATGTGCAGAACCGGTGGCTTGTCCGCAAAAAGGATGGCTCGTGGTCGGTGACCGTTCTACAGCTTGGACATGTCCGTCGATCCTTCTGCGGCCCTGGCAGAAAGCGCGGTCCCGGTTCCGCGGCCGGGGCTTGGCGAACTTTTCGTCGCGTTCGCGCAGATGTCGCTGGCGGGCTTCGGCGGCGTGCTGGTCTGGGCGCGGCGCGGCATCGTCGAGAAGCACCGCTGGATGACGGCCGACGAGTTCAACGAGACCTTCGCGCTCTGTCACTTCCTGCCGGGGCCCAATATCGTCAACCTGTCGGTCGTGTTCGGCGCACGGTTTCGCGGAATCCCGGGGGCGGTCGCGGCGTTCACCGGATTGCTCGCCCCGCCGGTGCTGATCGTCACTGCGCTGGCGGCGCTGTATGCGCGCTATGGTGAAATCGAGGCGCTGCGCCGCACGCTCGCGGGCGTGACCTGCGTGGCGGTCGGGCTGTTGTTCGCGGTGGCGTTCAAGATGCTGCTGCCGTTGCTGCGCAAGCGGAATCCTGTCGCGCTCTCGCTGTTGGCGGCCGTGTTCGTCGCCGTTGGCATGCTGCGGCTGCCGCTGCCGGCGGTGCTGGCCGTGATGGTCCCGCTCAGCATCGGCGCGAGCTACGTCATGGCGCGTCGCGCGCGATGAGCGGTGGTGATTCATCGCTCGGATCACTCGCCGCCACGTTCGGCCTGATGTCGCTGTTCGCGATCGGCGGAGCCAACGCAGCTGTTCCGGAGATCCACCGCGTCGTCGTCGACGTCCATCACTGGCTCACCGACCTGCAGTTCGCCGATGCCTACGCGATCGCGCAGTTGTCGCCGGGACCCAACGTGCTGATCGTGACGATGATCGGCTATCAGGTCGCAGGGGTCGTTGGCGCCATGGTTGCGACGCTGTCGATGTGCGGTCCGACCGCGGCACTTGCTTACGTCGTCAGTCGCGTGCTCGGTCGCTCCAGCCATTCGCCGTGGCCGGCGATCATTCAGGCGGCTCTGGTGCCGCTGTCGATCGG
>NZ_JBMDXE010000326.1:0-6182 GCF_048594845.1 Rhodopseudomonas sp. | reverse complement strand
GCGCCTCCGCCTGCCCCGCCAGATGCACGGGGGTGGACGATAGCGCATTCCGGCGACAGTGTCAGTGGCTGATCATCCAGGGGCGCGCAGTCGGGAAGCTCTTGGAGCCTGTCGCCGTCTTCTTCATCAGCCGTGCGGGCTTCTTGCTGGAGCAGCAGCCGCAGCCGGGCCCGTGCTTCGCCTTGTATTCCGCCACCGTTTGCGGCGCATGCTTGCTGCGCTCGTTGGTGGCGTGCGCCTTGCGCTTGTCCGACGGCATGCAGAAGAAGGCCGGTGCGGTCAGCATGACGCGGGGCGCGGACGTCGCGCAGTGCGGGCAGTCCTGCGGATCATCGCATTCGGCCATGGGCCGCATATCGGTGAAAGGACCGCAGGCATCGCAGAGATATTCATAAACCGGCATGGCCGTCCTCATCGCAAAGGGGAAAAGGCAGCCGCGGAGCCAAATGGCATGGCCCCGCGGCCGAGTTGGCCGTGTTACTTGTCCGGCGACAGCGGCATCTGGATCGAACCGTCGATATGTTTGATCGGTCCGGCCCCGCTCGGCATGATGTCGAAGTCGAAGATCTGCGTCGGCAGGAACAGGGTGGCGCAGGCGTTCGGCACGTCGACCACGCCGCTGATGTGCCCCTGCACCGGCGCGGTGCCGAGGATCGAGTAGGCCTGGGCGCCGGAGTAGCCGAACTTCTTCAGATACTCGATGGCGTTCAAGCACGCTTGGCGATACGCGACGGTGACGTCGAGGTAGTGCTGCTGACCGGCTTCGTCGACCGAGATGCCCTCGAAGATCAGATAGTCCTTGTAGTTCGGTGTCACCGGCGACGGCTTGAAGATCGGATTCTTGATGCCGTATTTCGACACGCCGTCCTTGATGACGTCGACCTTGATGTGCAGCCAGCCGGCCATCTCGATGGCGCCGCAGAAGGTGATTTCGCCGTCGCCCTGGCTGAAGTGCAGATCGCCCATCGACAGCCCGCCGCCCGGCACATAGACCGGGAAGTAGATCTTCGAACCGCGCGACAGATCTTTGATGTCGCAGTTGCCGCCATGCTCACGCGGCGGCACGGTGCGGGCGCCTTCGGCCGCAGCCTTGGCCTTATCGTCGCCCTTCAGCTTGCCCATGTGGGCAGTCGGGCCGAACGGCGGATTGGCGAGGCCGGGCACGCGGGTCGGATTGGTGGCGATCAGTGCGGTTTCGCGATCGTTCCAGGTCGCCAGCAGCTTCGGGTCGGGTAGACAGCCGATCAGGCCGGGATGGATCAGGCCGGCGAAGTTCACGCCCGGGATGTGGCGCGACGAGGTGTACATGCCCTTGAAGTCCCAGATCGACTTCTGCGCCAGCGGGAAGTGATCGGTCAGGAAGCCGCCGCCGTTCTGCTTGGAGAAGAATCCATTGAAGCCCCACAGGCTCTCCTTCATCGGACCGACGTCGAGCAAATCGACCACCAGCAGGTCACCCGGCTCGGCGCCCTTGACGCCGATCGGGCCCGACAGGAAGTGCACGATCGACAGATCGATGTCGCGAACGTCGTCGGCCGAGTCGTTGTTCTTGATGAATCCGCCGGTCCAATCATAAGTCTCGACGATGAAGTCGTCGCCCGGATTGACCCAGGCCGCCATTGGGATGTCCGGATGCCAGCGGTTGTGGACCATCTCGTTGTCGTAAGCGGACTGCGTGAGATCGACCTTGATCAGTGTCTCTGGCATCGGATGCTCCCTTTTCGACCAGTGGACTTGGTTAGACTTACACAGACAGATATTTTGCGACCTGCGCCTCATCGACGCTGTCGCGCGCTTCGTCGCGGACGATCTCGCCGTTCTCGATCACCAGCACGCGGTCGGCGACGTCGAGCGCGAAGCTCAGCACCTGCTCGGAGACGATGATGGAGAGGCCCTTGGTGTCGCGGATCTGCTTCAGCGTCCGCGCCATGTCCTTGATGATCGACGGCTGAATGCCCTCGGTCGGCTCGTCGAGCAGCAACACCTTCGGCTTGGTGGCGAGCGCACGCGCGACCGCGAGCTGCTGCTGCTGACCGCCGGACAAATTGCCGCCGCGTCGGCTCTTCATTTCGAGCAGCACCGGAAACAGCTCGTAGAGATCGGCCGGCACATCCTTCTCGCCGGAGACGACGAGGCCGGTTTCGATATTCTCCTTCACCGTCATGGTCGAGAAGATCATGCGGCCCTGCGGCACGTAAGCCAGCCCCTTGGCGACGCGCTCGTAACTCTTGAGGCCGCCAAGCTCGGTGCCGTTCATCGCAATCGAACCCTGCCGCTGCGGGATGATCCCCATCAGCGACTTCATCAGCGTGGTCTTGCCCATGCCGTTGCGGCCCATGATGGCGACGATCTCATTCGGCGCCACGTTGATGTTGAGCCCGTGCAACACCTCGCTCTGGCCATAGGCGACATGCAGATCGTTGATAGCGAGCATCGGGATCTCCTTAGGGTGCCAGGTTGCCCAACAAGAATGCGTGCCCCGGACGAGGCGCAGCGCGCCGCACTTGCGGCGTGATGCGCCGCAGATCCGGGGCCCCGGTTAATTCGCCGCTGCTCGGCAACCGGGGTCCCGGGTCTGCGGAGCAGCACTGCGTGCTGCACCGCGCCCGGGACACGAGGCTGTATGTTGGATTCGCCTGCGCATTCATCGCTTAATGTCCCAGATACACTTCGATGACCTTGGGATCGTTCTTCACCGTCTCCATCGTACCTTCGGACAGGATCTGGCCCTGGTGCAGCACGGTGACCTTGTGGGCGATGTCTTCGACGAACTTCATGTCGTGCTCGATCACCAGCACCGAGCGGTCCTTGATGATGGTGTGCAGCAGCTCGGCGGTCTTGACGCGCTCGGAGACGCTCATGCCGGCGACCGGTTCGTCCAGCATCAGCAGGTCGGGGTCCTGGATCAGCAGCATGCCGATCTCGAGCCACTGCTTCTGGCCGTGGCTCAGCAGGTCCGCGCTCATGCCGAGCTTGTCCTTGAGAAAGATCGCCTCGGCGACTTCCTCGACACGCTCGCGCACCGCCGGGGTGCGCGGGAACGACAGCGCCCCGAACACCCAGCGGCCCTGCGGCTAGGAGATCTCCAGATTCTCGAACACCGTGAGGTCTTCGTAGATCGACGGCGTCTGGAACTTGCGGCCGACACCGGCCTGGACGATCTGGTTCTCCTTCATCTTGGTGAGATCCTTGCCGCGGAAGTGGATCGCACCGGAGGTGGCTTTAGTCTTGCCGCAGATCAGATCGAGCACCGTGGTCTTGCCGGCGCCGTTGGGGCCGATGATGACGCGGATCTCGTTCTCCTCGACGTAGAACGACAGGTCGTTGACAGCTTTGAAGCCGTCGAACGACACGGTGAGTCCCTCCACCGCGAGCAGGAAGTCGGGAGCTTGATGGCCGATCAGCATGGTTGCCTCCTCATTCCGCCGGGGCGCCGTCGGCGATTGGGCCGAGCGCGCCGTTGCTGTGACCCGAGCCGGACTTGCGCTTGCTGATCAGTCGGTCGATCAGCGGCTGAACGTAGTCCCGCCAGATGCCGGCGAGGCCATTCGGGAAGATCAGCACCACCGCGATGAACAGCGCGCCGAGACCGAACAGCCACAGCTGCGGGAAGGATTCCGACAGGCTGGTCTTGGCGAAGTTGACCAGCAGCGTTCCGTAGATCGCACCGAAGATCGATAGCCGGCCGCCGACCGCGGTGTAGATCACCATCTCGATCGACGGCACGATGCCGACGAAGGACGGCGACATGAACCCGACATTGAGGGTGAACATCGCGCCGCCGATCGCCGCGAACATCGCCGCCAGGCAGAACGCGAAGATCTTGAAGTTGGCGACGCTGTAGCCGGAAAACCGCACCCGGTCCTCCTTCTCGCGCATCGCCACCAGAATGCGGCCGAGCTTGGAGTGCCGCACGAACAGCGCCAGCAGGATACAGCCGAACAGGAAGGCGACCTCGACGAAGTACAGGATCACCTTGGCGTGGTCGGGACGGATGTCCCAGCCCTTCAGCGTGCGGAGGTCGGTGATGCCGTTGATGCCGCCGGTGTAGCCCTGCTGGCCGATGATCAGGATGGTGCAGATCGCCGCGATCGCCTGGGTGATGATCGCGAAGTAGACCCCGCCCACGCGTCGCTTGAACATCGCCGCGCCGACCAGATAGGCGAACAGCGTCGGCACGATCAGGATCGCCAGGACTGTCAGCGTCAGGCTGTGGAACGGCTGCCAGAACCACGGAATGTGGGTGATCTGGTTCCAGTCCATGAAGTCCGGGATGCCCGGCGTAGACTGGATCTTGGTGTTCTCAACGCTGGAGGCTTCCAGCTTGAGATACATCGCCATGCAGTAGCCGCCGAGGCCGAAGAACACCCCCTGCCCCAGGCTGAGACTGCCGCCGAAGCCCCAACACAGCACCAGGCCGAGCGCCACGAAAGCGTAGGTCAGATATTTCGCCACCAAATTGAGCCGGAACACATCCAGCGACAACGGCAGGATGACGACCAGCAGCAGAGCGAGGGCGGCGAGACCGATGATGTCCGAGCGGCTGAGAAAGCGCGGGCTTTCCATTGTCGTGTCTCCCCGTTTACTTGCGGACCTTGAGGGCGAACAGGCCTTGCGGGCGCATCATCAGGATCGCGACGATGGCGAGCAGCGTGAGCACCTTGGCCATCGAGCCGGACATGAAGAATTCCATGGTCGACTGCGCCTGCGAGATGCTGAAGGCCGATGCGATGGTGCCGAACAGGCTGGCGGCGCCGCCGAACACGACGACCAGGAAGGTGTCGACGATGTAGAGCTGACCCGAGGTCGGCCCGGTCGAGCCGATCATGGTGAAGGCGCTGCCAGCGATGCCGGCGATGCCGCAGCCGAGTCCGAAGGTGTAGCGGTCGACCTTCTCGGTGTTGATGCCGACGGCGCCGGCCATCACCCGGTTCTGCACCACGGCGCGGACCTGACGACCCCAGCGCGACTTGTACATCACATAGGCGACGGTCGCGGTGATCAGCACCGTCAGGCACATCACGAAGATGCCGTTGATCGGCACCTCGATGGTGTCGGTGACCTGCTTGGAGCCGAGCATCCATTGCGGCAGCTCGACGCCGACCTCACGCGCGCCGAAGATCGAGCGATAGGCCTGCTGCAGGATCAGCGACAGCCCCCACGTGGCGAGCAGCGTATCGAGCGGACGCTTGTAAAGGTGCCTGATCAATCCCCATTCGACCAGCATGCCGAGCGCGCCGGATGCAAAGAACGCGAGGATCATCGCGACGAAGAAGTAGCCGGGAAACAGCGCCGGCAGATAGGTCTGGAACGCGTTCGACGTCATCCAGGTGACGTAGGCGCCGAGGATCATGAACTCGCCGTGCGCCATGTTGATGACGCCCATCTGGCCGAAGATGATCGCCAGGCCCAGCGCCATCAGCACGTAGACCGAGAACAGGATCAGGCCGGCAAAGCCCTGCATCGCGAAGATCGCGCCGAGATCGCCAATCGAATAGTCGCCGAACATGGAGGCTGCCCCTGCTGAGTTGAAATGATCCGACGCAGTGATGTCGCCGGCGCCCGTGCCGCATTCCGGTCGTCATCGCCGGGCTTGACCCGGCGATCCATCATCTTGCGAAGAGCGATGGATGCGCGGGTCAAGCCCGCGCATGACGCGGAGTGCGGAAAGCCAGCGCCGGCGCGCTGCTTACTGGTAGCCCTTCGGGAACGGATCAGGCTCGACCAGGTCGGCGGTCTCGTAGACCAGTTCGTACTGGCCGTCGGCCTTGGCCTTGCCGACGCGGGTCTTGGACCAGAGGTGATGGTTCTCGTGGATCCGGACGTAGCCCTCCGGCGCGCCCTTGAACTCGACGCCGGGCGACGCCGCCGCGACCTTGTCGATGTCGAAGGAACCGGCCTTCTCGACGGTCAATTTCCACAGCCACGGGCCGAGATAGGCAGCCTGGGTGACGTCTCCGATCACCGTCTTTTCGCCCCACATCTTCTTGAAGTCGGCGACGAACTTCTTGTTGTTCGGATTGTCGAGAGACTGGAAGTATTTCATGCAGGCGTAGGCGCCCGCGATGTTCTCGCCGCCGATGCCGTCGATTTCGTCCTCGGTCACCGAGATCGTCAGCAGCGTCTGCTTCGACAGGTCGATGCCGGCCGCCTTGAGCTGCTTGTAGAACGCGACGTTCGAA
>NZ_JBMDXE010000325.1:0-8018 GCF_048594845.1 Rhodopseudomonas sp. | reverse complement strand
CGAAGAACGGCTTCGGCTCGAAGATGCCGGTGTTGTTGATCAGGATGTCGACGTCGGGCTGCGCCTTGACCAGCGCGGCGCAGCCGTCGGCGGTCGAGACATCCGCGGCGACGCCAGTGATGCTCCCGCCCTGCGCCGTCTTCTTCATTGCAGCAATGGCTTCGTCCACCTTGCCTTGGCTGCGGCCGTTGACCACGACATTGGCGCCGGTCGCGGCGAGGCCCTTGGCGATGGCGTGGCCGATGCCGGCCGTCGAGCCGGTGACAAGCGCAGTCTTGCCGGACAGATCGATCTTCATCCGAATTCTCCTGTTGGTGATGCCAGAGATATCGGAAGCCGGCGACGGACCCACAACTCGCATGCCGCATCGTCTCTTCAAATCGGCATGACCACCAACAAAAAAGGCGGCGCTTGCGGCGCCGCCTTTTTCAGAAAGGATGTTGGCGAGCAGCTTACGCCGCGTCGGCCGTGTCCTGCGCCGGGCCGGAATCCTTGCCCTTGGCGTCTTCGTCGCGATCGACGAATTCGATCACCGCCATGGCGGCGTTGTCGCCGTAGCGGAAGCCGGCCTTGATGATGCGGGTGTAGCCACCGTTGCGATCGGCGTAGCGCGGCGCCAGCACGTCGAACAGCTTCTTGACCTGATCCTTGTCGCGCATTTCGGAGATCGCCTGGCGGCGCTTGTCGAGGCCGCCCTTCTTGCCGAGCGTGACCAGCTTCTCGACGATCGGCCGCAGCTCCTTGGCCTTCGGCAGCGTGGTGACGATCTGCTCGTGCTTGATCAGCGCGGCGCACATGTTGGCGAACATCGCCTTGCGATGCTCGGCGGTGCGGTTGAGCTTCCGGTGAACCTTGCCGTGATTCATGACGTGTACTTCCTTCGATGATTCCCGACGGTTCGTCGGAGTTGCTCAGGTGGGCTGCCTGCGTTCGCCCGGGTGATTAGCAAAGCAATGGCCGAGCGCGAGCGCCCGGCCATGAAAAGTCGATCAGTAGTGATCCTCGAAGCGCTTGGCGAGCTCGTCGATGTTCTCCGGCGGCCAGCCCGGCACTTCCATGCCGAGGTGGAGGCCCATCTGCGCCAGCACTTCCTTGATCTCGTTCAGCGACTTGCGGCCGAAGTTCGGGGTGCGGAGCATTTCGGCTTCCGACTTCTGCACCAGATCGCCGATGTAGACGATGTTGTCGTTCTTCAGGCAGTTCGCCGAACGCACCGACAGCTCGAGCTCGTCCACCTTCTTGAGGAAGGCCGGGTTGAAGGCGAGATCCGGAATGATCTCCTGGGTGACTTCCTTGCGCGGCTCTTCGAAGTTGACGAAGACGTTGAGCTGATCCTGCAGGATGCGCGCCGCATAGGCGACCGCGTCTTCCGGCGTGATCGCGCCGTTGGTCTCGACCGTCATAGTCAGCTTGTCGTAGTCGAGGATCTGGCCCTCGCGGGTGTTCTCGACCTTGTACGACACCTTGCGAACCGGCGAGTACAGGCTGTCGACCGGGATCAGGCCGATCGGCGCGTCTTCCGGACGGTTACGCTCGGCGGCGACGTAGCCCTTGCCGGTGTTGACGGTGAACTCCATGCGGATCTCCGCGCCCTCGTCGAGGGTGCAGAGCTGCAGGTCGGGGTTCAGCACGACGATGTCGCCGACGGTCTGGATGTCGGCAGCGGTCACGGCGCCCGGGCCCTGCTTCTTGATGACCATCCGCTTCGGGCCTTCGCCCTGCATCTTCAGCGAGATGTCCTTGATGTTCAGCACGATGTCGGTGACATCCTCGCGCACGCCGGCGATCGAGGAGAACTCGTGCAGCACGCCGTCGATGTGGACCGACTGCACCGCCGCGCCCTGCAGCGACGACAGCAGCACGCGCCGCAGCGCGTTACCCAGCGTCTGGCCGAAACCGCGCTCGAGCGGTTCGGCGACCAGCGTCGCGAACTTGGTCGCATCGCTGCCCGGGGTCACCTGAAGCTTGTTCGGTCGAATGAGTTCTTGCCAATTCTTCTGGATCGTCACTGTGTCACCTTCCTGGCCAGTCCATCGCCGCCGAAATCAAGGCGCGGTCGTCACTAGCATTGGAAACTGCGGATCAATCCGCGCCAAAGTATCGAAAACAGTCGCGGGCGGCGCATGGCCACCCGCGAGAAAATATCAGACCCGGCGGCGCTTGCGCGGCCGGCAGCCGTTGTGCGGGATCGTGGTGACGTCGCGGATCGAGGTCACCGTGAAGCCCGCAGCCTGCAGCGCGCGCAGCGCCGACTCACGGCCCGAACCCGGGCCTGCCACCTCGACTTCGAGGGTGCGCATGCCGTGCTCCTGGGCCTTCTTGGCCACGTCCTCGGCCGCGACCTGCGCAGCGTACGGGGTCGACTTGCGCGAGCCCTTGAAGCCCATCGTGCCGGCCGACGACCAGGCAATCGCATTGCCCTGCGCGTCGGTGATGGTGATGGTCGTGTTGTTGAACGACGAGTTCACATGCGCAATGCCCGAGGCGATGTTCTTGCGCTCGCGGCGGCGAATGCGGCCGGCTTCCTTAGCCATGGTCTACCTTTCCTGAGATCTCAACGCCGCCGTAACACCAGCGGCTCCACCGAAACGACGAATGACGAAAAGCGGATGGCGATAGGATTCCCCTACCGGCCGCCCGCTGTTCGCAATTCGCAAAACTTACTTCTTCTTGCCGGCGATCGCCTTCGCCGGACCCTTGCGGGTGCGGGCGTTGGTGTGCGTACGCTGGCCACGCACCGGCAGACCGCGACGATGACGCAGGCCGCGATAGCAGCCGAGGTCCATCAGACGCTTGATGTTCATGCCGGTCTCACGGCGAAGGTCGCCTTCCACGAGGTAATCGCGGTCGATCACTTCGCGGATCTGAAGAACCTCGGCGTCGCTGAGCTGGTTGACGCGACGATCTACCGGGATCTTCACCTTCTCGATGATGTCGGCCGCATTCTTCTGGCCGATGCCATGGATGTACTGAAGCGCGATCAACACGCGCTTGTTGGTCGGGATATTCACGCCGGCAATACGGGCCACAGACTTCTCTCCTGTCACCGACCGTCCGGCCGGCTGTATTTTGCTATCTCGGGCTGGCGTTCACATACGCGAACACGACGCCATCCCCTACGCTTCTTTCGGGGCCCGGCATCGTCTGAAACCTATCCGACGGGATATCGGGCCTTATTAATGGATTCTGCTGCGCGCCGTCAACCGAATCCAGGTTCAAGATCGCTTTTTCGTGACCGACTTGGCCTTCTTGGCAGGCTTTTTGCCGGCCTTCTTCGTCACTTTGCCGACCGACTTCGCCGCCTTGGAAGGCGCCTTCGCGGCCTTTTTGCCAGCCTTCTGAGGAGCTTTCGCCGCCTTCTTCGCGCTGGCCTTTACGCCGGACTTGGCCTTCTTGCCGGCCGCCTTCGCCTTCGGCGCTTTGGCGGCGGCCTTCTTGGCGGACGCCGACTTGGTTGAAGCCTTCTTGCTAACTGCCTTCTTCGACGAGGCTTTTTTGCCTGCCGGAGCCTTCGCGGAAGACTTCGCAGCCTTGGCCTTGGAAGGCGCGGCCTTCGACGAAGTCGCCTTGGACGCCTTAGCCTTGGACGATTTGCCACCCGCCTTCTTGGTCGCGCGCTTCTTGGCAGTCGCGGTCTTGACGGCCTTCTTCTGGTCGGCCTGGGCGACGGCGGCGAGCACCCGGCCGATCTCGCGGGTGACCTCGTCGATCGTCATCATGCCGTCGACGGTCAGCAGCTTGCGCTTCTCCGAATAGTATTCGACCAGCGGCTCGGTCTGCGCGCGATAGGCCGACAGGCGCTTGGCCAACGCTTCCGCGTTGTCGTCGGCGCGCGGCTCCTCGCCCCTCGCCCGCATCTCGGCGACCCGCGTCTCGACCCGCGCCAGCAGCGCGCTCTCGTTGACGCGCAGTTCGACCACGGCGTCGAGCGACAGCTTCTTGTCCTTGAGCAGCGCATCGAGCGCCTCGGCCTGCGGCACGGTGCGTGGGAAGCCATCGAGGATGAAGCCGTTGGCGGCGTCGTCCTGCTCGATGCGGTCGGAGATGATTCCGATCACCACCTCGTCCGGCACCAAGCCGCCGCTGGCCATAATGTCCTTGGCCTTGAGGCCGACCGGCGTGCCGGCGGCGACGGCCGCGCGCAGCATGTCGCCGGTGGAGAGCTGCACGATTCCGTACTGCTCGACCAGACGCGCCGCTTGCGTTCCCTTGCCCGCCCCTGGCGGCCCGAGAAGGATCAGTCTCATTTCTTGCGCCCCCGCAACTTCGACTTCCGGATCAAGCCTTCATACTGGTGCGCCAGCAGATAGCCCTGGACCTGTGCCACGGTATCCATCGTGACGCTGACCACGATCAGGAGCGAAGTTCCGCCGAAGTAGAACGGCACCGAGGCATAGGAGATCAGAACTTCCGGGATCAAACAGACGATCGCCAGATAGATCGCACCGACCACGGTGATGCGCGTCAGCACGTAATCGATGTATTCGGCAGTGCGCTCACCGGGCCGAATGCCAGGAATGAAGCCGCCGTGCTTCTTCAGATTATCCGCGGTCTCGGTCGGATTGAACACGATGGCGGTGTAGAAGAACGCGAAGAACAGGATCATCGCGATGTAGAAGATCAGGAACAGCGGCCGGCCGTGGCCGAACTGCGTCACGATCCACTGAAACCATTCCGGGCCGGTGCCGGCGTTGAAGCTGGCGATGGTGGTCGGCAGCAGCAGCAGCGACGACGCGAAGATCGGCGGGATCACGCCCGAGGTGTTGAGCTTTAGCGGCAGATGCGAGGACTGGCCCTCGAACATCTTGTTGCCGACCTGGCGCTTCGGATACTGGATCAGCAGCCGGCGCTGGGCCCGCTCCATGAACACGATGAAGGCGATCACGACGACCGCCATCACCAAAACGACGAGGATCAGACCGGTCGACAACGCGCCCTGACGGCCGAGCTCGAGCATATTCGCCAAAGCGGAAGGCAGCTCGGCCACGATGCCGGCCAGAATGATCAGCGAGATGCCATTTCCGATACCGCGCGAGGTAATCTGCTCGCCCAGCCACATCAGGAACATCGTGCCGCCGGTGAGCGTGATCGCGGTCGACAGCAGGAAGAACGGGCCCGGCTCCGACACGACATTACCCGCGCCCTGCAGGCCCACGGCGATGCCGTAAGACTGGAAAGCGGCCAGGATCACGGTGAGGTAGCGGGTGTACTGGTTGAGCGTCTTGCGGCCGCTCTCGCCTTCCTTCTTCAGCGCCTCGAGTTGCGGCGACACCGTGGTCAGCAGCTGCACGATGATCGATGCCGAGATGTACGGCATGATGTTGAGCGCGAAGATCGCCATGCGGTGGATGCCGCCGCCGGCGAACATGTTGAACATGCCGAGAATGCCGCCGGCCAGCGAGTTGAACACCTGCTCCCACACGGTGGGATCGATGCCGGGCAGCGGAATGTAGGTGCCGAGGCGATAGACCAGCAGCGCGCCGAGCGTGAACCAGATCCGCTTCTTCAGCTCTTCGGCTCTACCCAGCGCCGAAAAATTGAGATTCGCCGCAAGTTGTTCCGCTGCAGAGACCATGTCAGGCTTTCTCCCGCGCCACTCGCCCACATAGCCGCCCGATGCGGGCGGCCGAGTCAGCGCCGGGCATCAATTTGGTGCGCAACTAACGAAAAATCTACCATCCCGGCAAGGCCGGTGCCCGCTTTCGCGGGCTATGACGGCAATGTTACGCAGCCTCGCCTTCGTCCTTCTTCGGCGCGAGGATCTTCACCGATCCGCCGGCCTTCTCGACAGCCTCGATCGCCGACTTGGTGGCGCCGTGGACTTCGATGTTAAGCTTGGCGGTCAGTTCACCGCGGCCGAGCAGACGCACGCCATCGAGCGAGCGGCGCAGCACACCGGCCTCGACCAGCGCGGCAGCGTCAACCACCTTGCCGGCGTCGAGCTTCTTGGCGTCGACAGCGGCCTGCAGCCGGTCGAGGTTCACCTCGGAGAAGTCCAGCGCGAAGATGTTGTTGAAGCCGCGCTTCGGCAGGCGACGATGCAGCGGCATCTGACCGCCTTCGAAGCCCTTGATGCGCACGCCCGAACGCGCGGTCTGGCCCTTGCCGCCACGGCCGCCGGTCTTGCCCTTGCCGGAGCCGATGCCACGGCCGATGCGCATGCGCTTCTTGCGGGCGCCCGGATTGTCGGAGATCTCGTCGAGCTTCATCGCTCTACCCTCTTACTTCTCGTCGACGACGCGAACGAGGTGTTGCACCTTGGCGATCATGCCGCGAACCTCAGGGGTGTCCTGAAGCTCGGTGACCCGGCCGATCTTGTTGAGCTTGAGGCCGACCAGCGTCGCACGCTGGGAGGAATGGCGCCGGATGGGGCTGCCGATCTGCTCGACCTTGATCATGTTTGCGGCCTTGGCCATCGTCTTCACTCCAGATCGCGTCTTGTGTCGGCGTGATCGCCGACGGCGTGTTATTCGGCAACCACTTCCGCATCGCCGCCGACGCGGCGAGACTGCAGGGTGGAGACCTTGATGTTGCGGCGCGCGGCGACCGAACGCGGCGAGTCCAGATGCTTCAGCGCGTCGAAGGTCGCGCGAACCATGTTGTACGGGTTCGACGAACCGATCGACTTCGCCACCACGTCCTGGATGCCGAGCGTCTCGAACACGGCGCGCATCGGGCCGCCCGCGATGATGCCGGTACCGGCCGGAGCCGCACGCAGATAGACGCGACCGGCGCCGTGACGGCCAGCGATGTCGTGATGCAACGTGCGACCCTCGCGCAGCGCGACACGGGTCAGGTTGCGCTTCGCCGACTCGGTCGCCTTGCGGATCGCTTCCGGCACTTCGCGGGCCTTGCCGTGGCCGAAGCCGACGCGGCCCTTCTGATCGCCGATCACGACGAGCGCGGCGAAACCGAAGCGCTTACCGCCCTTCACCACCTTCGCCACACGGTTGATGTGGACCAGCTTGTCGACGAACTCGCTGTCGCGCTCCTCGCGATTGCTCCGTTCGCGTCCACCGCGTTCGCGTTCACCTGCCATGGTGTTTTCCAATCCTTGCGAGACCGAAGCCTCGATCCTGGTATCCGTTCAATCCGAAAATTAGAAGCTCAGTCCGCCTTCGCGCGCCGCATCCGCCAGCGCCTTGACGCGGCCGTGATACAGATAGCCGCCGCGATCGAACACGACTTCCTTGACGCCCTGCTTCACCGCCCGCTCGGCCACCAGCTTGCCGACGGCCTTGGCGGCGTCGATGTTGGCGCCGGTGTTGCCGGCTTCGCGCAGCGTCTTCTCCAGCGACGAGGCCGAAGCCAGCGTCTCGCCCTTCAGATCGTCGATCACCTGAGCGTAGATGTGCTTCGACGAGCGGAAGATCGACAACCGCGGGCGGCCGTTGGCGACGCGCCGCAGTGCGATCCTAACCCGAGTCTTGCGCCGGGCATTCGTGACATTCAACTTCGACATGACCCGGCTCCGTTACTTCTTCTTGCCTTCCTTGCGGAAGATGAACTCGTCGGAATAGCGCACACCCTTGCCCTTGTAGGGCTCCGGCGGACGATAGTCGCGGATCTCGGCGGCGACCTGACCGACCTTCTGCGGGTCGATGCCGGCGACGTTGATCTCCGTCGGCTTCGGCACCGTGATGGTGATCCCTTCCGGGATGTCGTAGAGCACGTCGTGGCTGTAGCCGAGCGCGAGCTGCAGCTTCTTGCCCTGCAGCGCCGCGCGATAACCGACGCCGGTGATCTCGAGCTTCTTCTCGAAGCCCTTGGTCACACCCTCGACCAGGTTCGCGATCTGGGCGCGCGCCGTGCCGTACAACGCCTGGGCGCGATTCGTCTCGTGCCGCGGCGCCACCTTCACCGAACCGTTCTCGAACTTGACGTCGACGTCGTCGTGCACGACGAACTGAAGCTGGCCCTTCGGCCCCTTCATCTTGACGGTCTGACCCTCGACGGTCGCCGTCACGCCGGACGGGACCGTGACGGGCTTCTTGCCAACGCGTGACATGGTCGATCCT
>NZ_JBMDXE010000324.1:0-73986 GCF_048594845.1 Rhodopseudomonas sp. | reverse complement strand
GCTGCCGATCGCGCCGTAGCACAGGCCCGCTGACGTGGCGACGCCCGAGCCGCTGGACGACGAGCCGACCCAGTGATCAAGGCTCCATGGATTGAGCGGCGCGGCATCGTCCGGGTGATGGCTGGTGTAGGCGCCCTCGGTCATCTTCAGCTTGCCGATCGAAATCGCACCGCCGAGCTCGAGCCGGTCGACCACGGTCGCGTTGTAGGACGGCACGAACTTGGCGTGGATCATGGTGCCGCCGCCGGTCGGCGCGAACGTCGTGTAGCACAGGTCCTTCAGCCCGATCGGCACGCCGTGCAGCGGGCCGCGATCGATGCCTTTGGCGATCTCGTCGTCCGCCTTCTGGGCCTGCTGCAGCGCGCGATCGCCCAGTACCGTCATGTAGGCGTTGAAGCGCTTGTCGAACTGCCCGATGCGCTCGAGCGTCGCCTGCGTCACCTCCGACGGCTTCAGCTCCTTGCGGCGATAGAGGTCGGAGAGTTCGGTGATCGATTTGTAATGCAGCTCTGCGGTCATTGTTGACGCCTTGTTGTTGGGTGCGTTTCCTCTTGCGCCACGGACGGCCCCCGCGACGCCTCTCATTTAACGACCGGCTGCCCTTCGGCCTCTCCGCACGTCATTGCGAGGAGCCCCCGGATCGGCGCTTCGCGCCGTCCGAGGACAGGCTCCGCGACGAAGTAATCCAGCTCCGTGCACTGCGCTGGATTGCTTCGCTTCGCTCGCAATGACGGGGAGAGGCGTTCACACCACTTCGGCGTGGCCGTCCGGATGCGCGACTAGAACTGCACACCCTTGGTGAGCGCGCCGTCCACCACCAGGTTCGTCCCGGTGATGAAGCTCGCCGCCTTGCTGCCGAGGAATACGACGGCGTTAGCCATTTCCTGCGGCGTGCCCATGCGCCCGGTCGGGTTGAGCGCCAGCGCGGCGTTGTACAGTTCCGGATTGCCGTCCTTGATCTGATTCCAGACACCGCCTTCAAAGTACGTATTGCCCGGCGACACCGAATTGGCGCGGATGTTCTTGGCGGCGAGCTGATAGGCGAGGCCTTGCGTGTAGTGAATGATCGCGGCCTTGAAGGTGCCGTAGGGGCCGGCGGCGAAATCGACTTCACGGCCCGACACGCTGGAGATGGTGACGATCGCGCCGGCGCTGCTCTTTTCCAGATACGGCATCGCCGCATCGACCAGCCGCACCGTGCCCATCATGTCGGTGGCGAATTCCTTCTCCCAGCTCTCTTCGTCCTGCCCAATCGCCAGCGCGCTGACATTGGCGACGATCACATCGACGCCACCGAGCTTACTCGCCATGTCGGCAACCCACGCCTTCAAGGCGGGACCGTTCGCGACATCCACCGCGCCACCGAAGGCCGCAACGTCCTTCGCTTTCAGCGCCGTAATGGTCGCGTCGACTTCGGCCGCGTTGCGGGCGCAAATCCCGACGTCAGCGCCCTCGGCCGCGAAGGTTTCGGCGACCGCACGGCCGATACCCTTGGTGCCGCCGGTGACCAGCACTTTCGCGCCCTTCAATCCCAGATCCATCTCACACTCCCTCTCCAAACGTGCCGCCGCACGCACTGATACAATTCTTCGACGCGCCCGCGGCTTACAGCAGCAGTTGCGCCCGCACCTTGTCCTCGTTGACGTCGTCGCCGACCAGCGAATGGGTGATGCGGCCCTTTTCCATGATGTAGCAGCGCTGCGCGATCGCCAGGATGGTGTCGAGATTTTGCTCGACGAATACGATGGTGGTACCGAGCTCATCTCGGAACGACTTCAGCGCCTCGCAAATATGCTGCACGATCGAGGGCTGAATGCCTTCGGACGGCTCGTCCAGGATCATCAGTGCCGGATTGCCGATCAGCGCTCGCCCGATCGCCAGCTGCTGCTGCTCGCCGCCCGACATCGTGCCGGCCGCCTGCTTGCGCCGCTCCTTCAGCCGCGGGAAGTACTCGTAGACCAGCTCGGGCAGCTTCTTGCCTTTCGGCCCGCCGATCAGTTCGCCGACCTGCAAATTCTCCTCGACTGTCATCTGCGGGAAGACGTCGCGCCCCTGCGGGATATAGCCGAATCCGGCGCGCGCCCGCGCGTCCGCCTGCAACGGCGTGATGTCGCGCCCCTGAAAACTGATCGAGCCGCGCCAAGAGTCGAGCAGGCCGATGATACAGCGCATCAACGTCGACTTGCCGACGCCGTTACGGCCGATCACGCCGACGATCTCGCCACGATACACCGTCATGTCGACGCCCTGCAGGATCGGCGTGGCGCCGTAGCCGGCCCATAGGCCGCTGACGTCGAGAATGCGATCGGCCGGCACCTGATTAGTGAGCATGGGTTTTTCCGAGATAGATTTCGGCGACTTGCTCGTCATTGAGAATCTCGTCGAGGCTGCCGCGCGCAAAGATCTTGCCGAGATGCAGCACGGTGACGCGTTGCGCGATCTGGCGCACGAACGCCATGTCGTGCTCCACCACCAGCACCGTCATGCCCTCGGCGTTGAACGACTTGATCAGCTCGCCGGTTTTGTAGGTTTCTTCCGGGGACATGCCGGCGGTCGGCTCGTCGAGCAGCAGCAGTTGCGGGCGCAGCGCCAGCGCCATGCCGATTTCCAGCCATTGCTGCTGGCCGTGCGACAACGCGCCCGCCATTTTGTTAGCATCGGCGGCAAGGCCGAGCAGTTCGAGCAGGCGCTGCTCCTCGGCCGCACGCTCGGTGCCGGAGACCCGGTCCTGCAGCGCGATCTGGATGTTCTGCCGCACCGGCAGCTCCTTGAACACGCTCGGCGCCTGCATCTTGATGCTCATGCCGCGCTGAACGCGGGCGAACGGCCGCTCGGCGGTGACATCGACCGAGTCGAACAGGATGCTGCCGGCGGTCGGCGGAAACAGCCCGACGATCAGCTTGAACAGCGTGCTCTTTCCGGCGCCGTTCGGCCCAATCAGGCAATGCACCTCGCCGGCCTTCACGGTGAGGTCGACGTCGGACACCGCGGTGAGACCGCCGAAGCGCTTGGTAACGCCTTTGACTTCGACGAGGGACATGATCAGGCCTCGTCGGTCTTGAGGTTGGATTGTGTCGGCAGATCTGTGACCGCAGTTCGTTTGCCGCGGCCGCTCAACCGATCCGCGACGAACTTGCCGATGCCGAGCACGAAGCCCTGCGGCGCCGCCATCACGGTGGCGAGCAGCAGCGCACCCATCAGCACCAGAGCGGCTTGCTGGCTATAGACCGTGATGGTCTGGAAGCCGAACAGCAGCAGGAAGGAGCCGACCAGCGTCGCCGTGAGATCGCTGCGCCCGGAGAACGCCACCCAGACGATCGGCATCGCCGCGGCCGGCAAGCCGATGCTCGACGGCGTGATGAACTGGCCCCACGAGGTGTACAGCGCGCCCGAGAGCCCAGCGAGGCCGCTGCCGAGCACGAAGGTCAACAGCTGATATTTGCGGACATCGTAGCCGAGCATTTCGGCGCGCTGCGGATTTTCGCGGGTAGCGACGATGACGTTGCCGATGCCGGAATTCACCAGCATGCGCAGCGCCAGATAGACGACCACGATCAACGCGACCATCACGTAATACAGCGCCGAGCCCTCGATATAGAGGTCGCCGATTGCCAGCGGGTCCATTCCCTTCATGCCGTTGAAGCCGTTGAGCCGCGCGTCGCCGATGTGCCACTCCGGCCCGGCCGTCTGGCCGAGGAAGAACGCCAGCACCAGCGTCGCCGACAGCGTGACGATGCCGAAAAAGATGCCGTTGATGCCGCCCCAGATCATGAAATAGCCGAGGATGCCGGCGGCGATCATCGCCACCACGACCGACAGCAGCAGCGCCGCGATCGTCGTGGTGCCGCCGCCCATGTTGATGGCCAGCACGCCATAGGAATAGCCGGCGATGCCGAAGAACAGCGTCTGGCCAAACGACAGCATGCCGCCATAGCCCCACATCAGGCACAGGCCGAGCGCCATGAAGATCCAGATCAGGAAGTAGGAGAAGTTGCCGACGTCGTAGGAGTCGGCGAACAACGGATAGATAAGAGCACCCGCCAAGATAGCGACGAAGCAGCCCCAGAATACGCGGCCGCGCCCCAACGTCTGCGGACCTTCGAGCAGTTTGAACATCATCTCTCTCCGCTCAACGTCCGCGCCGCGCCAGCACGCTGGACAGCCCTTCCGGCAGCACCCGGATGATCAGGATGACGGCGACCAGCATGCCGATCTGGCCAATGATCTGGCCGTAGCTCGCATTCAGCGTCATCCGGATCGCGGCCAAGAGCAGCGCCGCCGGCGCGGTCCCGAGCAGCACGTTGGCGCCGCCGATCACCACGGTCACGAAACTCTCGACCACGAAGGTCGCGCCCATCGTCGGGATCAGCGTCATGGTGGGCGCATACAGCGCGCCGCACAGGCCCGCGAGCCCCGCGCCGATGCCGAAACTGATCGCGTAGATGCGCCCGGTGCGTGCGCCGAGCGCCCGCGCCATCGCGGCATTCTGCATCGTCGCGCGCGCGATCACGCCGAACCGGGTTTTCATGAACACCACATAGAGCCCGGCCAGCACCGCGACCGCGGCGCCGAACAACACCAGTCGATAAGTCGAGAACGTGTAGGCGCCGATCGCGAAATTGCCCTCGGGCGTGCCGATGCCGCGCACCGACGAGCCGACGATCAGCAACATCGACTGCGTGACGATCAGACTGAGGCCCCAGGTCGCGAGCAACGAATCCAGCGGACGCTTGTAGAAGCGGCGGACGATGAAATATTCGACGACGACGCCGATCAGCCCCGCCGTGATCGCGGCGGCGATCTGCGCGATCGGAAGCGGCACGCCGAGATTGACCAGCCCCACGGTGACGTAGGCGCCGCACATGATGAACTCGCCGTGGGCCATGTTGATCACGCCCATCATGCCGAACACGATGGCGAGGCCGGCGGCCGAGAGGATCAGAAAGGCGAAGACGTCGGCGAACTGATAGAAGACCGAGAACACTTCAGCCGACATCGAGGTCTCCTGGTTGCGAGGATCGGCGCCGCCGCAGAGCGGCGCCGAGGTGCTTGTGGTCGGTCACGCGTTCAGCCTCGATCATTTCTTGCAAGTTCGATGCCGTGATGCGTGACGAGGGCCATCATGATCGAGCTCAAGACTTCTTCGGAAGATGGCTCGGCGTGTACTGATCCTTGTCGTTCTTCTTGGTGAGATCGCAGCCGATCTCGCCGAGCCAGTACGGCTGGATCGTGCCGTAGTCCTTTTCCACCTTGACCTCGTGCTTGGGTCCGACCGAGATCAGCCGCATGCGGTGCGAGGTGTGCTGGCTCTTCGGATCGATGCAGACCTTGCCTTCCGGCGCATCGATGCAGGCGTCGCCGGTGGCGATGACTTTGCGCAGGTCTTCGAGCTTGGTCGACTTCGCCTTTTCCACCAGCGTCTTGTACATGTAGAGCGCGTTATAGGCGTTGTAGCCCATGTCGTTGATGTACATCTCGTCGGGGAATTTGGCGTGCCAGCGCTTTTTGAAATCGTTGGCTTCGGGCGTATCGATTTCCTCGAACCAGTTGGCGGTGGCGTGCATGTTGTTGAGTGCCGGCGGCTTGAAGCGCTTGTGCTCGAAGCCGAGCATCACCTTGATCGAAGAGCCCATCGGCAGATTGAGATTGGCGGCGGCGGCCTGTTCGAAGAACGAATCCTGCGCGGCGCCGACATTGATGGTCAGCAACCAGTCGGGCTTCGCCTTCTGGATGTTCTGGATGGTCTGGGCAAACTGCGAAACGCCGAGCGGGATGAACTCCTCGCCGACGACTTCGCCGCCGAGATCCTTCATGATCTTGCGGTTCCACTCCGCTGAGATCTGGCCGAAATTGTAGTCCGCGGCGATGACGTAGACCTTCTTTCCGAACTTCTCGACCATCCACGGGATCAAGGTCGAGAACTGCTGCTCGGGCACCGCGCCCATGCTGATCATGCTGGCGTCGCAAACGCCGCCTTCATACTGGTTGGTGTAGAAATACGGCGTGGTGGTGCGGTCGACGATCGGGCGCACGGCTTCGCGCGACGCCGAAGTGATGCCGCCGATCAGCACGTCGACCTTGTCACGGTTGAGCAGGCGGCGGGCGAATTCCTGATAGCGCGCGTTGTCGCCCTGCGGATCTAGATGGATCAGCTCGATCTGGCGGCCCATGATGCCGCCGCTTTTGTTGATTTCCTCGACCGCGAGCTGCGAGCCGTGCAGCTTCGGCATCCCCATGAACGCGAGATCGCCGGAGATATCTTCGAGCAGGCCGACCTTGAGCGGCGGATCGGCCGCCAATGCGGCAACCGGCGCGGCTGCGCCGAGCGCGAGGCCGAGCAAGGCGGTGCGGAGCAGATGTTTAGTTTGCATCTCTGATCGTCCCCTGTGATGAAGCCGGTGCGTGAAAGCTCGAATCAAGTCGCGAGATATTTCTTCAGGATCGACGCGCCCATCGTGTATTTGGGGTCGACCATGTTGCCGAGGCGAATGCGCCCGGCCTGGCTGAGCAGCATGTATGCGTCGATCTCATCAAAGCCGTAGTCGGCCGCCATCCAGCGCGTGAGCTCGCGATAGGCGATGCGGGCCGCGTCTTCGAGCGGGCGCGCGCTGCCGATCGTCATGATGAAGTCCTTCGTCTCCAGCCGCGGCCAGGCGAAGCTCCAGTCCTTGATCAGATCGACCTGCAGCGTCACGGTGGCGCGCTGCTCGAGTGCGACGCCCGACAATTCGCCGTCGCCCTGCGTGGCGTGGCAGTCGCCGACATAGAGCATGCCGCCGTCGGTGTGCACGGGGAAATAGATCACCGCGCCGGGCGCGACGTCGGGTAGATCCATATTGCCGCCGTGATAGTCCGGCTGCAGCGACGAGATCGCCTCGATCTCCGGCGACACACCGATGGTGCCGATGAACGGCTCGTAGGGCAGCGTAATCTTGTCGCTCCATTTCACGCCGTTGCGATCGACATGAAGCTTCTTGACGCGCTCCGGCAGTGGCGGGTTGAGCAGCGCGGTCGCGGCGGTGCCGACCAGGCCGCCGAACTCAGGCATGATGCAGGTGGTGCCGGCCGGCTGCTCGCCGCGGGTCTCGACGTCGCGGATGTAGATGGCGAGGCAATCGCCCTTCTTGGCGCCCTTGACGGCGATCGGCCCGCATTGCGGATTGAGATAGGGGAAGTTCAGCTTCGCGGTCGGGCTGTCGGTCTCGCTGGTGATGACGCCGCCGAACGCATCCTCGGTTTCGACCACGACGACCGAGCCCGGCTCGATCGACAGCGTCGGCTTTGCGTACGGACCATAGACGTAGTGGAACGGCCCCTGCTGTTCGATGGTCAGACTATGCGTCGTCCCGGTCGCCCCTTTTGCGACGCCGCGCGCCGCCATGATCGAACTCTTCAGCCAATCTTCGGATGACATATGAACTCCTCGAATCTCACAGAGACGGATGGCGCGTGTGCCAGTCGGTGGCGCGCTGGAAGGCGTCGCCGGCGGCGACGAGCCGCGCTTCGTCGAAGTGACGGCTGACAAATTGAAACGCGACCGGACCGCCGTTCGGCGCGAAGCCGCCGGGCAGCGTGATGGTCGGGCTGCCGGTCATGTCGAACGGACAGGTGAAACGCAGCAGGCCGCCGATCAGCGACGGGTCTTCGCCAAGTGACGCCATTTTGGCGAGCGTCGGCGCCGCATAGGCCTGCGCCGGCACCGCAATGAGATCCACTGTCTCGAACAGCGCCCGCACGGCGCCGCGGAACGCTTCGCGCCTCAGCACGATCTTCTGATAGTCCGTGCCCGATTGCTGCAGGCCGAGATCGAGCAGACCGGCGAGCCCGGGACCATATTCATCCTTGCGCGCCGGATAGGTCGCTTCGTGCGCGACCGCCGCTTCGATGCCGCACAGCGGAAACCAATCGTTGGTCACCGCTTGCGCGTCCGGGAAGGTGATATCCTTGATGGTCGCGCCGAGGTCCTTGGCGACACGCAGCGCATCGTCGAGCACTTTGACCGCGGCCTCGTCGGTTCCTTCCGTGGTCCAGCGACGATCGATGCCGATCACCATGCCCTTCATGTCGCCGGACAGATTTGCCGTGTAGTCAGGCACCGACAACGGCACCGCCGTGGTGTCCTTCGGATCGGCACCAGCGATGACGCTCAACATCGCGCCGCAATCGATCGCCCTGCGGGCCATCGGGCCGATGTGATCGAGCGTTGCGGCAAGTTCGTATGCGCCGAAACGGCTGACGCGGCCCCACGTCGGCTTCAGCCCAGTGATGCCGTTCGCCGCCGACGGAAAACGGATCGACCCGCCTGTGTCGGTGCCGAGCGAGCCGAAGCACAAGCCAGCGGCAGTCGCCGAGCCTGACCCGCTCGACGACGCGCCAGACCACAGTTCCTTATCCCAGGGGTTTTTGGGCGGATCGATCTTGGGGTGATGATCGGCGTAGGCGCCTTCGGTTTGCTGCAATTTGCCGAGGATGATGGCGCCGGCCTGCTTAAGACGAACCACAACGGTCGCATCCTCGCTCGGCATGAAATCGCGGTGGATCGGCATGCCGTGCGCCGCGGGCATGCCCTTGACCCAGCACAGATCCTTCACGGCAATGGGCACGCCATGCAGCGGTCCCTTCACTTTGCCGGCAGCGATTTCCTTCTCAGCTATCGCCGCCTCTGCCAGAGCCGATTCAGGCGATACATGCGCATAGCTCTTCAGCGCGCCATCGACCTTCCCGATGCGTTGCAGCATCGCTTCGGTGACTTCGACAGGAGACAGCTTCTTCGCCTGGATATCGCGTCCGACTTCGAGAAGTCCTCGATAATGAAGATCCGTCGTCCCCACGGCGTTCACTCCCAGATGTGCGAGCATTGCCGCGGCTTTCACCAGGCATGCAGCAGCGTTCTGACGACGCGCCCGCGCCGCCAATTGATTTCGAGCGGCAAACGAAAAAAGCCACCCGCTCCTCGAAGTGAGGCGCGAATGGCTCGAATGCCGCGGCTATGGTCTATCGTGTGGGCGGTTAGTCGAACGCTGCGTTCATGCTCGAATTCGGACGTCGTCGGCCAAATTCGAGCTCGGTTCGATTGTCACCCGACAACGAAAGTCTAAGTTGGAGAGGTTCACCCTGTCAACGCGTGAGCGTGCACAAATCCTAAACGAGTGCTGCGCAGCAAATCAGCAAAGCTATACTTGATCAGTTCATGACCTTGATGATCTCATACACGTTCTGAGCGAGCATTCATTATCCATGTCGAAACCATCGATCCCGATCGGAATCCTGTCGTCGCGGTCTGGCCCGTATCAGGCGATGGGACGCGAGATCCTCAAGTCGGCGCTGATGGCGATCGACGAGGTCAACGGCAGTGCGGACTTCGATTTCTCCTTCGCGACGCACGTGCGCGATCCCGGCGGCGTGCTGAACGAATATCACACCGCGTGCGACGACTTGATTCGCAATGTCGGGGTCGATCACATCGTCGGCTGCTACACGTCGGCGGCGCGCAAGCAGGTGCTCCCGATCGTTGAGCGCACCGAGCGCCTGCTGTGGTATCCGGCCCGCTACGAAGGCTTCGAATGCTCCGACAACGTGATGTATGTGGGCGCCTCGCCGAATCACAACGTGGTGCCGTTGGTGCGTTACGTGTTGGACAATCTCTCGCGACAGTTGTTTTGCGTCGGCTCCAACTACGTCTGGACGTGGGAAACCAATCGCGTCACCCGCGAGTTGGTCACCGCATCCGACGGGCGCATCGTGGCGGAGCGGCTGCTCGAACTTGGCGAAAGCCGGGTCGGCCACATCGTAGACGAGATCGTACGCAAACGCCCGCCCATCGTGTTCAACACGCTGGTTGGCAGCTCCAGCTACGATTTTATCCGGGCGTTCCATGCGGCGACCGACGGCCTTAACATTCCGATGCTCAGTTGCAGCCTGTGCGAACCGGAGCTGAAAATCGTCGGTTCGGCCGGTGCGGGATGCATCACCTCCTCCGCCTATTTTGAAAGTATCCGCCTTCCGGAAAACCGCGCCTTCGTGGCCCGCTGGAAGTCGCGCTACGGCGACGACAGCAGTCCGTCGGTCGACGGACAGTCCGCTTACGTCGCGGTGTTTCTGCTGGCACGGGCGATCCAGCGCGCCGGAACGGCGAATGTCGCCGAAGTGCGTCGGGCGGCAGCCGGCCATCGCTACGACTCACCGCAAGGCCCGGTTTGGATCGACGGCGACAACAATCACTGCGCCCTTACGCCGCGTCTGGCCGTATCGAATGCAGAGGGACAGTTCGATATCTTCTGGGAGGCTGAAGCTCCCGTGAAGCCCGACCCTTATTTGTCGCAACTCGATGTCGCAGTCCGACCGTCGAAAGACGCGCGGATTCCGAATGCGCCTCACCTGAGGATCGTCAAATGAGCAAACCGTCGTCGTTTTCCCTCCGCGGGCGCAAAGCCCTCCTCGCCATCAAGGACGAGCGCGACGCCACGATCGTCCGCCGGCAATTCGATCGTCTCGGCATCGAAATCGCAACCTGGGTGCCGGGCGAAGCACCTGCGTGTTCCGCCGACATCGCGCTGATCGACGACGATCATCTCCCGATCGCCGGCGCGGGCCATTCCGCGCTGCCGGAGGGTTGCGCCGTGATCGTTCTGCTCGGCACTGAAACGCCGAGTCGGCTGAAGTTAGTGCTCGACCTCGATCCGGCGTCGTTCCTGGTCAAGCCGCTGCGCTCCGCCGGCATCTACGCCGCCGTGGTGATGGCGTTCGAGCGTGTCGCCCGGACCACCGAATTGAAGCAGCAGCTCAGCAAAATGGATGCGCGCATGCGAGCGCGGCGCGTGGTGCTTGCGGCGCTGGTTCAGATCATGCACGCGCAAGGGCTACCCGAGCCGGCGGCCTTCGCGCTGCTACGGCGGATGGCGATGGAGCAGCGCAAGACGATCGAACAACTTGCCGCCGAACTCGTCGCGCAAGATTCGCCGGCCCGCGCCACCGGTTAGCTTTCTAATCGAGCACGATCCACGCTGGAGCGTGGTCGCTCGCCTCGGGCGCAGCACGCACCTTGCGATCGACGCCGGCGCGCTTCAATCGCGCCGCGAGACTTGGGTCGAGCAGCAGGTGGTCGATCCGCAGCCCCTTGTCCTGCTCGAACCGATTACGCCAGTAGGTCCAGAACGTATAGGGCACCTGATCGGGATGCATCGCCCGCAGCGCATCGGTCCAGCCCTGCTTCAGTAACACGGCAAACAGCTCGCGCGGCTCCGGCTGCACCAGCGCATCCTTCGTCCACGACTTGGTCGGATAGATATCTGCTAGCGTCGGCACGACGTTGTAGTCGCCTGCCAGAACCACCGGCGCGCCGCTCTTCAACAGCTTGGCGGCATGACGATTCAGCCGCTTCATCCAGGCAAGCTTGGCGGCGAACTTCGGCCCAGGCTGCGGATTGCCGTTGGGCGCATAAAGCGACGCAACGATCACGCCCGACACGGCCGCTTCGATGTAGCGGGCTTCGCTGTCCTTCGGATCGCCCGGCAACCGCCTTCGCGTCACGACGATCTCGGCCTTGCGCGCCAGGATGGCGACGCCATTCCAACTCTTCTGTCCGACCCACGCGGCGGAGTAGCCGGCCCTGCGTAGCGCGTCTTCGGGAAAGTCGTCCTGCGTTGCCTTCAGTTCCTGCAAGCAAACGATGTCGGGCTTGGCCGAACGCAGCCACGCCAGCAGATTGGGCAGCCGCTTGTTGACGTTGTTGATGTTGAACGTCGCGATCTTCACGGCTGCCCTGTTCGACAAGCGCACGCGGCTACGGCGCGCGCGTCAACCGCACAGAGACGTTTGAAGTTCCATAGCGATGGGAGTAGCGCCTTGTTAGCCGGAGAACTGGCTGACGTATTTGATCGACTGGAAGTCCTGCAGGCCTTCGATGCCGCCTTCCGTGCCGACGCCGCTATCCCTGAAGCCGCCGAATGGCGTCTCCGGCAGCGACGCCTGCCAATGGTTGATGATCACGTTGCCGGCGACGATGCCCTCGGCCATCGCGGCCGCGTTGCGCAGATCATTGGTCATCACATAAGACGCCAAGCCGAATGGCAGCCGGTTGGCGAGCGCGATCGCATCCTCGCGCGTCCCGAACGGGACGGTCACCGCGAGCGGTCCGAACGGCTCGACGTTCGAAGCCAAGCAATCCTGATCAACCTGCGTCAGCACCGTCGGCCTAAAGAAGAACCCGCGCTCGCCACACCGCGTGCCGCCAGCCGAAACCGCAATGCTCCGCGATCGCGCATCCTCGACGAAGCGCTCCATCGCCTCCACCCGACGGGCGTTCGCCAGCGGCCCCATCTTGGTCGTCCCAGCAAAGCCATCGCCGACCACAAGACCATCGGCGAGCTCCGATAACTTGGCGGCGAAGCGGTCGTGGATCGATTCGTGCACGAAGAAGCGCGTCGGCGAGGTGCAGACCTGACCGGAATTCCGGAACTTCGCCGTCACCGCCGAGATCGCCGCCGCCTCCGGATCGACGTCGCCGAAGATCACCACCGGCGCGTGACCGCCGAGTTCGAGCGTCATCCGCTTCATCGTCTGCACCGCCAGCGCGCCGAGTTGCTTGCCGATCGCGGTCGAGCCGGTGAAGGTGATGCCGCGCATGATCGGCGAGCCGACCAGCACGTTCGAAATCATTGCAGGATTGCCGAACACGACGTTGAGCACCCCGGCCGGTAGCCCCGCCTCCTGCAGCAACTCGGCGATCGCCAGCGCGGTCGCAGGCGTTTCCTCCGAAGGCTTGATGACGACGGAGCAGCCCGCGGCAAGTGCGCTGCTAATCTTGCGCGCGGGCGTAATCGCAGGGGCATTCCAGGGCGCGAAGGCCGCGATCGGGCCGAGCGGCTCGCGCACCACCATCTGCTGAATGGCGGGGGTGCGGGACGGGATCACGCGTCCATAGGCACGCCGGCCTTCTTCAGCATTCCAGGCGAAGATGCCGGCCGCGGTGTCGACCTCCACCCGCGCCTCGGCGATCGGCTTGCCGAGTTCAAGCGTGATCAGACTGGCGATGTGCTCACGATGCTGTTCGATCAACGCGGCGGTCCGCTGCAGGATTCGGCCACGATCGACCGTCGACATCTTGCGCCAGAGCTCGTGCCCGCGCGCGGAAGAAGCCAGCGCCTCGTCGAGATCGGCCGCCGTCGCGTGCGGCAGTTCGCCGAGCACCGCGCCGGTCGCCGGGTTCAACACCGGCTCGGTGTCGCGCCCGGCGGCATCGCGCCATCGACCGTCGATCAACAGGCGCAGCACGGGATAATCGATCACCGCCGGTCTCCTCTTTCGGCAGGCGCGTTGTCCGCGTCGGCCGGCCCCGTGTATCAAAGGAAGCGATTACTTCGCCGCATTCACCAGCGGACAGTTCCCGTCCTTGAGCGGACGGAACGCCTTGTCGCCCGGAACCGTGGACAGGATCTTGTAATAGTCCCACGGATACTTCGACTCCGACGGCTGCTTCACCTGCAGCAGATACATGTCGCGGATGACGCGGCCGTCCTCCCGGATCGTCGCATTGGTCGTGTAGAAGTCGTTGATCGGCATCTTCTTCATTTCCGCGACCACTACCGAGCCGGCATCGCTCTTGGTGGCGTCGACCGCCTTGAGATAATGCGTCACTGCACCGTAAACGGCAGCCTGGAGGCTGCCCGGCGCCTTACCGCCGAACCGCGCCATGAAACGCTTGCTCCATTCGCGCGTCTTGTCGTTTGCATCCCAATAGAAACTGTCGGCGAAGATCAGGCCCTTGGCGCTGTTGAGTCCGAGCGCGTGAATATCAGGCAGATTGACCAGCAGCGCCGCAATGCTCTGCCCGCCCGAGGTGAGGCCGAATTCGTTGGCCTGCTTCAGCGCCGTCATCATGTCGGCGCCCGCATTGGCGAGGCCGATCACCTGTGCCTTGGAGGCCTGCGCCTGCAACAGATAGGACGAAAAATCGGAGGAGTTCAGCGGATGCTTCGAGGACCCCAGCACGGTTCCGCCATTGGCGACGATCACCTTGGTGGCCTCGGCTTCGAGCGCCTGGCCGAAGCTGTAATCCGCCGTGAGGAAGTACCAGCTCTTCAGGCCTTTCTGCACCAGCGGAGCCGTCGCGACGTTGGCCAGCGCGTAGTTGTCGTAGGCCCAGTGGACGCCGACCGGCGAGCACGCCTTGCCGGTCAGATCCGGCGTGCCCGGACCGGTGGCCAGGAACGCCTTGTCCTTCTCGCGCGACAATTGCTGTACGGCCAGCGCCACGCCCGACGACACCACTTCGGTGATGGTGTCGACACCCTCGGTGTCGTACCACTTGCGCGCCAGCGCGAGACCGATATCCGCCTTGTTCTGATGGTCGGCGGAGATCACTTCGACCGGCATGCCGGCTGCCTTGCCGCCGAAATCCTCGACCGCCATCTTGGCAGCCAGCACCGAGCCGGCGCCGACGTTGTCCGCATAGGGCCCGGACATGTCGGTGAGCACGCCGATCTTGACGGTACCGTTGGAGATTTCGGCTGAGGCCGACGCCACCGACATCAGCATGGCGGCGGTTACCAGACAGGTTTGCAGCTTCACGATTCGAATCCTCCCTTTGTGTTTTTTGAGCAGGCGCGAAAGCGCCCGCCGCTTACTTGATAGCCGCGAGAACCGGCAGCAGATGACCGAGGAACGCCTCGGGATCTTCGCTCATCGGGAAATGGCCGAGGCCCTTCATGATCGAGACGCTGCTGCCCGGGATGCTGCGCGCAACGGCCAGCGTCTCTTCGGGCGTGCACGAATAGTCGTACTCGCCGGACAACAGGAACAGCGGGCATTTTTTCGTGTCGATCTGCGCGACGCGATCGCGGATGTCGCCATCCTGCTTGTAGAAGTACAGGTCGCCCTTGAATACGCCCGGGCCGCCCTGCATGTAGTGCCACAGCGTCTCCCAGCGCTCCTTGTCAGGCGCATCCGGGCCGACCAAACCCGAAACGATCGCGGCGCAGACTTCGCCGCCGTGCACGTCCGGCCGGTGAAGAAAGTTGAGATCGTAGTACGGGTCGACATGTGCGCCGGCCTGCAGGCCGATAATGGCGCGGAAGCGTTCGGGATGCTCAAGCGCCAGATGCAGCACGATGCGGCCGCCGATCGAGCAACCCATCACGATCGGCCGATCGAGCTCCAGCGCCGTCATGATCTCCAGGATCATGCCGGTGTATTGCGCCGAGGTGAGTTGATACTCTTCGTTGTGCCAGCCGGCCGGCGGCGACGACTTGCCGTGCCAGGGCATATCGAAGGCAATGACGCGATGCTTGGCGGTGACCCGCGCGTCGTTCATCAGCGCGCGATATTGCCGACCGTCGGCGCCCGCGGTGTGCAGGCACAGCAGCGGCGTGCCGGTGCCGGCCTCCTCCACATAGACGCGATGCGGACGGCCGAACAGGTCGAGATTGAGATAGCGCCCGATGACGGGCTCGAACGAGACGGTCATGCCGAGGCTCCGGTCGCACGCAGTTTGGTGAGCGCTTCCTTGAAGTAGCGCAGGTTGGCCATGAAGATCTGCAGATTGCCCTCGGCCTTGAGCGTGCGCCGCTTGATCAGCGCCATCAGGTCGTGCGAGCCCGGCCGTGGTTTCGCTGCCCAGAACTGCGCCCACTCCTCCTCGGACGCACGTAGCGCGAACGACCAGGACGGCATCACGAACGGACCGCGCGTGACGGAGACGATGCGGCCCTCGGCAATCGTCACCAGCCAATCGGTCGAACCGACCGCGAGCAGCCATGTTGTCGACAGAAAGCGGCCGCGCTTCACAAGCATCTCGTCCGCGTTGACCCTGGATGTCAGGTCTTCGATCATGTGTCCTCCTTGTCCGCGAGCGCCACGAGCGCATCGACTGCGACGACGCCGCCTCCCACCTCGTTGATGATCAGGGGGTTGATCTCGGCATCGCGCACGTGAACGTCTTCATCGACCGCCAGCCGCGACAACGCAACGATCGCCTGCGCCAGCGCCTCGAGATCGCCGTGTGGCTTGTTGCGGAAGCCGCGGAACACGCGCGTGATCGCCAGTTCGTCGATCATCTCGCGCGCTGCGTCGAGATCGACCGGCGCCAGCCGGATGCTGCGGTCGCGATAGATCTCGGTGAAGATGCCGCCGGCCGCGAGCAGGACGATCGGACCGGCCTCCGGATCGACCCGGTAGCCGAGCAGCATCTCGCCGAGACCCGACGTCATCGGTTGCACCAGCACCCGCTTCAACGCGGCGCCAGGCTGATGCGCCGCAACGCTCGCGGCGATCCTGTTGGCAGCCAGCGTCACGCCGGCCTCATCGGCAACGTTGAGAACGACGCCACCGACCTCGGTTTTGTGCGCGATGTCGGACGACAGCAGCTTCACCGCGACCGGATAGGCGAACGGCAAGTCGACGGACTCGGCGCCGACGTCGACCGCGACAGCCGGTGCATGAGCGATTCCGAGCCGATCGAGCAGCCGATACGCCTCCAACTCATCGAGTTGACGCGTCGCGCGTTGGGGCGCGGTTCGCAACGGCGGTTCACGCCGCGGCTGCCGCCGCAGCAGAGCCGCGCTGATCGCATCGGCGCAGCTCTCCGGCGTACGGAAATTGGGTACACCGGCCTGGGTGAGCATTCCCAGCGCGTCGGGTGCTTCCGGGACCACGAACGCAACCAGCGGCTTTGCCGAGCCGGCGCTGTCGATGACCGGCTTGACGGCGAGCTCCGGCTGGAAGCGCGCGGACGATCCGGTGACGGCAACGACGACGTCGAACTCCGGCGCAGCGAGCATCGTGTCCAATGCGGCGTTCATCACCTCGTAGCGCGTCCCGGCCAGCGTCAGATCGATGATGCGCTCGTGCTGCGCCGCCACGCCGGCTTCGCCGAGGCGATCGAATGTCGCGTGGCTCGGCTTGACGACCTCGATATCGCGGATGCCAAGTTCGTCGACCACCATCGCGGCGCCGCCGCCGGTCGTGGTGACCACGCCGACGCGCCTAGTTCGTTGACCCGCCGCACGCGGCGGCAGCTTGTGCAGCAGCGGCAGCGTCTCGATCAGCGTCTCGAAATTGTGGACGCGGGCGATGCCGCAATCGGCGAGAAATGCGGCGGCCACGTCATCCTCACCGGCCAGCGCACCGGTGTGCGACAGGGCGAGTTCGGCCGCTGCCGCGGAGCGTCCGAGCTTGTAGGCGACAACCGGCTTGCCGCGCTCGGCGGCTGCGAGGGCGAAGTCGCGAAGATCCTGCGCGCGGCGGATGCTCTCGAGGAAAAGCATGTAGCCGGTCACGTTCGGATCATCCAACGTCGCAGCGCAGATCTCACCGAGGCTGAGATCGATCTCATTGCCGACCGAAACCAGACCGGCAAAACCGACGTTGCGCGCCTTGCCACGCGAGATCAGGCCGCCGAGCAGACTGCCGCTGTGCGACGCGACGAAGATGCCGCCGCGCGGGAGATCACTTTCGGCGAACGCCGCGTTGGCGGTGATGATGGTGTGGCTGTGCAGGTTGATAGCGCCGAGGCTGGATGGGCCGAGAATGCGCAGCCCGCTCGCCGCGCAGATCGCCTTCAGGCGCTCGACTCGCGCGAGCCCCGCCTCACCGCCTTCGGAGAAGTTCGAAGCCAGAATGGTTGCCACCGGAATGCCAAGCCGTGCACAGGTCTCGGCCGCGGCGATCGCGTCGTCTGTCGGGGTTAGAATGAAAGCGTGATCCGGCACCGCAGGCAGCGCGTCGAGCGACGGCCAAGCCTTCTCACCAAGCACCGTCGCGCGTCGCGGATTGATCGGATAGATCGTGCCCTCGTAACCGGCGCGCCGCAGATATTGCAGCGGGCGCGACGATGTCTTGGACAGATCATCGGACGCGCCGACAAGCGCGATGCTGCGCGGCGCCAGCAGCGCCTGCGCCCAACGCCGCGAGGTCGACGTGCTATTCGGCGGCACGGGCCACAGCTCCGCGCTGATCGAAGCGGCGCTCGAATACGTCCTCGGCAATCCGGTTCTTGAGGATTTCAGTGGAGCCGCCGGCGATCATCCAGCCGCGCGTACGGCGCATGCAGTATTCGGCCAGCGACTCCTGGCTGTAGCCGAGCCCGCCCATGATCTGCACCGCTTCATTGGCCACGTCGAAGCCGGCCTGATTGCAGGCGAGCTTGGCGATCGCGGTCTGATACGGCGACGGCAATCCCTCGGTGATGCTTGCAGCGCGATACAGCAGCAGTTGCGCGGACTCCAGCTTCAGCGCCATGTCGGCGAACTTCCACTGGAGGCCCTGAAATTCGCACAGCGGCCGGCCGAATTGCTTGCGGATCAGCGCATGCTCGCGCGCCAGATTGAACGCGTGGCGGCCGAGCGCCAGCGAGCGCGCCGAGTTGCCCAGCCGTTCGACGTTGAAGCCGGAAATCTGCTTCTTGAAGCCGCCGAGCCCCAGCAACACGTTCGCCGCGGGGATCCGGCAGTTCTCGAAATAGAGCTGACTCCATTGCTCGCCGCTCATGAAGGCAGTCGGCTTGCCGACAGTGAAGCCCGGCGTTCCGCGCTCGACGAGCACCGAACCGATGCCGCCGACGCCCGGCCCGAACCGCACATAGACGAGATAAACCGCCGCATCCGGACTATGCGTGCCGAACACCTTGCTGCCGTTGATGATGTAGCCATCGCCGTCGGCCGTCGCGGTGGTCTTCAGTTCGGTCGCGGCGGAGCCGGCGTCGGGTTCGCTCATGCCGAGGCTGATGCAGCTTCGCCCGGCCAGCAGGTCGGGCAGGAATCGTGCCTTCTGCTCCGGCGTCGCGTATTCCACGAAGGTGCGGATCGGACCGAAATTGCCGGCCTGCACGATATCGGCGCTGCGCGGGCACACCGCCGCAACTTGCTCGATGGCGATCACCGCATCCATCAGCGTTCCGCCCTGGCCGCCATCCTCCGGATCGAACGGGATGCCGAGCAGCCCCTGCTCGGCGAGCAACTTCGCGGTCTCGAACGGGAAATGCGGATCGTGGGCGCGCGCCAGCGCACCATCCTTCAGATGAGCTTCGGCAAAGCGCCGGACCGAGGTGGCGAAGGCGTGCTGTTCTTCTGTGAGTTCGAAATCCATAGGTCCGCCGCAGATCGAGGTGACCTTCTGTTTCCCAGCGGCGGACTGGACCGGCAACTGTGCATCGGTTATTTGTGCATTACAATTTGTAATGTGAAGGCGGCGCAGCGATGTCCGAAAAGGAAGTGCCGATGTCAGAGTGGCTGCCGCCGCTCAATCCACTTCACGTATTTGAAGTGGCAGCGCGGCTGAGCAGTTTCACCAAGGCGGCCGAGAAGCTGCGCGTCACCCAACCGGCCATCAGCCGACAGGTCCGCACGCTGGAAGAGTTTCTCGGCGTCCGCCTGTTCGAGCGGGACAAGCAGGGCATTCGGCTGACGCCGGAGGGCGAACAGTTCCAGCGCGAGATCTCGCCCGCATTCCACATTATCCGAGGCGCCGCAGCGCGGCTGAAGGAGACCCGCAAGGTCGAGCCGCTGAAGATCCGCGTCTACACGACCTTTGCGTCGAAATGGCTGATCCAGCGACTTCCCTCATTTCACGTCGCACATCCGAACATCCGACTGAACATCAGCAACGTCGTCGCGCCGATCGACTTCGCCAAGGACCGCGTCGATCTCGCTATCCAGTTCGGCGACGGCAATTGGCCCGGTGTCGTTTCTGAACTGCTGTTTCCCGATCTCATACAGCCGGTGTGCAGTCCGAAGCTGCTCAAGGCCGCGCGGCTCGTGGAGATCGATGATCTCAAGAAGGTGCAAATGCTGCATTCCCATTATCGCCGCACCGACTGGCACGACTGGCTGGCTGCCGTGAACCGCACCGATCTGCTGTCGAGCAACGAGATCAGCTTCTCGTCGTCGATCCTAACATATCAGGCCGCCGCGGAGGGGGTGGGCGTCGCGATCGGCCAGATCCACCTTCTGCGCAACGAGATTGCAGACGGAACCCTGGTGCCGCTGTTCGACGCGCCCTTCGAGCGAAAGCTGGCGCACTATGTGGTGCGGCCCAAAGGACGCCCGCTCAATCGCAAGGCGCGCAGTTTCCTCTCCTGGCTGCGCAAGAGCATGGACGAGTTCACCGCTGCGGGCCGTACCACGCCTTAAAACAGCTCGAAGTCGCACTCCTCGGCCACCGGCGCCGGCTCCTTGGTGGCGATGCCGAGGCGGCGTAGCACTTCGCGGTGCTGATTTCGTTCCCGCTCCATCGTGTAGCGGGCATGAAGTTGCTCCAGCACCGCCTCGTCCGAGGGATCGAGCGCCACGATCCCGAGATCGCCCGCCGCGCTTTCGAGCCGCTGCGCGACGGCAGGCAGCGCGGAGACGCCGACGCCGAGCGTCGCCATCTGATCCATCGCGCCATTCATCACGCGATCGAACTCGCCGCCCTCCTCGACCAGGCGTAAGATCAGGCCACCGAGCCGGTCGTTGCCGGCCTCGACCTCGTGCAAGGCCTGCAGGATTTCGGCTTCCATGCTGCTCAGCTCGTGCTGCTCATTCCGGGAGCGCGTGGCCCTGAGTTCATCCGCCGCGCTTCCGATCCCGACCAGCAGCGGCTCGAGTTTCACGGCGACGCCGCTCATGTGGTCCGCCGTAACCTTCATCTCGTTGGCGATGACGACGAAGGCACGACCTTTGGCGCCGAGATGACCGGCTTTGAGACTCGCATTCATGCCGATCAGCGTGATGTCGATGACGGAGTCCGCGAGATTGGCGATCGCATCGCGGAATTTCACCAGCGTGCCCTCGACCACGCTCAGCGCTTCGTCGATCGACCGGCCGCCGTCTTCGCACATCGCGATCAGGTTGGAAGCCTGAGCCAGAGTCGCGCGGACGCGCGCGAGGAACGAGGAATCCCCGTCCTTGCCGCCGTGCAGCGAGCGGCCGCGCTCGATCAGCAACGCCACTTCGGAGATGATGGTCGAAAACGACTGAACGATCTCGCCGATGCCGCTCTCGAATTCCTGCTGGGCGTCCTTCAACTGCGCAGCTTCGAGTTGCACGATAACCTGATCGAGCGAGCCGCCTGCCGTCATCGCCGGAACGAGGGTGGGACCGATGTCCCCGACACGCTGTAGCCCTTCGCAGACATGCTCGAGTCGCTGGCGCGTGCTGTCGCCGGCCTGCAGCGACACAATCGATCGGCCGACCACGTCGCTGATCTTGCGCGCACTGCCGCCGGCGAGATCGGCAACATGAATGCTGTTGTTGCGCTGGCGCTCGAGATCCACGAATGCCGATCGCAATTCGGTGGTCGATGCGCCGAGTTGCGGTCGATAGCGGCGTTCGAATTCGGTCTGCCGGCCCCAGGCGGTTTCCACCGCTGCCGCGAGCAATTGCTGGTCGCGCGCGCAGTCCTCGATCGAAACCTGTACGGCCTTGCCGAGGTCGAAAGCCTCCTGGGTGAAGGCGACGAAATCGCCACGGTCCCCATCGAGCGAAGCGGATTCGATCTTCGCGCTTCGCGCGACGATCATGATCATGCCGACATACTTGGCCAGCTGCTTCAGCAGCCCGCCGGATTCGATCACGGTGATCCGCAGACGATCGAGCAATGCGCTTTCCGCCGGCAATGCCTCGGCGAGATCGTTCAGCCGCCGTGCGATGTCCTGCAGCGCGCCCGAGGCACCCTCGATCTGGGCGCCCGACAGCTCGCCCGACAGCGCGCTGAGCGATTCGTTGAGGCCCTGGAAGATCGTGTGGCCATGACCGAGTTGACCTCCGACATGGGCGAACGTCGTTTCGATACGGGAAGAGACCTGCTCGATCGCGGTAATCGCATCGGCGAGCTGATGATGGGATGACGTCACTGCATCAATCCGTCAGAACCGTCTGACCGGTCTGCTGCCACATCATGATCTCTCGCGGAATCTGGCTCAGCGACACGACCTTCTCCACCGCGCCGCATTCGATCGCTTCCTTGGGCATGCCGAACACGACGCAGCTTTCCTCGTCCTGCGCGCGCGTGGTGGCTCCGAGCTTGCGCATTTCGAGCAGACCGCGCGCGCCATCGTCGCCCATTCCGGTCATGATGATGCCGAGCGCGTTGGCGCCGGCATGCTGCGCGGCGGAACGGAACAGTACGTCGGCCGACGGGCGATGTCGGGACACCGGCGGACCGTCCTTGATGGCGATGCTGTAGCGCAGCCCCGTCCGCTGCAGCAGCATGTGACGAGCACCCGGCGCGATATAGGCCCAGCCGGGCAGCACGGGATCGCCGTCCTCGGCTTCCTTGACGTTGATGGCGCAACCGGAATTGAGACGCCGGGCGAATGCCGCGGTGAAGCCCTGCGGCATGTGCTGCACGATCAGAATGCCGGGGCAATTCGGCGGCAGGACTTCAAGCACGTCGTGCAGCGCCTCGGTGCCTCCGGTCGACACGCCGATGCAGACAAGGCGCTCGGTCGTCGGCCGGGCCTTGGTCGCCACCGGCGGCGGGATGATGGCGTCGGCAGTGAGTTTCTGCTCGATGACACGGCGTGCCGCCCGCGGACGAACGCGCGCGCGTGCTGCCGATTTGACCGCCTCACGCAGTCGCCCGGAGCTTTCCCACAGCGCCTGCCGCGTATCGATCCGGGGCTTTGGCACGATATCCACCGCACCGGCTTCGAAAGCCTCGAACATCAGGTCCGACCCTTCGGGGGTCAACGACGAACAGATCACCACCGGGATCGGACGCTGCGCCATGATCTTGCGCAGGAACGTGATGCCGTCCATGCGCGGCATCTGAATGTCGAGGATGATGACGTCGGGCAGTTCTTCCTGCAGCCGGCGCGCCGCCACGAACGGATCAGATGCGGTCCCCATCACCACGAGCTCGGGATCCTCGCTCAGGATGTTGGTCAGGATCTGACGCACCGAGGCGGAGTCATCGACGATGAGCACGCTGATCGGTTTCTTCGGCATACAATGCGTTCCCTTCAGATCTCGAACTCGCCGTACCGATCGGGCAAGGGCCGAACTCCAGCCCTGCTATCCGCATGCTGATCACACGAGCCGGTCAGAACTCGCCGCACCGGCTAGACCTTAAAGATCGTTGGTTGAACCTGCCTTAACTCCGGCAGCGCGCTGTGGATCATCGATTCGGAATGTCCCACCAGCAGATAACCGCCGGGGCGCAGATGCGAGGCGAGCCGCTGCACCACCCGGCGCTGAGTGTCGCGGTCGAAGTAGATCAGCACGTTCCGGCAGAAGATGATGTCGACATCGCGATCCACCGGATACGAGGTGTCCATCAGGTTCATGCGGGTGAAATTCGTCAAGCGCCGCAGTTCCGGCACGACGCGAACCTCGGTGCGGGTACGGTCGCGCGCCTTGAGAAAGTATCGCTTGGCAAATTCTTCGGGCACCGGCTCGATGGTGTCGCGGTGATAGATCGCCGACGTCGCGATGCGCAGCACCGCGGTCGAGATGTCGGTGCCCAGAATGCGGAAGTGGAAACGCGATCCGGTACGGATCATGTCGTCCAGCACCATGGCGGCCGTATAGGCCTCCATGCCGGTGGAACACGCCGAGCTCCAGACCTTGAGATCGCGCGACTTCCGGCCGTGCTGCCTCAGCAGATCGGGAACGGCCACGCGGCGGATGAAATCGAAATGCTGGGGTTCGCGGAAGAAGTCGGTCTTGTTGGTCGTGACGACGTCGATCAGATGCGTCAGCTCGTTCTCGAGCGCATCTTCGTCGGACAGATGATCGACGTAGTCGCCGACCGCATCGAATTTGAGGGCCCGGACGCGCTTGAACAGCCGGCCTTCCAGCATCAGCCGCTTGGCGTTCGGCAACTTGATGCCGACCTGCCCTTCGATCAGGTCAGCGATCGACTTGAATTGCCGATCCGACAACTGGCGCCTGACTTCGTGCATTCAGCTTTCACTTATCTTGTGAGGAGGGACGAAGCGCCGGCACGGCTGCGATACCGGATCGGCTGACCCGTCGTCCTGAGTAGTCGAGCCTGGACCAGAATGTCATCGCGCCTCAGACAGCGCGATGACATCGATTTCGAAGGCCAGCTTCGATCAGCGCTGGAAGTCGGCGTCGCGATCGTCCTCGCCGTCGTCGAGCGCGAAGGCGAAACCGCCGCCGCCCGCCGCCTTGAGCTGGCGCTGCGGCTTGGCCGCGACGAGCTTCTTTGCCGGTCCACGATCTACCGCCGCCATATGCGCGGCCTTGCTGCGGAGCTGGCTCACCGCCTTGTCGAGCGGCGCGCTGCGCACCTGCGCGCCGCTTTCGTCGATGCGGAAGTAAGCGATCGTCGATTGCAGCTGTTCGGCCTGCGAGGCGAGTTCTTCCGAGGTCGAGGAGACCTGCTCGGAAGCGCTGGCGTTCTGCTGGCCGACCTTGTCGAGCTGCTGAATCGCCTGGTTGATCTGCGACGAGCCCACGTCCTGCTCGCGGCAGGCCGACGTGATCTCTTCGACCAGTTCGGCGGTCTTCTTGATATCGGGCACCAGCTTGGCCAACATCTCGCCGGCTTCCTGGGCAACCTTGACGGTCTCGCCCGAGAGCGAGCCGATTTCGGCCGCCGAGGCCTGGCTGCGTTCGGCGAGCTTGCGCACTTCCGAAGCCACCACCGCGAAGCCCTTGCCGTGTTCGCCGGCGCGGGCGGCTTCGACCGCAGCGTTTAGCGCCAGCAGATCAGTCTGGCGGGCGATTTCCTGCACAATGGTGATCTTCTCCGCGATGGTCCGCATCGCTTCGACCGCACGGCCGACCGCGGCGCCGCTCGCTTCGGCATCCTTGGCGGACTGCGCGGCGATCTTCTCGGTCTGGTTGGCGTTCTCGGCGTTCTGCTTGATATTGGCGGCCATCTCCTCCATCGACGAGGAGGCTTCTTCGGCCGACGACGCCTGCTCGGTCGCGCCCTGCGAGAGCTGCTCGGCGCTGGCGGAAAGCTCCTGGCTGCCGGCCGAGACGTTCTGCGCGGCGGTCAGCGCTTCGGACACGATCTGGCGCAGCTTCTCGACCATCTGCTCGAGCGCGATGCCGAGGGTGTCCTTCTCCGACAGACGCTTGGCATCGACCGTCAGGTTGCCCTGCGCGATCTGATCGGCAACGGTCGCCGTCGCATTCAGATTGGCGGTCATCGCGTTCAGCGACTTCACCAGATCGCCGATTTCGTCGTTGCTGGAGACGTCGATCTTCTTGCTGAGGTCGCCGATCGCGACCGAATCCGCGAGGTCGACCGCACGAGCCAGCGCCCGGCTGATATTGATCGCAATCCAGATCGCGGCGATCACGGCGATCACCAGCGAGGCGATCACGAGGCTGATCAGCATGAGCTGAGCGCGCGCACCATCTTCCTTGGCCTGTTCGGACCGATCGGTCATCGTCTTGCGCACGTAGTTGGTGTAGTCGTCGAGGATGGCCGTCGACTCGGAAACCGCCTTGCGGACCTCCGTCGTCGACATCTCGACCGCTTTCGCCTTGTCCGACTTCGCCAAGCGGAGCGTCTGATCCTGACTGCTGTTCACGCGCGGATAGACGACCGAGAACTTGTCGAGGATCTTCTTGCCGTTCTCAGTCGCTGTTGCGTAGATTTCATCCTTGGTCTGCAGCAGCTTCGAGCGGAGATTGTTGATCTCCCCCGCATAGCGATCGACTTCACTATCGGAGGTCGCCATGACCGAGTTCTTCTCGGCGCGGATCTGAAGTAGCAGCATTTCCTTGAGTTGACCGGCCTTGTCCAGCCGCGCCGCCGCCGAAGAAAGCACCTCCGTCGTCGTCGCCATGTCGCTCAGCTTGACGTAGGCGAGCGCGCCAGCGATGGCGGACAGAAGAATGACGATGCCGAACCCCGTCGCGAGTTTAGCTTTGACCGTAAATCTCATTTTCTTGCACCTGAATTGATCGGTTGAATTGGGTTGTTACGCCTGACACCACTCACTCATCACCTACGCCGCACGGGACGACTCCATGGCCAACTCGTGCTCTGGTAACTTTGCGGTCGCCATCAGCTTGGACAGATCGAAGATGATGACGAAGCGCTCGCCTTTACGGCCGATGCCGGCGATGTAGTCGGACTTCCATTTTCCGCCGACATCCGGGACCTGCTCCAGCGAGCTCTCCTCGATGCCGGTTACCTCGTAAACGCAGTCGGCGACGAAGCCGACGCCGACGATGCGGTCGCCGATCGGAACGTCGAGAATAATGATCCGTGTCGCCTCGGTGGCGGCCACCGCGGGCAGATCGAGCTTCAGCCGCAGATCGAGGATCGGATAGCCCGCGCCGCGGACATCGATCATGCCGAGCATGAACTCGGGCGCATGCGGCAGGCGGGCGATCGGCCGCATGTCGAGGATTTCGCGGACGTTGCGGATCGGAATGCCGAAGGTTTCTCCAGCGAGCCCCAATGTCAGATATTGCGCCATTTCGGCCATCTTACACTCCGCCCCAGCCCAGCCAGTCGCACCCACGCGCGCTCTTGATGGACAGCCCGCTCAATTGAGGATCCGTTCCATGTTCGGCACGATCACGAATTCCTCGCGCCACTTGGTGATGAAGCGGATGTAGTCCGGCTTCCAATGCATCCCGACCCGCGGCGTCTGCTGCACGTCGACCTTGGAGATTTCGGTGACTTCGTAGACCTTGTCTGCGGTGACGCCGACCAGCACCGGGTCGTTATCGATCCGAACTTCGAGAACGACGATCCGGGTATCGACGGTTTCGCGCACAGCCGGCATGCCGAAGCGAATGCGCAGATCGGCGAACGGAATGACGTTACCGCGCACGTTGATCACGCCCGGCACGAAGGCCTTGGCACCGGCCACTTTGGTGGCCGGGATCGGATCGATGATCTCGCGCACGGATTCCGCATCGAGCGCGAATTTCTCGCCGCCGAGACCGATCATGACGACCTGGATCGCGTCATCGTGGTGAGTGGCGTCTTGGGCTTGCTCCCGGGTCATCAGGCCGCCTCGCTCATCTGTTGCTTTTCGGATTGCGCCTGCGCCAGCGCCACCAGTTGAACGACGTCGAGGATCAGCGCCGCCGTGCCATCGCCCAGGATCGTCGCGCCGGAGAAAATCGTGACGTTTGAATGCAGCTTCGACAGCGACTTGATCACGGTCTGGTGGTTGCCGATGATCTGGTCGGCGACCAGACCGACGCGGGTCTCGCCGGTCGAGATGATGATCGTCTTCTGGTGTTCGTCCGGCTCGCCGGTGGATTCGAAAGCGTCGCGGAGCCGCATGAACGGCACGAGATTGCCGCGGACGTTGAGGAAGTTGCGGCCGCGCGAGCGTTCGTCTTCAGCCGTCAGTTCGACGCATTCTTCGACAGCCGACAGAGGGATAATGTAGCGCTGGTCACCGACGCGGATCAGCAGACCTTCGATGATCGCAAGCGTCAGCGGCAGACGTAGCGTCACCGTCGTGCCCTGGCCCGGCACGGTCGACAGATCGATCGAGCCGCGCATGTTCTCAATGGTGCGCTTGACGACGTCCATGCCGACGCCGCGGCCGGACAGCGCCGAAATCGTCTGCGCGGTCGAGAAACCGGGATGAAACAGGAACTGGTGGATCTCGTGATCGGACAGTGTCGCACCGGGCGCGATCAGCCCCTGCTCTTCGCCCTTGGCCCGAATACGCGCGGTGTTTAGCCCGCCGCCATTGTCCTTCACCGTCACCAGCACCTGGGCGCCGGCGTGCACCGCGGCGAGTTCGATCCGGCCCTGCTCGGGCTTGCCGGCTGCCGCGCGCGCGGACGGAATCTCGATGCCGTGGTCGATCGAGTTACGGATCAGGTGAACCAGCGGATCTGCCAGGCACTCGATCATGGTCTTGTCGAGTTCGGTGTCCTCGCCGGAGGTGATGAACTCGACCGGCTTGCCAAGATCCCGCGACAGATCATGCACGAGGCGGCGGAAGCGGCCGAACAGCGAGCCGATCGGCACCATGCGGGCGCCCATCGTGGTGTCGCGCAGGCTGGAAGCGAGCCGTTCGATTTCCTCGGCGATCATCTTGATCGACAGATCCGAGCCGGACGCGGCCAGTTGGCTGAGCCGCGCCTGCGCGATCACCAGTTCGCCGACCCGGTCCATCAATTCGTCGAGCCGCTCGGCCTGCACGCGTACGGTCGCGATGCCGCGGTCGTCGGCGCGCCGCGGCTCGCCACTCCGACGCTCCACCTTCGGCGCCGCAGCGGCAGTCGGCTGCTCGGCCACGACCGGCTCGGCCGGTGCCAGCGGCGGGACAAGGGGCACCTCCGACGCCAGGATATCGGGCAGCGTCTCTTCGGCCACCGGCGCCGGACCGCGCTCTTCGAGCAGCGGCTCCAGCGTTAGCTTCATTTCATCGATGACGAACATGAAGACGTCGTCGATCGCCGCCTTGTCGCAGTCGGAATGCAGCGCGACATCCCATTTCAGGTAGCAGTCTTCCGGCTCGAACTCGTCGATATACGGAATGTCCTCGGTCAGCGGCACCACAAAGCAGGGGCCGAGCTTGGCGAGGTCTTCGAGCAGATCGAGCGGATTGGAGCCGTTGCGGAGAATGTGCTGATCGAATTCGAGACGCAGCCGCCAACCGACCGGGCGGCGCTCGGCCGGCGCCGGCGTCACCGGAGCTTCGGCGGGCACCATCGGGGCAGCGCCGGCTTCCGGCGGGACAAAGCGGCTGAGATCGGCCAGGATCGCGTCACCGATGATCGCGTCGGTCTCGTCCGGCGTCTCGATCAGCGCGCGGATGAAGTCCTTCGCGGCCAGCGCGACGGAGATCAGGTCCTGCGTCGGCTTGATCTCGCCCTTGCGGACACGCTCGAACGCGGTCTCGAATTCATGGGTAAAGGTCGCAACCTTGTCGAAGCCGAACATCGCGCCCGACCCCTTGATGGTGTGAAGGGCGCGAAATGCCGAGTCGATCAGTTCGCGATCGTCGGGGTTTTGTCCGAGATCCAGCAGCGCAGCTTCCAGGACCTCGAACAGCTCGGCGGCCTCCTGGCGAAAGACCGCTGCCGGATCGATCGCGGTCATGCGCGCACCAGCCGGCTGACGACCGAAAGCAGCTGCTCGGGCTTGAACGGCTTGGTGATCCAGCCGGTCGCGCCACAGCTCTTGGCCTCCTGCTTGACCGCGTCATTCGATTCCGTGGTCAGGAAGACGATCGGAAGGCCCACTAGGGTCGGCAGCTTGCGCAGCGCCTTGATCAGGTCGAGACCATTCATCACCGGCATATTGAGGTCGGTGATGACTAGGTCGACCTTGGTCGACTGCGCCTTTGCGAGCCCCTGCGCGCCGTCGCCGGCTTCCAGAACGCTGTGCCCGGCCGGCTCCAGCGTCACCTTGATCATCTGACGAATGCTGGGGGAATCATCGACGGTGAGAATCGTGGCCATCAGGAGCCAACTTTCTTTTGCGGGAAATGCTGATCGATCATCGCGTCGCTGGAAAAGCCGGCGCGCCGGATGGTGTTGCGGAGGGGTTGAGACAGCTCTATCAGGACGACAGGCCGTCCTTGCGCCTCGCCGGTCTTCGCTGTCGACAGCAGAAGCTGGACCGACGTGACGTCGGCCTTGTCTACGCTCGAGCAGTCGATCTCCAACCGGCCTTGGCGGCTGAAGGCTTCGCGGACTGCCTCGTAGATTCCCCGGATTGAGCCAATACTAAAGTCGGAAGGAAGCCGCAGCGAATTCTTCGCCCCGGCAGAATCGTGCGTCATTGCAAGCCCCAGTCACGTGGCGACACGCGCGGGGACAATTGGTGATGCAATCGCCGCGCATTCGCTCAGTGCCGAAAGTGTGCCGATAAGGTATTAAGAATTTATACGTGGACGGTTTAAAGTTGCGCCTCGCGCATAATGCCGATTGTTACTTCTTCGAACCGCTCCACTCCGATTCCCTCGCAATTATCATTCAAAACGGCGCCTGTCAGACAGGCACAAGTCGTCACCCACCTCGGGACTGCGTAGTTATACGTAGACCTTGCCCGTGCATTTTTATTGAGCGACAGACTTCGGCAAAAGCTTCAGTAGACGTTAAACTTCCGGCAGATAGGCTTGTCGCGACTGCCGCTCATCAGCGCCAGTATTTATACGGGGACCAGCCGAGATGCTCATCCAGGCGCTTCTTGTCGACGACAGCCGCTCTGCCTTGGAGTATATGAAGCGTCAGATCGAAGCCGCCGGCGACGTCGGCGCGATCACCTTCACCGACCCGCTCGAGGCGCTGGCTGCAGCCCGGCATACCGATATCGGTCTCGCGCTGGTCGACTACGAGATGCCGCATCTCGACGGCATCAGCCTGATCCGCGAACTACGCGCGCTGCCGCACTTCTCCGACATTCCGATCGTGATGATCACCTCGGTCGATAGCGACGACGTCCGGCTCCGCGCCCTGGATGCGGGCGCTACCGACTTCCTGCCCAAACAGCAGAAGACGCTCGAAACGCAGGTGCGGCTGCGCAATCTCGTCAAACTCGGCCTGGCGATCCGCAAGCTCAACGACCGCGCCGCGCATCTGGCCTGGGAAGTCGCGGAGGCGACCCGGCAGCTTCAGGAGCGTGAGGAAGAGATCATCCTGCGGCTGGCCCTGTCGGTCGAGTATCGCGACAACGACACCGGCGACCACACGCTGCGGGTTGCCAAGTACAGCCGGCTGATCGCCGGGCAACTCGGCCTGTCTCCGCGGCTGTGCCGCGATATCTATCTGGCCGCGCCGCTGCACGATGTCGGCAAGGTCGCGACGCCCGACCATATCCTGTTGAAGCCGGGTGGGCTCTCTCCCGACGAGATCGCCGTGATGCGGACGCATACCACGGTCGGCGGCACCATCCTCGCCGGCAGCCGCTGCGAACTGATTCAGCTCGCTGCCGACATTGCCGTCTCTCACCACGAGCGATGGGACGGCGCAGGCTATCCGCACCGCCTGAAGGGCGAGGAGATTCCGATCGCCGCCCGGATCGTGGCCGTCGCCGACGTGTTCGACGCCCTGACGACGAAGCGGCCTTACAAGGACGCCTTCCCGCTGCCGGTCGCGCGACAGCAACTCGAAGAGGGAAAGGGCCGCCATTTCGACCCGGCCTGCGTCGATGCTTTCATCGCGCGTTGGCCCGATGTCGTGGCGATCGCCACCGGGCAGAGCCTTCCGGTCGCCGAGGACGCGCCGGCCCTGCAGCCCATGATCCCGATGGAAACTCCGCGCATGGCTGCGGCCCTGCCCTGAGTGCCTGGACGATGCACTCACGCGGGCCGCCGAACTTGGCGCGCAAGGCCTGCTTTTGAGAAGGAGGCCTGCTGATCAGACGCAGCACGGCCAGAGCATGTCCCCGCGCTCGGCTTTTTTTTGCGCGCTTCGCCCTCTCGCGGCGTTAGCCGCTTGGAGCCTCGTTGGAATCGTCGGGGTCTGACAACATCCCGCTGCCGGGCGTTTTACTTTCGTCGGTCAGTTCCGGCTTGGTGTGCGGACCAGCGGGATTCGGCTCCGGTTTGACGTCTGGCGCCCGGGATTTCGTCTTGCCGGCAGCGTCACGGCTCTCGGCCCCCTCATCGTCGTGCGCTTCACGCCGTTGCCCGGCCAGATCCCTGTCCGCCATCATGTCACTCCTGCCTCTCCAACTGCTGCTGCGCTGTCGCGCCTCCCGACGGGAAGCTCGCCGTGCTGCGTCATCGCGGCAACAATGAAGGGAGCGCGTCCGTTCCTGCCGACAGCCACGTCAGCGCCAGCGACCGGCCGAGTTCCTCGTGAGCCGACGCTTTAAGTGGAACCTGCTTGCGGGCGAGGATGCGGATCGCTGACCGGCGCGATCCTCAACTCGTTGAAATCATTGGCTGGGGCGGGAGGGATCGAACCTCCGCATGGGGGAATCAAAATCCCCTGCCTTACCGCTTGGCTACGCCCCATCGCCCGCCGGCCGTTGTAATCGAACCGGCGGCGGAATCATGTTTCGGCTCCGCCGGTCTATAGAGACGGACGCGGGTTTTCAACCGCAGAGGATGGCTGGGGAACCGCGAAATCGGCATCCCGGGCGGAGGTGACGAAAGGTTGAGAGCCGCCGGATTTCGTGGAAGAAGGCGGGCCAGTGCTCCGTCAGCCGGGATCTTCACATGACCTATCGCGCTCCGATCGACGACATTCTGCTCTCCCTCAACCACGGCGCAGGCCTGCAGGCCGCCGTGGCGGCCGGGCATCTCGGCGACTACGACAGCGAGATCACCGCGCAAGTGCTGGAAGAAGCCGGCAAGTTCGCAGGCGACATCCTGGCGCCGCTCAATCGGGTCGGCGACAAGCACGGCATCAAGCTCGAGCATAACGCCGTCACCACCGCGCCGGGCTGGCCGGACGCTTATCAGCGCTGGGTCGCCGCCGGCTGGAATGCGGTGTCGGGACCTGAAGAGTTTGGCGGCCAGGGCCTGCCGGCCGCGCTCAACGCGGTGTGCACCGAGCTGTGGGCGTCGTCCAACATGGCGTTCGGATTGTGCCCGCTGCTGACGCTGTCGGCGATCGACGCGCTGCATACGCACGGCAGCGACGAATTGAAGTCGATCTATCTCGGCAAACTGGTGTCGGGCGAATGGACCGGCACGATGCAGCTGACCGAGCCGCAGGCCGGATCCGACGTCGGCGCGCTGCGCACCCGCGCCGAACGCGCCGCCGACGGCAGCTACAAGATCTTCGGCAGCAAGATCTTCATCACCTATGGCGACCACGACATGACCGACAACATCGTGCATTTCGTGCTCGCACGACTGCCCGATGCGCCGGCCGGCACCAAGGGCATCTCGCTGTTTCTGGTCCCGAAATTCCTGGTCAACGGCGACGGCACGCTGGGCGCGCGCAACGACATCTTCCCGAGCGGCGTCGAGCACAAGCTCGGCATCCACGCCTCGCCGACCTGCACGATGCAGATGGGCGATCAGGGCGGCGCGATCGGCTATCTGATCGGCGAGGAAAATCGCGGCATGCAGTGCATGTTCACGATGATGAATCAGGCCCGCCTCGGCGTCGGCCTCGAAGGCGTCGGCATCGCCGACCGCGCCTATCAGCAGGCCCTCGCCTATGCGCAAGAGCGCAAGCAGGGCCGCGCGATCGGCAGCGACAGCAAGGGCTCCGACCCGATCATCAAGCATCCCGACGTCAAGCGCATGCTGCTGACGATGCGGGCGCTGACCGGCGCGGCCCGCACGATCTGCTACGCGACTGCGGTCGCGCTCGACATCGCGGCGCGCAGCAACGATCCGAAGGTCAAGGCCGCCGCCACCGCGCGTGCCGCGCTGCTGACGCCGATCGCCAAGGCGTTCTCGACCGACATCGGCACCGAGGTCGCCTCGCTCGGTGTGCAGATCCACGGCGGCATGGGCTTCATCGAAGAAACCGGCGCCGCGCAGCATTATCGCGACGCGCGCATCGCGCCGATCTACGAAGGCACCAACGGCATTCAGGCGATCGACCTCGTCACCCGCAAGCTCGGCGCCAATGGCGGCGAGTCGGTGTGGGCGCTGCTCGGCGAACTCGACGGCATCATCAAGGACGTCGAGGCCAGCAACGATCCGGCGTTCGGCGCCACCGGCCCGCGGCTGCGCGACGCACTCGATGCGCTGACCCGCACCAGCAAGTACTTGCTCGACAAGCTCGGCTCATCGACCAACGACGCGCTGGCCGGCGCGACGCCGTATCTGCGGCTGTTCGGCGCCACGCTCGGCGGCTGCTCGCTGGCGGCCGAGGCGCTGGCGGCGCGCAATCTCGACGGCGTCGCCGAGCCGGCGCGCTACGTCACGCTGGCGCGGTTCTTCGCCGAGAATTTAGCGGTGCAGGCCAGCGCGCTGGAGCGCAATGTGGTCGATGCCGCCGCCGGGCTGCAGGGTGCCGAGGCGGTGCTGACCGCCTGAGCGCGTCGCTTTCGACGGCCAAAAACCTTGAGGCAAACTTGGGGCAACTCCGGGGGCCGCGCGTCTCACCGCGCGCCCTCGCCGTAACCGGTTGAAAAGCGGAGTCTTTCGTCGAACCCCGTTCTGGCCTCGCAACTGATAGTGTACACTGTTCGCAAATGCGGCCGTCGGTCCGGCCGCAAGCGAACCGGGTTGGGGGAAAGTCCATGACGGAGCATCTGATCGTCACCGATGAGGACGCCACGCGCGTCATCACCATGCGCCGGCCGGAGAAGAAGAACGCGCTGACGCAGGACATGTATCGCGCGATGAGCGACGCGATCGACACCGCGCAGAACAACCCCAACATCCGCTGCCTGATCATCACCGGCGGCTCCGGCGTGTTCACCGCCGGCAACGACCTCGACGATTTCCTCAAAGCCGGCACCGACACCAGCGGCGCCGCGCGCGCCAGCAACGCGACGAAGTTTCTCTACTCGCTGGCGCACAACGTGAAGCCGATCATTGCGGCGGTCGACGGCATCGCGATCGGCATCGGCACCACGCTGCTGTTTCACTGCGACTACGTGCTGGCCTCGACCACCGCGACGTTCTCGACGCCGTTCATCCAGCTCGGCCTGGTGCCGGAAGGCGCCTCCAGCCTGCTGGCGCCGCGGACAATGGGCCACCAGCGCGCCTTCGGCATGCTGGTGATGGGCCACAAGGTGAGCGCCGAACAAGCCCGCGAAGCCGGCTTCGTCAACGCCGTCGTGGCGCCGGGCCACACCGAGGAAGAAGCCCGCAAGGCCGCCCGCGAAATCTGCACCCTGCCGGCCGAAGCCGTCGCCCTGTCGCGCAAACTGCTGCGCCCGCCGCCGGACGAAATCGTCCGCCGCATCGATCAGGAAAGCCATCTGTTCGGCGAGCGGATGAAGTCGGAAGAAGCGGTGAGCGCGTTTACGCGGTTCTTTCAGAGGAAACGGGGGTGAGATCTAGCTCCAAGCATAGATCACCTTCGGATTCTGCCCATCGAGCCCATCGCTATCATCAGCGAGATCGAGTCCAACAACACCTGACGTGATTATCTTATACTCTTCCCAATCGATATACTGGATCTTTTTGTTAATTTTGCCCCACTCCAACAACCACTTCGGATTTAGATCGAAGCCAAACGCCTTACAAAGCTTGTTGAACATCGAAATCGTCGTACGTATCTTTATAAAATCGTGATCATACTTTCGACCCGCCAAAGCAAATCTTTGGGATCGTGGAACATGGAACACCAAGCGATTTGGAGGCCACTCACCACCTTCGAGCCCAGCAATCCTAATGCTACCAAACACGTCATTAATGAAGTGCTTTACCAAGCTTGCTTGCCAGCTCTTTATGTAATCGCGAAACTCGATCACCACAATTCTCCGCAAGCCCAAACAATCCCGGATCGAAACAAGATGATCATTCACATTAGTGCCAGCCAAAAGACGCGTCTTCTTTTTGGAGGAAGTCAAAACTGCAAGGAAGCTGCCACTTCCGCCCAGAATGAAGCGCGTCTCATTCTCGGTGTCCGTGGATACGGGAAAGAACAACTCAAAGGCATCTTGCAAATACTGCGGCCCTCGGCATGTAGCGCCGTGCCCATCCACCTCTTTTAGCAGCTTCGCAAACACTCGATACTGTCCCACCAAGGACTGACCTTCTCCCGCAGAAATTAAAGAGTAATCATCTACTGTAACAAGCCCTCTGGGGACTTCGAACGTCAGCCCGTGCGTTTCAAGCAACAGCGCCTGCGTTGGCTTTACTTCTACAACGCGCCCCACTACGAGCGCCCCCGATTGCAACTGATCAATCTCACCAAACGAAAAAGACGCTAGAGTAGCTGCAAGCCACCTCATACGATCTGAAGGGCGCGCATCAAGGTAGATCTTCATCGATCTGATCAAATCATCAGCTCTAACGGCCTCCCAAAATCCAACCCGCTGGCGACCCCGCACTTTCTGTCGATTTTTTACGTAGTACTTTCGAATCACCTTTAATGCATAGACGTAACAGGCGAATTCCCTTGCCTTCGAGATCACCTCTAATGAGTCTGGGCTTCGATTGGCTGCTATAGCATCATCCAATCTTCCGATGACTCCGAAGATTTCGCGAATTGACTGGTTCGCGGCATCGCCTACATCGTCCCACTTAGCCCAACATCGCTGAACGAAAACGAGCACGTCTCGCACCAAGAGGGCTTCGTCAGAAGGGTTGAGCAACGAACATGCCAGATAGAGGTATTCTTCGCGCTCGCCTGTATACGAGCGAAATTGCCATGCCTTCGGACGGTACCAATCCTCTTTACGAATTAGTCGATATTGGGCTTCGAGCCCCCCGAGCAACTCAGGAAAGGGAAAAGCATCGTCTTTGAATTCGCAAGACTCCAGCGGTTTACCCGCGAAAACTGCAAGCTCGTATTTCAACAGGAAGTCGACATCTTCATCTGCGAGATTCTTAAGCGCTTTCCGAGCGTTGAATCGCCTTCCACACCAAACCACCGAGCTTTCGTTGATGAATACATAAAGAGCAGCGCCGCCAACAAGACCAATATACTTGCGTCCAACTTCTTCATGAATAATCGAAACACCACCCCCGTCAAACTGAACAAAATACTCGATCGTGTCGTAGTCGTCAGACACCTGTTCGTACTTTACCCCGTCACGTTCAAATACTGGACGCGCGAAGCCAAACCCCGAATCAGACACAAAACCATAGAGATTGTAAATCGCGACTCCAGGCGGAGCCTCAACCTCTGGTCGCGCCTCAAAATCTGAAATCTCCACTCGGGAAAGAGCAGATTTCAATTTTTGCTCCTGATCAATTCAACTCCTCCGCAACGTGATCGTAGACTCCCGTAGCACGCATTGCACTAACCAAGTCGTCATAGTCGCTTTGCTCCGAGCGCCCGCCGCGACTTCGAGCATAACCACGAACGTCCTTCACTACTGCTCTCAGCTGCGTCAATACATCCCGCAACGCTCGATAAGAGTCTAGCGGGACGTAAAGAACCGCATCCTTCAAGCAAGTCTTTGGAAGAATTGAACACCGTAGTTCGATAGTTTCTGCGGATTCTTTCCGTAGAGCGAGAGCTTTACGCAACTTGCGGCCCTGAGCAAGATGAAGAACCCACCGTACAAATTCGTAGCCCGAGTTAAGATTCGGCTGCGGTGACAGAAAATACTGAGATCGAATTCCGCATATATATGCGGCATTTGATCCCCAAAAATGAGTGACAAACCGCCCAGCATTCGAATTATTTGCCGACATTCTTAATTGCTGGTCGGACCAAGTCTTGCGTTCTTCAACTGTACTTCTATTGGTCTGAATTTGAAAATCGCTCTCGAGATCGCCTCGCAGGTAATAACCAGAGTCGAACGGACTTAATGAGTCAGCATGCAAACCATCCATCCCGGGAAAAACAAACGAGAAAAGAGTTAAATTGCGCGCTCGCCAAGAGCCGTTAGGGTAAAGCTCTTTCTGCGCCTTCACTCGGATGTATCGAGGCTTGCCATACGCCAAATAGACAAATTGATCAGCGCGGAATGGCATAGGACGGATCTCGCCCTTCGACGCTATAAAGAAGACCCCGGCAAGATCGGTATTGTGAAACAAAGGCAGCTGGGGCGCAATCTCTGATCCGTCCGAAATGCCATTCTCAAGCGACAGATTTACTACTTCAACTTCTGAAATATCTTCAGCCACAGGTTCACCTGAAATGGTCTAAGCGCTAATACACGCGCACACTAAGCAAATCAGCGTCTTACACAACCAGAGCGCATTACCAACGAAGCGGGAGCTGAGCACTTAGACTGCAGAAGAAAAGCCGTTCAGTGCAATGAGCACTGGATCGTCAGCCTTTCTGCGAGTTCGTGACGGACTACTTCTTCTTCACCTCGAACACCTGGTCACTGAACGGATTCATCGTCGGCGTCTTGAGCTCGACGAAGCCCAGCTTCAGCTCGCTGTGGCATGAGTTACAGCCCTTGGTGAGTTCGCCATAGGCTTTGACGAACGCCTTGCTGTCTTGCGCGGCGACCGCGGCCGTGACGGCGTCGATGGGTTTGGCCATGGTGGTGATGTCGTTGACCGGGAGGCTCTGGTACAGCGAGGCGGCGTCCTGCAGGCGGGTCTTGATCTGGCGGGTCTGGTAGGCGGCGAGTTTCCAGTTGCCGGTGATGCCCGCGAACCACAGCTTGATGTGGCGCCCTTGCGCGGCCTCCATCAGATCCGCGAGGCGCGGGTTGCCGGGCTTGACGGCGTCGGCGGCCTGCTGCGCGGCAGCCGGCGGCAGCGCAGCGGCGAGCGCGCATCCGCAGATCAGGACGGCGGCGAGGAGGAGCGTGATCGGCTTCGGACGCATGCGTCACCTCTTGGAAAGCGCGCCGGCGGCGCGGCAGGCGGAGCTAAAATCACCACGTCAGTTTCGGCGCGACGTTGCGCTTGCTCAAGGGCTGCCCGGAAAATGGTATTCAGCGGCGGTTGGCCGCGCCGGGCGAGGGACAGAATCCGGTTGCCAGACGGGGCCGGCTGAGCGATGCCCCGTCATCGCAATTCGCCGGACGTCCCATGCCCTGCCGTCGCCGCTGCCTCGCTGTGTTCGCCGCACTGATTGCCTGGACGCCGCTCGCCGGCATGGCCGACGAGGCCGCCAAGCCGGTCGATGTCCGCATCCTGGCGATCAACGACTTCCACGGTTACCTGCAGCCGCCGTCCGGCGGCCTCGTCACGCTCAATCCCGCTGACGCCACCAAGACGATCAGCGTCCCGGCCGGCGGCGCAGAGCATATGGCCACGCTGGTCAAGCAGTTGCGCGAGGGACACGCTCACAACATCTTCGTCGCCGCCGGCGATCTGATCGGCGCCAGTCCGTTTTTGTCGGCGATGTTTCACGACGAGCCGACCATCGAGTCGATGTCGCTGATGGGGCTGGCGCTGTCGGCGGTCGGCAACCACGAATTCGACGAGGGCAGGACCGAACTGCTGCGGATGCAGAACGGCGGCTGTCATCCGGTCGACGGCTGCATGGGGCCGCATCCGTTTACCGGCGCGAAATTCCAGTACCTCGCGGCATCGACGATCGACACCGCGACCGGCAAGCCGATCCTGCCGCCTTATGCGATCCGCGAGTTCGGCGGTATTCCGGTCGCGTTCATCGGGCTGACACTGAAGGCGACGCCCACCATGGTGTCGCCGCCAGGCGTCGCCGGGTTGAAGTTTCTCGACGAAGCCGACGCCGTCAACGCGCAGGTCGCCGAGCTGAAGGCGCGCGGCGTCGAGGCGATCGTGGTGCTGATCCACGAGGGCGGCTTTCCGAGCGGCGGCATCAACGATTGCCCCGCCATCTCCGGGCCGATCGTCGAGATCGTCAGGAAGTTCGACAAGGCCGTCGACCTGGTGATCAGCGGCCACACCCACCGCGCCTACACCTGCACGATCGACGGCCGGCTCGTCACCAGCGGCGACAAATACGGCACGCTGGTCACCGCGATCGACCTGCAGCTCGATCCGGCGACGCGCGACATCGCCAGCGCCAAGGCCGACAACGTCATCGTGCATACCTCGCTGGCCAAGGATCCGGCCCAGACCGAACTGATCAAGGCCTACAACAAACTCGCCGGGCCGATCGCGGCGCGGCCGGCTGGCGCTGTCACCGCGCCGCTGTCGCGGATGCCGAATACCGCCGGCGAAAGCGCGCTCGGCAATCTCGTCGCCGACGCCCAGCTCGCCGCGACGCGTGATCCGGAAACCGGCGGCGCCGAGCTGGCGATCACCAATCCGGGCGGCCTGCGCGCCGATATCAACGGTGCCGCGCATGGCGAGGCGCCGTTCAAGGTGACGTTCGGCGACGTGTTCGCGGCGCAGCCGTTCCGCAATCAGCTGGTGACGATGACGCTGAGCGGCGCTCAGCTGAAAGCAGCGCTGGAACTGCAATGGCAGGATCCGGCGCGGCCGCGCATCCTGCAGGTGTCGAGCGGCTTCAGCTACACGTGGGACAATACCGCTGCGCCCGGCGCGCGGATCGTCGCCGACCGCATGATGCTGAACGGCCGGCCGATCGCGGCGGATCGTAACTATCGCGTGACCGTCAATCAGTATCTCGCCTCGGGCGGCGACGGCTTCGTGCCGTTCACGCAAGGCAGCGAGCGGCTCACCGGCGTTTACGACGTCGATGCGCTGTTCGGCTATTTCAAGGCGCACAGCCCGATCGCGCCGGCTGCGCAAGACCGCATTTTGCGATTGAATTAAGTCTGTGACTCGCTAAGCCTTAAGCGGCCCTTCCGCACGACGCGGCGGGCACTTAAGTTCATTCGATGATTATTTCGTCTCTCCCCCGATCGGACGTTTCAGGCGCTCCCGAATGACCACGTTATTTTTGACCCATTCTGCGTGTCTCGAGCATCATACGCCTGAGGGGCATCCGGAACGCGCCGAGCGGCTGATCGCCGTCAACAAGACGCTGACCGCCGAGCGGTTCGCGACGCTGGCGCGCGGCGAAGCGCCGATCGGCTCGCTCGAACACATCGCGCTGTGTCACACCGATCACCACATCGTCGAGATGCGCCACATGTCGCCGTCGAGCGGCATCGTCTATGTCGATGGTGATACCTCGATGTCGCCGGGCACGTTCGAAGCCGCACTGCGCGGCGTCGGCGGCGCGGTGTCGGCGGTCGACGCGGTGATGAAGGGCACGGCCGCCAACGCCTTCGTGGCGACGCGTCCGCCCGGCCACCATGCCGAAGTCACCAAGCCGATGGGATTTTGCTTCTTCGGCAATGCCGCAATCGCCGCCCGCTATGCGCAGCGCAAATACGGCATCGAGCGCGCCGCGGTGGTGGACTTCGACGTGCACCACGGCAACGGCACGCAGGACATCTTCTGGGGCGACCGCACCGTGATGTATTGCTCGACCCACCAGATGCCGCTGTTCCCCGGCACCGGCTCGGCCACCGAGCGCGGCGAGCACGACAACATCGTCAATGCCCCCTTGGCATCCGAGGACGGCGGCAAGGAGTTCCGCTTCGCCTTTGATACCGCGATCCTGCCGCAGCTCGAGCGCTTCGCGCCGGAACTGATCGTGATCTCGGCCGGCTTCGACGCGCATTACCGCGACCCGCTGGCCAGCCTCAACCTGCACGCCGAGGACTTCGCCTGGGTCACCCAGAAGCTGATGGACGTCGCCGACAAGACCGCCGGCGGCCGCATTGTCTCGGTGCTCGAGGGCGGGTATGACTTGCAGGGCCTGAGTGAATCGGTCGCCGCCCATGTCGGCGCCCTGATGGGCGCCTGAGGCGCCCTCCTCACCCCCACAGCATACCTTTGCCGCCGGCCGCACCCGGCGCATCCAGGAGCCGCCGATGGCCGACGCCCCCGCCGATGTCAAAAAGCTGAGCTTCGAACGCGCGATCGAGGAACTCGAGACGATCGTCAAGCGGCTCGAGGACGGCAAGGTTCCGCTCGAGGAGTCGGTGGCGATTTACGAGCGCGGTGAAGTACTTAAGCGCCGCTGCGAGGACCTGCTGCGGCAGGCCGAGGCGCGCGTCGACAAGATCACCACCGACGCCAGCGGCCAGCCTACGGGAACCGAGCCGCTCGACGTTCAATAATCGGGCTGTTCAGCAAACCGACAGGTAACCGGGCGTCATCTGACGTCCGGACACCTGAGATCGAACCCAGATGGCCGTGGCAGACACACAACACTTGGGTCGGAATTGCATGGATCAACCGTGTTCGGCGAAAGTTTATGCAGGCCGGCCAAGCGTTGGGCAGCCCCTCATTGGCTTTGAATTAGAGTTTGTGTAAGGGTATGAGCTTATGCGCCGAGGGTGACACCTGCTTGGTGGCAGCTGCCAATTTCGGTGGACGTGTGCTGCCGCACTTCAGTGATCCGGGTCACTTCGACTGATCGAAGCGCAGCTTACGCTTTCGATCGTTGATTTTCTCCTGAGCAAGGAGGCGGAAGCCTGGTGGGCTGCCGCAGATCGGACAGTTCGGACCATTCGTCGCGGGCCTCACCAGCCCCATAGTTAAGACTGGAATATCGCCGTGACCGAATTGAGTAAGACGCCGCTTCTCGACACCATCCGTACGCCGGAAGACCTCCGCAAGCTTCGAATCGACCAAGTTCGGCAGGTTGCAGACGAATTGCGGCAAGAAACGATCGATGCGGTGTCGGTCACGGGCGGTCATTTCGGCGCCGGCCTCGGCGTGGTGGAACTGACCACCGCCATTCATTATGTGTTCGACACCCCGCGTGACCGCCTGATCTGGGACGTCGGCCATCAGGCCTATCCGCACAAGATCCTCACCGGCCGCCGCGACCGCATCCGCACGCTGCGCACCCCGGGCGGCCTGTCCGGCTTCGCCAAGCGCACCGAGAGCGACTACGATCCGTTCGGCGCCGGTCACTCCTCGACCTCGATCTCGGCCGGCCTCGGCATGGCGGTGGCCAGCGAGCTGTCGGGCGTCAAGAACAACGTCATCGCGGTGATCGGCGACGGCTCGATCTCGGCCGGCATGGCCTATGAGGCGATGAACAACGCCGGCGCGATGAACTCGCGGCTGATCGTGATCCTCAACGACAACAACATGTCGATCGCTCCGCCGGTCGGCGCGATGTCGTCGTATCTGTCGCGGCTGTATTCGGGCAAGACCTACCGGTCGCTGCGCGAGGCCGGCAAGCAGATCGGCAAGCATCTGCCGAAGCTGATCGCCGACCGCGCCGCCCGCGCCGAGGAATATTCCCGCGGCTTCATGATGGGCGGCGGCACGCTGTTCGAGGAGCTCGGCTTCTACTACGTCGGCCCGATCGACGGTCACAACCTCGATCATCTGCTGCCGATCCTGCAGAACGTCCGCGACGCCGACGCCGGCCCGTTCCTGATCCATGTCGTGACCCAGAAGGGCAAGGGCTACGCCCCGGCCGAAGCCGCCGCCGACAAGTATCACGCGGTGGTCAAGTTCGACATCGCCACCGGCGCGCAGTCGAAGGCCAAGTCGAACGCCCCCGCCTATCAGAACGTGTTCGGCCAGAGCCTCGTCAAGGAAGCCCAGAAGGACGACAAGATCGTCGGCATCACCGCCGCGATGCCGTCCGGCACCGGCATCGACATCTTCGAGAAGGCGTTCCCGAAGCGCACCTTCGACGTCGGCATCGCCGAGCAGCACGCCGTGACCTTCGCGGCCGGTCTCGCCACCGAGGGTTACAAACCGTTCTGCGCGATCTACTCGACCTTCCTGCAGCGCGCCTACGACCAGATCGTGCACGACGTCTGCATCCAGAACCTGCCGGTCCGCTTCGCGATCGACCGCGCCGGCCTGGTCGGCGCCGATGGCGCCACTCATGCGGGCTCGTTCGACAACGCCTATCTGGGCTGCCTGCCGAACCTGGTGATCATGGCGGCGGCCGACGAGGCCGAGCTGGTGCACATGGTCGCCACCCAGGTGGCGATCAACGACCGGCCGAGCGCGGTACGCTATCCGCGCGGCGAAGGCCGCGGCGTCGAGATGCCGGAAGTCGGCATTCCGCTGGAGATAGGCAAGGGCCGCATCGTCCGCCAGGGCAACAAGGTTGCGCTGCTGTCGTTCGGCACCCGTCTGGCCGAGTGCGAGAAGGCCGCCGAAGAGCTGGCGACGCTGGGCCTCTCCGCCACCGTCGCCGACGCGCGCTTCATGAAGCCGCTCGACATCGACATGATCCTGAAGCTCGCCAACGACCATGAGATCCTGATCACCATCGAGGAAGGCTCGATCGGCGGCTTCGGCAGCCACGTGATGCAGGCGCTGGCCGAACACGGCAAGCTCGACGGCGAAGTAAAGATGCGCTCGATGGTGCTGCCCGACGTCTTCCTCGACCACGACACCCCGGCCGCGATGTACGCCCGCGCCGGCCTCGACGCCAAGGCGATCGTCAAGAAGGTGTTCGAAGCGCTCGGCAAGGACGTCAAGGCCGAGACCTCAAAGCTGGCGTAACGCGCCAACCCGATCCGTGTCCCGGACAAGCTGCGGCACTTGCCGCAGCGCAGATCCGGGACCCCGGTTCTGTTTCACCCCAGCAACCGGGACCCCGGATCTGCAGCGCACCACGCCGCTGCGCGGCGCGTTGCGCAGCGTCCGGGGCACAGATATGCGCGTGTGCGATGAACATCTACCTCGCCGGTCCCGACGTCTTCCTGCCCGATGCGCTCGAGATGGGTCGGCGCAAGGCTGCGCTCTGTGCGCGCCACGGCCTCACCGGCCTCTTCCCGCTCGACAACGCCGTCGCGCTCGCGGCGCATGATGCGTCGCTGCAGATCTTTCGCGGCAACGAGGCGATGATGGACCGGGCCGATGCGATCATCGCCAATCTGACGCCGTTTCGCGGACCGAGCGCCGATGCCGGCACGGTGTACGAACTCGGCTACATGGCCGGCCGCGGCAAGCTCGTCCTCGGCTATACAAACGATCCGGCGAGCTACGTCGACCGCGTCGCGCGGTTCGAGACGATCACCAAACGCGACGACCTGCTGATCGGCGCCGACGGGCTCGCGGTCGAAGATTTCGGCCTCGCCGACAATCTGATGCTGATCCATTGCCTGGAACTGCACGGCGCGCCGCTGGTGACCCCGCGCAACGCGCCTGCTGACTTGTGGCACGATCTCACCGCGTTCGAGAGCTGCGTGCAGATCGCAGCGCAACGGCTGCTGCAGAAGGCGGCGAACTAATCATGGCCAAGTCGCCCGACTCCCCACCCCGCAAGCGCGCCGACGTCGTCCTCGTCGAGCGCGGCCTGTTCGAAAGCCGCGCGCGGGCGCAGGCGGCGATCGAGGCTGGGCTTGTGTTCGCGGACGGCAAGCAAGTCACCAAAGTGTCCGAGCCGATCGCGCTCGACGCCAGCTTGCAGGCCGAGGCGGCGCATCCGTGGGTGTCGCGCGGCGGCGTCAAGCTGGCGGGCGCGCTGGAGCGCTATCCGATCGAGATCGAAGACCACGTCTGCCTCGACGTCGGCTCGTCCACCGGCGGCTTCACCGAGGTGTTGCTGGCCGAGGGCGCGGCGCTGGTGTTCGCGGTCGATGTCGGCCGCGATCAATTGCATCCGTCGCTGCGCGGCCATGCGAAGATCGTGTCGATGGAATCCACCGACATCCGCAGCCTGGAAGGCAAGCGGCTGCCGCAACGGCCCGACGTGGTGGTGATCGATGCCAGCTTCATCTCGCTGAAGCTGGTGCTGCCGGCCGCGCTGTCGCTCGCCGCGGCGCCGATGAGTCTGCTGGCGCTGATCAAGCCGCAATTCGAAGTCCCGTCGAAGCACGGCATCGTCCGCGATACCGCGGCGCATCGCGCGGTGTGCGACAACATCACCGCCTATGCGGCCTCGCTCGGCTGCACCGACATCGAGGTGTTCGCCTCGTCGATCGCCGGCGGCGACGGCAACACGGAATTCTTCCTCGGAGCGCGGCGCGGCTGACAGGCTTCGCAATCGCAACAGTCTTACTCCCGCCGCAAGTTCGGCTATGGTGCGCGCCATGACCCACCCTGGCTCGGAAGTCACCGCCGGCGCGTTTGCGCCGGCGAAATCGTCTGCGTGGCGAACGGAAGTTATCGAGACGCTGTGGCTCGCAGCGCCGATGGCGCTGACGCAGCTTGGCCAAATTGCAATGATGACGACCGACCTGGCGCTGATCGGCCGGCTCGGCGACCAGTCGGTCGCCGCGGCCGCGCTCGCCCACACGGTGCTGTTCGCCACCTTCACGATGGGGCTCGGCCTGGTCTCCGCGGTGACGCCGCTGGCCGCGCAGGCGGTCGGCGCCCGCAATCCGCGGCAGGTGCGCGCGGCGCTGCGCGTCGGACTGTGGGCGACGGTGATCGCCGGTGTGCCGCTGACTCTCGGCCAGTTGCTCGGCGAGCAGATGCTGCTGGCGCTCGGCCAGGATCCCGGCACGGCGAAGCTGGCGGGCCTGTATCTCGATGGCCTCGCCTGGTCGCTGCTGCCGTCCTGGCTGTTCATCGCGCTGCGCGGCTTCATGGGCGCGGTGAACCGGCCGGAGCCGGCGCTGTGGATCATGCTGGCGGCGATCCCGATCAATCTCGGCCTCGCTTATTGGCTGATCCATGGCGGCTTCGGCGTGCCGCAGCTCGGCATCTTCGGCGCTGGTCTCGCCACCGCGATCGTCGCGGTCGGCATGTGCGTGGTCGCGGCGATCGTCTGCGTCACCATGCGGCCGTTCAGGAAATACCAGGTGTTCGGCGAGCTGTGGCGGTTCGACGGGCCGCTGATGGGCCGGCTGCTGCATCTCGGCTTGCCGATCTCCGGCGCTTCCGTGCTGGAATACGGCGTGTTCGGCGCCGCAGCGCTGCTGATGGGCAAGTTCGGCACCACAGCGCTGGCTGCGCACCAGATCGCCCTGCAGATCGCGGCCATCATGTTCATGGTGCCGATGGGCATCTCGATCGCCGCCACCGTGCGGGTCGGGCACGCGATCGGCCGCGCCGACGCCGAGGGCGCGCGACGCGCCGGCTTCGCGGCGATCGGGCTCGGCCTCGTATTCATGGCGGCGATGACGCTGCTGGTGGCGCTGACGCGGCATCAGATCCCGCATCTGTTCCTTGGCGACAGCGCGCAGTCGGCCGCCACGGCGGAGCTGACCGCGGCGCTGCTGATCGTCGGCGCCAGCTTCTTCATCGCCGACGGCCTGCAGGTCGTCGCCAACGGTGCGCTGCGCGGGCGCAACGATACTCGCGTGCCGCTGCTGTTCGCCATCCTGTGCTTCTGGGTGATCGCGTTTCCGTGCTGCTGGCTGCTCGGCTTTACCGCCGGCGTTGGGCCGTTCGGGGTTTGGATCGGTCTGGCGATCGGGCTGGTGGTGTACGCCGCGCTGCTGGTGTGGCGTTTCCACCTGCTGAGCCGGACCGCGATGCCGAGCGCCTAGCGATTTGTTGAGACGCACAGGTGCCCGGCCGGCCGCGGCGCGCTATATCGCTGCAGCATGAACGACATTCTCAAGATCGATCACGTCGGCCATCGCGGCGACGGCGTCAGCCTCGCCACCAGCGGCACCCTCTTTGTGCCCTACGCGCTCGGCGGCGAGACCGTGGAGACGGCGCTGGTGTCGGGCCATCCCGACCGGCGCAAGCTGTTGCGCGTCGATGTCGCCAGCCCCGAACGCGTCGATCCGTTCTGCCCGCATTTCGGCATCTGCGGCGGTTGCGCGATTCAGCATTGGCAGGACGAGCCGTATCGCGCCTGGAAGCGCAATCTGGTGGTCGAGACGCTGGCGCAGGCGAAGATCGACGCGCCGGTCGCGCCGCTGATCGATGCGCACGGCGCCGGCCGCCGCCGCATCACGCTGCACGGACGCAGGGGCACGCACGACGTCCTCAAGGTCGGCTTCAGCGCGGCGGCGAGCCACGACGTCGTGCCGATCGATCATTGCCCGATCCTCGATCCGGGGCTCAATGGCGCGATCGAGGCGGCGTGGGCGCTAGCGGAAGCGCTGACGCCGGTCGGCAAGCCGCTCGATATTCAGGTCACCGCCGCCGAGAACGGCCTCGATGTCGACGTGCGCGGCTCCGGCCCGCTGCCGCCGAAGCTGATCGTGTCGCTGTCGAAGCTCGCCGAGCAGCATCGTTTGGCGCGGCTGACGCGGCACGGCGAACTGGTGCTGATGCGGATGCCGCCGACGGTGATGATCGGCACCGCGCGCGTCACGCTGCCGCCCGGCGCCTTCCTGCAGGCCACCGCGCTCGGCGAACAGACGCTGGCCGATCTCGCGCTGGCCGAAATCAAGCGCGCCAAGCTGATCGCCGATCTGTTCTGCGGCGTCGGCCCGTTCGCGCTACGGCTCGCGACGAAGGCCCGCGTGTTCGCCTGCGACAGCGATGCGCCGGCGGTGTCGGCCCTGCAGAAGGCCGCGCTGGCGACGCCCGGCCTTAAGCCGGTGAAAGCCGAGCCGCGCGATCTGTTCCGCCGTCCGCTGGCACCGCCAGAGTTAGTTGATTTCGACGCCGTGCTATTCGACCCGCCGCGCCAGGGCGCCCAGGCCCAGGCGGCGCAACTCGCGGCCAGCAAGGTGCCGCTGATCATCGCCGTCTCCTGCAACGCGACGACGTTCGCGCGCGACGCAAGGCTGCTGATCGACGGCGGCTACCGGCTGGAGAAGGTGACCCCCGTCGATCAGTTCAAGTATACGCCGCATGTCGAGTTGGTCGCGGTGTTCAGGAAGTAACAACCATCTGCGCCGTCATTGCGAGGAGCGCAGCGACGAAGCAATCCAGCGCCGAGCACGGAGCTGGATTGCTTCGCTTCGCTCGCAACGACGTAGAGAGGTCGAACGTCCTAACTACCCGATCGCAATCCCGCCGCCGATGGTGCGGTTCAGGACCTGCGTGGTGCGTTCGATGCGTTCGGCGGCGCTGTTGAGGGCGGCGGCGACGGCACGGTTGGTGGTCACCGTGCGTTCGATCGATTGGCTGCGGTCTTCGCGCAGCGCGTCGACTTCCTGCTGAAGCGCGGCGAGGCGGCCGTTCACGTCGAGCAGTTCATCGGCCATCATCAGCGCGGCCATCACGGTGAGGCGTGCATCGCCGATCTCACCGAAGCGGCCACGCAGGCTCTGGATGCGGCTCTCGAGATTGTCGGCGAGGCCGAGGAGCTGCGGCTCCTGCCCCGGCTCGCAGGCCATGCGGTATTGCCGGCCATTGATGGTGACGCTGACATGGTTGGCGGCGGCCGCGGCGTCCTTCGAGCTCATGACGGCTCCTCTTCGTCGGCGGGCTCGGATTCGAGCACGGCGCGGATGGTGCCGATCGCGGCGTCGAGCCGCTGGGCGATCTCCCGGTTGGCGCGCTCCAGCTTGCGGGTCTTGACCAGCGATCCATCGAGTTCGTCGGCGAGGCGGGAGCGATCGGCGCCGAGCGCCTGAATCCGTGACGCCAGTTCGTCCTCGTCACGGTCCGCCTCGGCCCGCCGCTCGACCGCGCCTTCCAGCGCCTCGAGCGCCGCGGCAAGACGACGCGTCGCGGCGACGATCTCGGTCGGAGCCTGATCGGCACTGATGGAACCGGGGGCGGGACGATCGGTCATAGTGTTGCGCGACCCTCGCAGCTTCACGCGTCCAAATAAAAGCCACGATTGGACAAGCCTTTAGGCGTGGAAATTTACGCAGCAAGGCAGCCGAGCGCAACGCCGCTGCTCAACTATGCACCACAAAGCACGCGCCTCGTGCTGATCCCAGGCCCCTGCCTTGGACTCGCCGGATCATGGTGCTATGCCACCAGCGCACCCCGGTATTTTCGGCCTGTTCGTGTCTCTGGCTGTGCCGGAGCGGCACTGCGCTCCGACCCGCGGAGCGCCGGCAAACACACGATTTCAGGTGGTTACATCATGGCGAAGGTCGATCATTCCCGTATGGCGAACGCAATCCGGGCGCTGGCGATGGATGCAGTCGAGAAGGCCAAGTCCGGACATCCGGGCCTGCCGATGGGCGCCGCCGATGTCGCTGCCGTGCTGTGGAGCGAATTCCTGAAATTCGACGCAGCCGATGCGCATTGGCCGGACCGCGACCGCTTCATCCTGTCGGCCGGCCATGGCTCGATGCTGCTCTACGCGTTGCTGTATTTGACCGGCAACAAGGAGATGACGCTCGACCAGATCAAGAATTTCCGCCAGCTGGATTCGCGCACGCCCGGCCATCCGGAGAATTCGATCACCGACTCGGTCGAAACCACCACCGGCCCGCTCGGCCAGGGTGTGGCGTCGTCGGTCGGCACCGCGCTGGCGGAGCGTCTGCTCGCCGCGGAGTTCGGCGAGATCGTCGATCACTACACCTATGTGCTGTGCTCGGACGGCGACCTGATGGAAGGCGTCAGCCACGAGGCAATCGCGCTGGCCGGCCATCTCAAGCTGTCGAAGCTGATCTTCCTGTACGACGACAACGGCATCTCGATCGACGGCCCGCTGACGCTGACCGACAATGTCGACCAGGTGGCGCGCTTCCAGGCGCACGGCTGGAATTCGTTCCGGATCGACGGCCACGACCACAAGGCGATCGCCGACGCGATCCGCAAGGCGCAGGCGTCAGACCGCCCCACCATGATCGCCTGCAAGACCACGATCGGCTTCGGCGCGCCGACCCGCGCGGGCACCTCCAAGGCCCACGGCGAGCCGCTCGGCGCCGAAGAACTCGCCGGCGCCAAGAAAGCGCTGGGCTGGGACTACGGCCCGTTCGAAATTCCGGACGATGTGCTGACCGCCTGGCGCGAGGTCGGCAGCAAGGGCGCCAAGGCCCGTGCCGACTGGCAGAAGCGCTTCGAGGCGCTGCCGGCCGAGCAGCGCGGCGAATTCCAGCGCCGGGTGATCGACCGCAAGCGCCCGGCGGCGCTGGACGGCGCGATCCGCAAGCTCAAGGACAGACTGGTCGCCGAGCCGCAGACCATCGCCACCCGCAAGGCCAGCGAAGTGGCGCTCGAAGCAATCGTCGAAGTGGTGCCCGAGATGCTGCTCGGCTCGGCCGACCTGACGCCGTCCAACAACACCCGCACCAAGCATGCCAAGGACGTCACGCCGGATGATTTCAGCGGACGGTATATCCACTACGGCATCCGCGAGATGGGCATGGCGGCGGCGATGAACGGCCTCGCGATGCATGGCGGCTTCGCGCCTGCCGGCGGCACCTTCATGTGCTTCGCCGACTACGCGCGCCCGTCAATGCGCATCGCGGCGCTGTCGCATGTGCCGGTGGTCTACATCATGACCCACGACTCGATCGGGCTCGGCGAAGACGGCCCGACCCACCAGCCGGTCGAACACCTCGCCTCGCTGCGCGCGATGCCGAACATGCGGGTTTTCCGCCCGGCGGATCCGGTCGAGACCGCCGAGTGCTGGCAGCTTGCGCTGGAGAACACCCAGGGCCCGACGGTGCTGGCGCTGTCGCGGCAGAACCTGACGCCGGTGCGCACCACCAAGTCGGACGAGAACCGCTGCGCCAAGGGCGGCTATGAGCTGGTCGCCGCGAACGGCAAGGCACAGGTGACGATCTTCGCCACCGGCTCCGAGGTCGAGATCGCGGTCGCGGCGCAGAAGCTGCTGGCCGACAAGGGCGTCGCCGCCCGCGTGGTGTCAGTGCCGTCGCTCGACCTGCTGCTGCAGCAGGATGCGGCGACCCGCAAGTCGATCATCGGCGACGCGCCCGTCAAGGTCGCGGTCGAGGCCGCAGTGCGGTTCGGCTGGGATGCGATCATCGGTCCGGAGGGAGGCTTCGTCGGGATGTCGAGCTTCGGCGCCAGCGCTCCCGCAAAGGAGCTTTACAAGCATTTCGGCATTACCGCGGAAGCGGTCGTCGAGGCTGCGACGAGCCGTCTCGGCGCCAAGTAAGGCGCTGGGGAGATTCGACAAACGAGCGCATTGCAAGTGCGGTGCATTCAGGGCATGACACCGCACAAGTACGGGGAACCCCTCTCCCCATGACAATTGAGTATCATTAGCACCGAGGAGAAGTTGGATGGCAGTCCGGGTCGCGATCAATGGGTTTGGCCGTATCGGCCGCAACGTTCTGCGGGCGATCTACGAGTCCGGCCGTAAGGACATCGAAGTCGTTGCGATCAACGACCTCGGCCCGGTCGAGACCAACGCCCATCTGCTGCGCTTCGACTCGGTGCACGGCCGCTTCCCGCACGAGGTCAAGGTCGACGGCGACGCGCTCGACATCGGCCGTGGCAAGATCAAGGTCACGGCCATCAAGGATCCGTCGGCGCTTCCCTACAAGGACATCGGCGTCGACATCGCGATGGAATGCACCGGCATCTTCACCGCCCGCGACAAGGCCGCCGCGCTGCTGACCGCCGGCGCCAAGCGCGTCCTCGTTTCGGCTCCGTCGGACGGCGCGGACGCGACGATCGTCTATGGCGTCAATCACGAGACGCTGTCGAAGGACCACATGGTCGTGTCGAACGGGTCGTGCACCACGAACTGCCTGGCACCGGTCGCCAAGGTGCTGAACGACACCGTCGGCATCGAGACCGGCTTCATGACCACGATCCACGCCTACACCGGCGACCAGCCGACGCTGGACACCATGCACAAGGATCTCTACCGCGGCCGCGCCGCCGCGATGTCGATGATCCCGACCTCGACCGGTGCCGCGAAGGCAATCGGCCTGGTGCTGCCCGAGCTGAAGGGCAAGCTCGACGGCGTCGCGATCCGCGTGCCGACCCCGAACGTCTCGGTGGTCGACCTCAAGATCATCGCCAAGAAGGCCACCACCAAGGAAGAGATCAACGACGCGATCCGCCGCGCGGCGTCGCAGGAGCTGAAGGGCATCCTCGGCGTCACCGACGCGCCGAACGTCTCGATCGACTTCAACCACGATCCGCACTCGTCCACCTTCCACATGGACCAGACCAAGGTGCAGAACGGCACGCTGGTACGCGTGATGTCGTGGTACGACAACGAGTGGGGCTTCTCCAACCGCATGGCCGACACCGCCGTGGCGATGGGCAAGCTGATCTGACGAACTAACTACGCGTCTTCGCATGGTGAGACGCGGGCCTTGCCCGCGCCTCACCATGAAGAAGCGCATCTGAACGCGGGGGGTGTTAGTCCTCGCGGTGTCGTAATCCTCATCCCGAGCGGCCGAGCGCAGCGAGGCGTCTCGAAGGATGACACCCCAGGCACGGGTTCATCATGACCAAATCATTCCGCACCCTCGACGACGTCGATGTCAAAGGCAAACGCGTGCTGCTGCGCGTCGATCTCAACGTGCCGATGGACGCCGGCAAGGTGACCGACACCACCCGGCTCGACCGCGTCGCGCCGACCATCACCGAGATCGCCGGTAAGGGCGGCAAGGTGATCCTGCTGGCGCATTTCGGCCGGCCGACGGGACGCGACGACAAGAACTCGCTGAAGCCGGTCGCCGCTGCGCTCGCCGAGGTGATCAAGAAACCCGTCGCGTTTGCCGACGATTGCGTCGGCGAACCCGCCGCCAAGGCGATCGCCGCCATGAAGGACGGCGACATCCTGTGCCTCGAGAACACCCGCTTCCATCCGGAAGAAGAGAAGAACGATCCGGCCTTTGTCGCCAAGCTCGCCGAGCTCGGTGATATCTGGGTCAACGACGCGTTCTCGGCGGCGCACCGTGCGCATGCGACGACCGAAGGCCTCGGCCACAAGCTGCCGGCCTATGCGGGCCGCACCATGCAGGCTGAACTGGTTGCGCTGGAGAAGGCGCTGGAAGCCCCCACCAAGCCGGTGATCGCGATCGTCGGCGGCGCCAAGGTGTCGAGCAAGATCGACCTGCTGGAAAACTTGGTGACCAAGGTGCAGGCGCTGGTGATCGGCGGCGGCATGGCCAACACGTTCCTTCATGCGCAGGGCGTCAAAGTCGGCAAGTCGCTGTGCGAGAAGGATCTGGCCGAGACTGCCTTGCGCATCATGAACAAGGCCGAGGCCGCGAACTGCGCCATCATCCTGCCGGTCGACGCAACCGTGGCTTATCACTTCGAAGCCAACGCGCCGTCCTTCGCCTACGGGCTCGACGCGATTCCGGACGACGCCATGATCCTGGACGTCGGCCCGCGCTCGATCGAGCGCATCCACGCGGCGATCGATGACGCCGCCACGCTGGTCTGGAACGGCCCGGTCGGCGCGTTCGAGCTGACGCCGTTCGACAAGGGCACCGTCGAGGCCGCCAAGCACGCCGCCAAGCGCACCAAGGACGGCAAGCTGATCTCGGTGGCGGGCGGCGGCGACACCGTCGCGGCGCTCAACCACGCCGGCGTGGCCGACGACTTCACCTACATCTCGACCGCCGGCGGCGCCTTCCTGGAGTGGATGGAAGGCAAGCCGCTGCCGGGCGTCGAAGTGCTGCGGGCGAAGTAAGGCTCGCGGCCGGCGCCTCCGCGCCGGCTTGCGAGCCCGCCTTCCGGGGCCTATGTTGCGTTACATGTAACGCTTCGGATGGAGGCAGTCCCGATGGACAGGAAGGTCGACAAGCCGGCCACCGGCAAGCGCACGGCCGCTAAGGCCCAGCGTGCCGACAAGCCGCGCAGCCTCAGCGCCGAACGCGTCCGCCGTCACCGCGAGAAGATGAAGGCGATGGGGCTGAAGCCAGCGACGATCTGGGTTCCCGAGAACTACAAGTCGGCGGAATGGAAGGCCGAGATCAAGCGGCAGTGCCAATTGATCGCGAACGATCCTCACGAGCAGCAGATTCTCGCCGAAATTGAAGACTGGTACGATCCAGAAGGCTGGAAGTGACCCGAGGCGACATCGTTCTGGTCGCCATGCAAGGCGACTATGGCAAGCCCAGACCCGCTGTTGTTGTCCAGAACGAGGATTTCGATGAAGTCCCCTCGATCGTGGTCTTACCGCTCACCACAGAATTGCGCGATATCGACGTGATCCGCGTTTCAGTCGAGCCGGCCCCGGATAACGGCCTCCGGCATCTGTCTCAGATCATGGTGGACAAGATCACGGCAGTCGCACCTCACCGAATCCGTTCACGCATCGGCCGCCTCTCCCCCGAAGACATCTCCGCGGTCAATCGCGCCCTCGCCATTTTCCTGGGCATTGTCTAAGACCCTCATCTCGGCTTTCGTCTAAGACCCTGTCCGCTGCCTTCCAACCAACAAAAACACCTCATAGGAGAGACGTTGATGAACCTCGCCGACCTCAACAAGATTGCCCGGGCGATGGTCGCGCCCGGCAAGGGCATCCTTGCGGCCGACGAATCCTCCGGGACCATCAAGAAGCGGTTCGACGTGATCGGCGTCGAGTCCACCGAAACCAACCGCCGCGACTATCGCGAGATGATGTTCCGCTCCAAAGAGGCCATGAGCGAGTACATCTCCGGCGTCATCCTGTACGACGAAACCATCTGGCAGAACGCCGCCGACGGCACGCCGCTGGTCAAGCTGATCGAGCAGTCCGGCTCCATCCCCGGCATCAAGGTCGATGAAGGCACCCAGAAGCTGCCGGGCTGCCCGGGCGAACTGATCACCGTCGGTCTCGACAAGCTCGCCGAGCGTCTCGACAAGTACTACAAGCAGGGCGCGCGCTTCGCGAAATGGCGCGCGGTGATCGATATCGATTCCGCGAGCGGCGTTCCGACCCACACGGCGATCATGACCAACGCGCACGCGCTGGCGCGCTACGCCGCGCTGTGCCAGCAGGCCCAGATCGTGCCGATCGTCGAGCCGGAAGTGCTGATGGACGGCGCCCACGACATCGACACCTGCTACAACGTCACCGAGTGGGTGCTGAAAGAAACCTTCCAGCAGCTCTACTTCCAGCGCGTCGCGCTCGAGGGCATGATCCTGAAGCCCAACATGGCGATCGCCGGCAAGAAGTCGTCCAAGCAGGCTTCGGTTCAGGAAGTCGCCGAGAAGACCGTCAAGCTGCTGAAGTCGTGTGTGCCGTCGGCGGTGCCGGGCATCGCGTTCCTGTCGGGCGGCCAGTCCGACGAGGAAGCCACCGCGCATCTCGACGCCATGAACAAGATCGGCGGCCTGCCCTGGGGCCTGACGTTCTCCTACGGCCGCGCCCTGCAGGCCGCGCCGCAGAAGGCGTGGTCGGGCAAGGTCGACAATGTCGCGGCCGGCCAGGCCGCGTTCACCCATCGGGCCAAGATGAATTCGCTCGCCAGCAAGGGCGAGTGGAGCTCGTCGCTCGAAAGCAAGAAAGCCGCATAGCCTCGATGGCCGCCAAGCCTGCCCCGCCTCGTCCGGCGCCGCGTCTCTACCTCGCGACGCCGGTGCTCGCTGATCCCGCTCCCCTGCTCGCGGTGCTGCCGCGCCTGCTCGCCGCTGCCGATATCGCGGCGGTGCTGCTGCGGCTCGCACCATCCGATCCGAGGACGTTGATCACGCGCACCAAGGCGGTGGCGGGCGTGGTGCAGGCGGGCGGCGCCGCGCTGCTCCTGGAGAGCCATGCCGACCTGGTGGCACGCGGCGGCGCCGACGGGGCCCACCTGACCGGCCTCGGCGAAATGAAGGAATGGCTGCCGCAATTGCAGCCGTCGCGGATCGCCGGCGTCGGCGGCCTGCCGACCCGCCACGATTCCATGATGGCCGGCGAAGCCGGCGCCGACTACGTGCTGTTCGGCGAACCGGCCGACGACGGCACCCGGCCGTCGTCCGATGCGATCGCCGAGCGGCTGAACTGGTGGGCCGAGCTGTTCGAGCCGCCTTGCGTCGTCTACGCGCTGTCGCGCGACGAGGTCGAGGAATTCGCGGCGGCCGGCGCCGATTTCGTGCTGGTCGGCGACCTCGTCTGGGCCGAACCCGGCGCTGAGGCGGCTGTCCTGGCGGACGCGGAAGCGGCGCTGAAGCGGGGCTATGCGGCGGCCGCCGAAGCGGCCCCAGCCTCGCGGGGATGATCGATGAAATCGCTGCGCCCGATCTCGCTTGCCGCGACCGTGCTGCTGTTCGCCACCACGGCGTCGGCGCAACTGTCGCTGACGCCGCCGCCGCCCAATCCGTTTCCGAAGCCGATCGAGCCGGAGAAGCCGAAGCCCAAGCCGGCTCCCGCGCCCAAAGCCGCCGCCAAGCCCGCTGCGGCGCCCGCCGATAAGGACAAGGCCAAGAAGCCCGCCGCCGACAAGGGCGGCCCTGCCAAGCCCGGCACGCCCGCGGAGGGGGCCGATGCAGCCGCGGACGACCCCAATGTCGATCTGGTGTACGGCGCCTATCAGCGCGGCTTCTACAAGACCGCGTTCGACCTGGCGATGAAGCGCGCCCAGGAGCAGGGCGACCCCAAGGCGATGACCATGCTGGGCGAACTCTACGCCAACGCGCTCGGCACCAAGCGCGACTACAACAAGGCGGTGGAATGGTACAGGCGCGCCGCCGATCTGGGCGACCGCGAGGCGATGTTCGCGCTGGCGATGGCCCGCATGGCGGGACGCGGCGGCGGGCCAGCCAATCGCGAGGAAGCCGCCAAATGGCTGGCGTCCTCAGCCAAGCTCGGCGAGCCCAAGGCGGCCTATAATCTGGCGCTGCTGTATCTCGACGGCCAGACCTTCCCGCAGGACCTCAAGCGCGCCGCCGAGCTGCTGCGGGTGGCGGCCGATGCCGGCAATCCCGAGGCGCAATATGCGCTGGCGACCTTCTACAAGGAGGGCACCGGCGTCGAGAAGAACATCGAGCAGTCGGTGCGGCTGCTGCAGGCCGCCTCGGTCGCCGGCAACGTCGCCGCCGAGGTCGAATATGCCATCGCGCTGTACAACGGCACCGGCACGCCGAAGAACGAGGTCGCGGCGGTGGCGCTGCTGCGCAAGGCCGCGCAGGCCAACAATCCGATCGCCCAGAACCGCCTCGCCCATGTGCTGTTCAGCGGCCAGGGCGCGCCGCGCGATCCGGTCGAGGCCATCAAATGGCATCTGGTGGCCAAGACCTCCGGCAAGGGCGACCTGATGCTCGACGAAGCCCAGGCCCAGCTGAGCCCCGAGGACCGCGCCAAGGCCCAGGACGCCGCCCGCAAATGGCTCGGCGCCAAATGATCAGGCGTCCCCGCACCTGATCCGGCGTGTCATCGAGGCTTGACGGCGCGGCCCGCGCAGGGCACCCCTTCGGCCCGTCCATCCCCCGCAAATTCCTCTGTCAGACCTGCCGCAGGTCGTTTCGAGACCGCCATGATCCCTTCCGCTCTCATCAACGTCATGGTCAAGGCCGCGCGCCGCGCCGGCCGCAGCCTCAAGCGCGATTTCGGCGAGCTCGAGAACCTGCAGGTGTCGCTCAAGGGGCCGGCGAACTTCGTGTCGAAGGCCGACAAGCGCGCCGAAGAGATGCTGTATGACGACCTCGCCAAGGCGCGGCCCGGCTACGGCTTCCTCGGCGAGGAAGGCGGCTCCCGCGAAGGCAGCGACAAGAGCCACACCTGGATCGTCGATCCGCTCGACGGCACCACCAACTTCCTGCACGGCATCCCGCACTTCGCGATCTCGATCGGCCTCGTGCGCGAGGACGTTCCGATCGCGGGCGTGATCTACAATCCGGCCAACGAAGAGCTGTACATCGCCGAGCGCGGCAAGGGCGCATTCCTCAACGACTCCCGACTGCGCGTCGCCGGCCGCCGCGAGCTGCACGACTGCGTCATCGCCTGCGGCCTGCCACATATCGGCCGCGGCGACTTCGCTCAGAACCAGCGCGAGATGCTGGCGCTGCAGCCCAAGGTCGCCGGCCTGCGCCGCTTCGGCACCGCCTCGCTCGACCTCGCGGCCGTCGCCGCCGGCCGGTTCGACGGTTACTGGGAACGCAACCTGTCGCCGTGGGACATCGCGGCCGGCATCGTGATGATCCGCGAAGCGGGCGGCACCGTCGGCGACATCAACGGCGGCGACGTGCTGAAGACCGGCGACATCGTCGCCGGCAACGAGGTCATCCACGGCACGCTGGCGCGGATTCTGAAGCCGCTGAGCTGACGAGCGAGACGGACCGCTAAAGCGGCCCGCCAGCGCCGCCGGACGGCGTCAGGCCGCCCGGATCGTGTTCAGGAACTTGCCGACCTGCTGCTTCAGGAGGTTGCGGTCGCGCGACAGCGACTTGGCCGCCGACAGCACCTGGGCGGAAGCCGAGCCGGTTTCGCCGGCGCCGCGCTGAACGTCGGAGACGTTCGACGACACCCGCTGGGTGCCCATCGCAGCCTGCTGAACGTTGCGGGAAATCTCCTGCGTGGCGGCCCCCTGCTCCTCGACCGCCGACGCGATGGTCGAGGCGATCTCCGACATCTGGCTGATGGTGAGGCTGATTTCCTTGATGGCGTTGACCGACTCGCCGGTCGCCGCCTGCATGCCGCTGATCTGCTGGCTGATCTCGCCGGTCGCCTTGGCGGTCTGCTCGGCCAGCGCCTTGACCTCCGAAGCCACCACGGCGAAGCCGCGGCCAGCCTCGCCGGCCCGAGCCGCCTCGATCGTGGCGTTCAGGGCCAGCAGGTTGGTCTGGCCGGCGATGTTGTTGATCAGTTCGATGACATCGCCGATCCGGTTGGCGGCCGATGCGAGCTGACCGATCTGCGAGTTGGTCTTTTCCGCCTGAGCCACCGCGGCTCCGGCGATCTGCGCCGAGGCCTGGACCTGGCGGCTGATCTCGGTGATCGACGAGGCCATTTCCTCGGTGGCGGAGGCTACCGACTGGACGTTGGTCGAGGCTTCGTCGGACGCCGACGTGACCTCGGTGGCGATCTGGAGCGAGCGATCGGCCGTGGTCGTGAGCGTGCCGGCCGAGGCTTCGAGCTCGGTGGCGGCGGATGACACGGTCTCGATGATCTCGCCGACCGCCCCCTCGAAATTGTCCGCCAGCGCCAGCAGTTCCTGCTTCCGCTGCTCGGCTGCGATGTGCTCCTGCCGCGCCTTGGCCTCGGCCTCCTCGCGTGCCTTCAGCTCGGCGTTCTCGCGGATCCGTGTGACGTTGCGCGCCATGTCGCCGATTTCGTCGCCGCGGCCGGCGCCCGGGATCACGATGTCGAGCTGGCCGCCGGCCATCCGGCCGAGCGCGCCGTTGAGACCGGTCAGGCCGCGGGCGACCCAGAAGATCACGAACAGGATCGCCGCAATGCCGATGGCGACCGCGACCGTGCTGACGATGACCATCATGTACCAGGCTTCGTCGAACCCGGTCTTGGCCGCGACCGTCGCATTGGCCGCGCCGTTATTGTTGAAGTCGACGTCGGCATCGAGCGCCTTCAGCGCCGCGTCGAACAGCGGCCGAGACCTCGCGTCATCGACATTGATGAAGTTCGCGGGACCGACCTCCATCACCTTGCGCTGCTCGTCGAGATAGGCCTTCCATTTCGCCGAGAAGTCGTCCCAGAGCTTTCGCTCCTCCGGACCGGTGATCAGCTGAGCATATTGCTTGGACAGGTTGTCGACCGTCGCGAGGCGGTCATCCAGGATCTTGCCGAGCCGGTCCTGCGACTGCGCATCGCCCAGAGCTTGCCGGAACACGCTCAGCCGCGCGCGGGTGACCGCATATTTGAGCTGGCCGAGCACCTTGACCGACGGCAGCCAGTTGACCGCGATATCTTCGGTCCGCGAATTGACCGCCTGGATCTTCATGACGGCGACGACACCTTGAACCGCCACAATCATCAGGAGCAGCGACACAATGGCGATCAGCGAGAATTTGAGAGTAAGGCGCATCGAACCCGGCTTATGCTTGGAATGATGCTTATCAAATGCGACATCAACGATTGAGGATCGGTGAAATTTTGACCTCGTACTAACACGTAGTCGCAATCACCAAGCGCGTTCAAAATTGACCGTTCCGGAGAAAGTGGGGCCGAACCGCTGTCGCGACACAGCAACTTCGCTGCCTCATGTCATGCACTGGTCACCGAGCTGGCCCCCGCCCCCGGCGTTGCTGCCAGGCTTCGATCGGCTCCCCTAACTTCTGTGAGAAGACCTGGGACCTGGGACCTGGGAGGGCGCTTACGGATGATGGCGGAGCGGCGATACGCGACTGCGCGGCGGACAAGCCTTCGTAGCCTGCAAGCGCGGGCGCCCCTAAATCGCAAAGCCCAGCTTTAGCGCGCCGCCGCCCCTATCCTACGCCTTCGCGGAGGACGATGGCAGGCACTGTGGCGACGCCCATGGTGCTAATCAGTCCCGTGCGGTCACGCCGCCGGAACGATCCGTCGCACGTCACCGCTGTCGGTAATGAACGCGGCGCCCGGCTTGGAGAACAGGAAGCCGTTGGATTTGCGCAGCGGGTAGAGCTGCTCCACTTGCTGCCCGCCCTCGGCCGCGCTGATCTTGCCGTCGATCACGTCGCGGAACAGCTTCGCCAGCGCCACCATGTCGCATTGCTGCGGTGACAGCCGCAGGCTGCCGACACCGGCATCCTTCAGCTTGTCGATGTCGCCGAGCAAGCTGGCGCAGGTGTAGGACAGCGTCTGCACGCCGTTCATCGCCAGGAACGGCTCGTCGTCGAGCGTCGTCACGGCGAGGCCGTCGGGGTCCTGCTCGCAGACGAATTTGCAATTGTCCTTGGACAGCTTGTTGAGCCGGGCGTGATAGCAGCGCGCCGAGATCGCCAGCGGCACGCGGCCGAACGCGAACACTTCGAACGTCACTTCGGGCTGCGACCGCGCGATCGCGCGGATCGCCGACAGCGGCAATTCCGGCGGCAGGCAGATCCGCGTCGCGCCGCGCGTGGCGAAGTAACCGGCGGTCGCCTCGTTGTAGATGTTGACGAAAGGGCCGATCGCATGCGGCTTGCCGCCGAGCATGCCCAGGCAAGTGAGGTCGTTCACCTCCATCGGGAAGCTGTCATCGGCGGCGAGTTCGGCCATCGCCTTGCGCTCGCGCGGCAGCGACATCAGCGTCAGCGAGCCCATCAGCACGGCCTTGCCGGCGCCGGCGAGGCGCTCGACCACCGCGGGGATGTGCGGCTCGAGGAACGGCTGGCGCTTCGAGCACACCACCTCGCCGACCACCACGGTGTCGACCGGCGCTTCGTCGGCGATGCGGAAATAGAAATCGCGCCACTCCTCGGGCTTCCAGTTGTACAGCACCGGACCGAGCGTGAGTTGCATGGGAGTCGCCTCGTTGTGCATCGATCAAACGATCGCCGGCGCGGCGCGCCGGACGCGATCAGCGTTCGAGAGTTAGCGCCAGGTCTTCTTGTAGGCGCCGGTGGTGTTGGACTGGCCTTCGCTGAGGCCGCGCAGCGCGTCGACCGGCAGCGGCCGGCCCTCGTCGAGCGCACCGAGCACGTCCTTGAAGGTTTTCACCACGCGCTCGATATAGGCGCGACCGCGCTGGCGGCCTTCGATCTTCAGCGCCGCGACGCCCGCCGCACGCAGGTCCGGCAGCATCGTGGTGGCGTCGAGCGAGGCAGGATCCTCGAACAGATAGCCGCAGCCTTCGTCGGTCTGGTAGCGGCCCTTGCACAGCGTCGGATAGGCCGCTGCCTCGCCCTTGGCGAATTTGTTGATGGTGAACTCGCCGAGCCGCGACACCAGCGCTCCGTTTTGCTCGCGATACTGGATCGACGCCGCGGGCGAACACACGCCATCCATATTGGGCGACTTGCCGGTGGCGTAGGACGACAGCGAGCAGCGGCCTTCCTCCATCACGCACAGCCCGCCGAAGATGAACACTTCGGTCTCGCAGTTCACCTCCTTGGTGATCGCCGCGATTTCCTGCACGCTGAGCACGCGCGGCAGCACCACGCGCTTGGCGTTGAAGCTGTCGATGTAGAACCTGATCGAGTCGGCATTGGCGGCGGCTGCCTGCACCGAGACGTGCAGACGCTGCTGCGGATGCGTCCGCGCGCAATAGTCCATCACGCCGACGTCGGCGAGGATCACTGCGTCGGCGCCTGCCTCGACCGCATCGTCGACGGCGCGCTGCCACAGTTCGACATTGCCGGCACGCGCAAAGGTGTTGATCGCCACCAGCACGCTGGTGCCGTAGCGATGCGCATGGGCGATCGACTCCCGCATCTCCTGACGGCTGAAATTCAGCCCCGGAAAGTTGCGCGCATTGGTCTCGTCGTTGAAGCCGCAATAGATCGCGTCGGCGCCTGCCGCGACAGCGTCGTGCAGCGCGGCGGGCGTGCCGGCCGGACAGATCAGTTCCATAGTCTAACCTCCGCCTCCGACGCCCATCTCTTCGCGATAGGTCGGCTGCGCGCCCACCAGGCTGCGCAGAATTCGTTCGATCGGCGCCGCCAGCGGGCCGAACCACGCCACCGACTCCTTGAGGAAATCGACGCGCGAGTCGTCGATCGCGTTGCGCAGCGCCACCACGGCTTCCATGTCGCCGTCGACCTCGATGTCGCGCGAGAAGAACAGCGCGTCGCCGTCATAGGAGCCGTCGGTCATGCCGATCAGCGCCGACAACGGTCCGGCAATGCGCGCGTCGATATTGGACGGCAGCGTGCGCACCACGGTGACGCGCGGATTCATCCGCCGCGGCTCGAGCACGAAAGCGATCGGCAGATCGGTCGGCGCGAGGCCGTAGCGCTTGCCGGTGTGCGTGCCGAGACGATCGAAGATGCGGGGATGCCGACTGCGGATCTCCCGCAGGCAAATGCCGAGCAACACCTGCAGGGGCAACAGCGGCAGAACCCGCGTTGCGAGGGCAAGCGGCGCGGGCATCCTGGAGACGGACGAATTGGATACCGACATGAGCCACCTTATGAGGAACCATTCGTTTAAACGGTCTCGCCGGTACTTCTTTGCGCCTGATCAAAGACAGCTCCGATCGCAGATGCTGACCAGAGGTGTCCGCACGGAGACACCATGCTCAGCCGCGTCAAACCGCCCTTCCCGGACCTCCGCGCTTTCACCGCCTATCTGGAATCCCGCGGGCAACTGCACCGGATCCGCAAGCCGGTGTCGGTGGTCCACGACCTCACCGAAATTCATCGCCGCGTGCTGCACGCCGGCGGCCCGGCGCTGCTGATCGAACACCCGATCAAGGCCGACGGCACGCCGTCCCAGATGCCGATCCTGGTCAATCTGTTCGGCACTGTCGAACGCGTCGCGTGGGGGCTCGGCATCCTGCCGGAAAATCTGTCGCGGCTCGGCGAAGCCCTCGCCGAAATGCGCGAGCCGGCGCCGCCGCAGAGCCTCACCGATGCGCTGAGCAAATTGCCGATGGCCAAGGCCGCGCTGGCGATGCGGCCGAGGGTCGCCAAATCCGCATCGGTGCAGGAGGTGGTGCTGACCGGCGACGCAGTCGATCTCGGCCGGCTGCCAGTGCAGATTCCATGGTCGGGCGAGCCGGCGCCGCTGATCACTTGGGGGTTGGTCTTCACCAAGCCGGCGCCGGGAGTACACGGCACCGACAATGTCGGCGTGTATCGGATGCAGGTGCTCGGCAAGGACCGGCTGATCATGCGCTGGCTGGCGCATCGCGGCGGCGCCAAGCATCATCATCAGTGGAAGGCTGGCAATCGCGAGATGCCGGTCGCGATCGTGATCGGCGCCGATCCGTCGATGATCCTCTCCGCGGTGCTGCCGCTGCCGGAAACGGTGTCGGAGATCAAATTCGCCGGCCTCTTGAGCGGCGAGCGGCCGAGCCTGACGCCGTGCGTGTCGATCCCGCTGCAGGTGCCGGCCGACGCCGAGATCGTGCTGGAAGGCTTCGTGTCGCCGACCGAGACCGCGCCGGAAGGGCCGTATGGCGACCACACCGGCTACTACAACGCGGTCGACGAATTTCCGGTAATGCGGATCACCGCGATCACCATGCGGCGCAATCCGATCTACCTGTCGACCTACACGGGCCGGCCGCCGGACGAGCCGTCGCGGCTCGGCGAGGCGTTCAACGACGTCTTCCTGCCCGTGGCGCGGCGGCAGTTTCCGGAGATCGTCGATCTGTGGCTGCCGCCGGAAGCGTGCTCGTATCGGATCGCCGTGGCATCGATCAAGAAGCGCTATCCCGGCCAGGCGCGGCGGCTGATGATGGGGCTGTGGTCGATGCTGCCGCAGTTCAGCTATACCAAGCTCCTGATCATCGTCGACGACGATGTCGATGTCCGCGACTGGGCCGACGTGATGTGGGCGGTGTCGACACGCAGCGACACCTCGCGCGACATGGTGTCGATCAGCGACACCCCGATCGACTATCTGGACTTCGCCTCGCCGAAATCCGGCCTCGGCGGCAAGCTCGGGATCGACGCGACCAACAAGATCGGCACCGAAACCGACCGCGAATGGGGCAAGGTGCTGGAGATGGACAAGGACGTCATCGCGCGGGTCGATGCGATGTGGACCAGCCTCGGCCTCAGTCCCGCGCCGACGCCGAGCGCCGCGGCGCGCAGGCTGCTGCGATGAGCGCGCCGCGCCGCGTCATCGTCGGCATCAGCGGCGCGTCAGGCGCGGCGGTCGGGCTGCGCGTGGTCGAACTGCTCGCCACCACCGACTACGAAATTCATCTCGTGGTGTCGTCGGCCGCGGAGCGCACCATCGCCTACGAGATCGGGCCGAAGGCGCTCGACCATGTCACAGAGCTCGTACAGCGGCATCATGGCTTCGAAGACGTCGGCGCCAGCATCGCATCGGGCTCGTTTCGCACCGCCGGCATGATCGTGGCGCCGTGCTCGGTGCGCACGCTGTCGGCGATCGCCGGGGGCCAGCTCGACAATCTGCTGGTGCGGGCCGCCGATGTGCAGCTCAAGGAACGCCGCCGGCTGGTGCTGATGCTGCGCGAGACGCCGCTGCATCTGGGGCATATCCGCAGCATGGCGCAGGTCACCGAAATCGGCGGCATCGTCGCGCCGATCTCGCCGGCATTCTATCAGCGACCGCGCTCGATCAGCGAGATGATCGACCACATCGCGCTGCGCGCCATCGGCCTGCTCGGCCTCGACGACCTCGATCTCGCCGCGCCGGAATGGTCCGACGACACGCCTCCGACGTGTCCGAAGAGCTGAGCCCAAGTCGTCGAACTACCAACTCGCTTCGAAAGAGTCAGCCCCAGGCACAGCCTGCTCCTTCTCCCCGCGCGCGGGGAGAAGGGTGGGATGAGGGGGCCCTTCCACGCGGCCGAGCGCGGATGGCGGTCATCGGAACTTACAAACTAGCAGGTCGAGACGCTCAAACTCGTGGAGACGCCCCCTCACCCGCCCGGCTTCACCGGTCGACCTCTCCCCGCGCGCGGGTAGAGGTTATTCCGCCCTCGCATTAGCCGCACAACGGAATCCGCTCCGGGGCGGCTTCTTTCGGCATGTCCTTGCGCAGATCGACGTCGCGCGTCAGCGGGAAGAAGTCGCCGGTGCGCTCGGTTTTCAGATAGGTGGTGACCAGCGTCTTGGCCGGCAGCGCGCCGAGCCGGCACGCTTCGGCGCCGACGCCGATGGTGAGCGAGCCGCGCTCGCCCTTCGCCTTGTGGGCCGCCATCTCGTCGCGAACGGCGAGCAGCCGCGGCACGTCGGCCGGCGCGATCCGGAAGGCGTAGATCATGCTGTCGTTCGTCACTTCGCCGGCCAGCGACAACAGTTCGCCGGGGTCGTCCAGATCGGCCAGTACGAACGCCTGCTCGCTTTTCTCCGCGCCGACCGCCACGGTGACGCGCAGCGTCACGCGGCGCGGCCGCAGCCCTTGCGGCAGCCGCACGGCAATGCGCAGCGCGGCCGGGTCCGTAGCCGCCAGATCTGTACGCGCCAGCTTGACCATCGAAGTCACCGGAACCGAACTGCAGGCGGTCAGTGCGCAGAGCGCCATGGCGGCAGCAGCGGATTTGAACAGAGCAGGGAAGCGCATCACGCCATCCTATCTTGACGATGATAATTTATCGTTTTACGATAATTTCATGTCGAAATAGATGATGGAGCTTTCCGATGCAAGCACGAACATCTGCCGGCGCCCCGCTCGGTCTGGCTGACCCGGCGGCCGCCAGGCTGGTGCGGCTGTCGCGCGCGATGGAGTGGGTGACGACGATCGGGATCGTGCTGATCGTAGCTCTGATCGCCGCGGCCTTCCTGGTCCCGAGCTGGACCCGCAATCTCCTGCTGACGAAGCTCGGCGAAATCGGCGCGCGGCTACCGCTCGACTCCGGCAATCAGGCGCTGGCGGCGGTGATCATCGCCGTGCCGGTCGTGGTGATGCTGTGGGGGCTGGTCAATGTGCGGGCGCTGTTCGCCGAGTTTGCGCGCGGCCGGGTGTTCACCGCCGCGGCCGCAACCCACCTTCAGCGCTTCGGCATCGCCGTGCTGGCGCAGGGCCTGCTCGGCCCGGTCACCGCGACCGCTCTGGCCCTCGCGTTGTCGCTGAGCAATCCCGCCGGTCAGCGGATGCTGGTGCTGACCTTTTCAAGTAACGACTACGTCTCGGTGATCGTCGGCGGCGTCCTGATCGCGGTCGCGGCGGTGATGCGCGAGGCAACGCGGCTCGCCGACGAGAATGCGAGCTTCGTGTAATCGATGGCGATCGTCGTCAATCTCGACGTCATGCTGGCGAAGCGCAAGATGCGCTCGAAGGAGCTCGCCGAGCGCATCGGGATCACCGAGCAGAACGTCTCGTTGCTGAAATCCGGCAAGGTCAAGGGCATCCGCTTCGATACGCTGGAACGGATCTGCGCGGCGCTCGACTGCCAGCCGGGCGACATTCTCGAGTTCGTCGCTGATCGCGCCGAATAAAAAACCGGCACCCACCCGATCAGGTGGATGCCGGCAGATCTTGAACAGGGCAGATCGAACAGAATCAGGACGGATTCCTGAAAGCGCTGCCTCAGCGCATCTGTCCCGCGGCGAGATGCTCATGGGGCCGCCAGTCTTCGGCGGCGGCGTCCCAGTAATGCGCCTCGTCGAACCGCTTCCAGCGCGCGGTCTCGGACACCATCTCGCGTCCGCCATAGACCAGCGCGACGAGGCCGATCAGGCCGACCAGCACGTAGATCGCGGCGATCAATGCAACAATGGTCAAGGCTTCACCCTCACTGTCGTTGGTTGATGAGTTGCACCCGGATCACTCGCGGCGGGTGCTCCGCGCTTCATCGAAGCTCAGCTATTCGCCCAGGCGAACCAGCCGGACCGACGCGCCTGCATCGGCACGGACGCCGCCCGCACCATCGGCTCCGGCTGCCGCAATTGCGTCCGCCGGAACACGCGCTGGCGAATGTCGTCGAGAACCAGATACGCGATCAACGCGGGTGCGACGGCACAGGCCAGGAACAACACAAGCGAACCAAGCGAATCCAGATACACGCTACATCTCCTGCCGTTGTTGAGCCGGAAACCTAGACGCGAGTACCTCTGGCCGCATTGCGCCGGATCAATTCCGAACCGCAACAATGCCCCGATCCGGACCTAACAGATGATGTAGTTAGTTGATTGTTAATCGATTTTCCGCGCGCCCGCAACGCTGCGTTGAAATTCAACAGCTCGTGAGTAGCTCGTGCCGCACGCCGCGGCACAACATCGCAGGCTGGCGACGGCGAACGCCTAGACTGGCTTCAACCGGTAGTGGCTCACACCCCATTCGTCGCCGTCCGCAGAGCCGAACAGGCCGGAGGTCGCGAGGAAGAACCAGCGCCAGCGCCGCATCCAAAGCGCGGTGTCGTCACCATAGACCGGACGCAGGATGGTTGCGATCTCGGACTCGTGCTTGTCGAAATTCGTCAGCCAGTCCTCGGCGGTCCGCTGATAGTGCCGACCGCTCCAGCGCCACTGCTCATCGATGCTGAACAGGTCGCCGTATTGCCGGATCAGCTTGTGGCTCGGCATCACGCCGCCGGTGAAGAAGTGCTGCGCGATCCAGTCCTCGCGATCGGCGCGGTCGAACAGATAGGCGCCGCTGCGATGGGTGAAGATATGCATGAAGAACAGCCCGCCGGGATTGAGCCAGCCCCGGATCCAGCCGAGCAGCTTGCGCCAGTTCATCATGTGCTCGAACATCTCGACCGAGACGATGCGGTCAAACTTCTCGTGCGGCTCGAACGCGTTCATGTCGCAGGTGATCACCCGCAGATTGAGCAGGCCACGCGCCGCCGCCTCGCTCTCGATGTAGTGGCGCTGCGACGACGAGTTCGACACCGCGACGATGCGCGAGCTCGGCAGATGCCGGGCCATTGCCAGCGACAACGAGCCCCAGCCGCAGCCGAGTTCGAGCACAGACTGGCCGTCGCGCAGATCGGCGTGCTCCATCGTGATCCGCAGCGCTTCCTCTTCGGCCTGCGCCAGCGTGGTGTCGGCCTCGCGATAGAAGCACGACGAGTACTTGCGGTTCGGACCCAGCACCTTGCCGAAGAACGCCGCCGGCACCTCGTAGTGCTGCGCGTTCGCCGCATCGGTGTGTTCGGCCACAGCGCGCAACGCCATCTCGCGGGCGAAGGCGGCGTCGGCCGCCTCGTTGCCCTGCGCCAGCTTCAAGGCGGTCCGGGCGCACAGCCGCTGAATGCCGGCGCGGATCACCGCGTCCGGTAACGGCACGCGCTCTGCGACGCCGATAATGGAAGACACAAAGCTCATAGTCCAGCTTACCCTCCGGGCGGCAGCGGGAAGAACTTGCTGGTCCGCGCCTGATACGCCTTATAGCGCTCGCCGCGTGATTTGAGCATCTGTTCTTCGAGCGGCGGAATGCCGGTGACGTGGACCAGGATCCAGTACATGAACAGCGGCGCCAGCAGCGCCGCGAAGCCCCACGGATAGGACAAGGGATCGGCAAATATGATCGCGATCACCGGATAGCTGAGCCAACCGAACCACTGGAAGAAGTAGTTCGGATGCCGTGACCAGCGCCACAATCCGGCGTCGCAGACCTTGCCCTTGTTGGCGGGATTTTCCCGGAAAGCCTTGAGCTGCGAGTCGGCGAGCCCCTCGCCGGCGATACCGATGGCGAGGATCAAGAGGCCGAGCCAATCCTGCAACCGCAAAGGGCCTGCCGGCGCACGGGCGGCGACGAAGATCGCGAACACCAGCGGCACCGAGCCGTAGGCCTGCTGCTGCAGGAACACGAACATCTTCTTCGGCGCATCCGCCCCCCAGTCCTTGGCGAAGGCGGCGTAGCGCGGGTCGTCGGTGATGTGGCGGGTGCGCGCCGCGATATGCGAGCCGAGCCGCACCGACCAGGCGACCACCAGCGCCGCCACCAGCCACTGCCGCGTATTCGGCGCTGCTCCCTCCACCGGCCACAACGCCGCGGCGGCGCCGGTGAGGCCGAGCGAGAACGTCCAGATGGTGTCGACCCAGCCGGAGTTGCCGGTCTTCTGCTGCACCAGCCAGGCGCCGGCCATCAGCACGCCGAGCGCAATCGCGATCGCCACCAGAGCTTCGAGATACAAAGCCGTCATCGTAAGTCCTTCATGCCCGCGCCATGCAGCCGACATACGGTCGCGTGGAACGTCCGGTTTCACCAGCCGAACCAAGGCGGCGCGATGGTGCAGGAGTAGCGGAAAACCTCTGGTGAGACTTCCTTCCGCGCTGCACTGTGCCATATTGGTTGAAACAGCCGCTTCCGGCAAACCGGAGAACGAACGCGCGATGGCATCTGGCTCCTCTTCCCGCTCGGCGATGGAGATCGAACTCACCAAGCTGTCGTCGCCGCGGATCTTCCTGGTGCGGATGCTGGTCTTTCTGGTGCTGTGCGGGCTGGTCGCAGTCGTGCTGTACAAGCAGGCGATGGCGGCGTTCCTCGCCAATCCGGGGCTCAACGCGCTGATCCTGGCGGTGCTGGCGATCGGCATCGTGCTGGCGTTCCGGCAGGTGATCCGGCTGTATCCCGAAGTCGCCTGGGTCAATAATTTTCGGCTTGCCGATCCCGGCCTTGCACTCGACCGCCGGCCGACGCTGCTGGCGCCGATGGCCGCGATCCTGGGCGGTGAGCGCAGCGGCCGCATCTCGATCTCGCCGCAGATCATGCGGCATCTGCTCGACTCCATCGCCACGCGGCTCGACGAGGCGCGCGACATCTCGCGCTACATGACCGGCCTGTTGGTGTTCCTCGGCCTGCTCGGCACGTTCTGGGGCCTGATCGAAACCGTCGGCTCGATCGGCGGGGTGATCGGCGGACTGAAGGTGACAGGCGATGCCGGTTCGCTGTTCGACACGCTGAAGGAAGGCCTCGCCGCGCCGCTCGGCGGCATGGGCATCTCGTTCTCGTCGTCGCTGTTCGGCCTCGCCGGCTCGCTGATCCTCGGCTTCCTCGACCTGCAATCGAGCCAGGCGCAGAACCGCTTTTATACCGACCTCGAAGACTGGCTCGCCTCGACGGTGCGCGGCGCCGCGCCCGAGGGCACGATGGCCGGCAGCGCGGAGTTGCAGACCGCGATCGAGCGGCTGCGGCTGACGATGGAAGACGGCGGCGCCAACCGCGCCACCACGGCCGCGATGGCCAATCTCGCCGACGCGATCCAGAACCTCGTCGCTCACATGCGCAACGAGCAGCAGATGATCCGCGAATGGGCCGACGCCCAGGGCGAGCAGAACCGCGAGATCAAGGAACTGCTGGCCACGCTGGTGCGCCAGCGGGAGAAGAGCTGATGGCGCTCGGGCGCGGGCGGCGGCAGGAGGTCGGGTTCAACTACTGGCCGGGCTTCGTCGACGCGCTGTCGACGCTGATCCTCGGCATCGTGTTCCTGCTGTCGGTGTTTCTCGTCGTGCAGTTCTTCCTGTCACAGGAAGTCACCGGCAAAGACAAGGCGCTGCAGGAACTGAATGCCCGGATCGCCCAGCTCAACGACCTGCTGTCGCTGGAGAAGCTCGGCAAGCTGAACCTCGAGGAGCAGCTGTCGCAGGTTCGCGCCGGCCTCACCGCGGCGGAGGGCGAGCGCGACCGGGTGAAGAGCCTGTATGACGGCCTCGCGGGCGCCGGCAATGATGCAGCCGGCCGCGCCGGCGAACTCGGCAAGGCGCTCGACTCCGAGAAGCAGATTTCGGCGCGGGCGCTGGCGCAGGTCGAGGTGCTGAACCAGCAGATCGCCGCGCTGCGCCGCCAGCTCGCGGCGCTCGAGGAAGCGCTCGATGCGTCCGAGAAGCGCGACAAGGAATCCCAGGGCCGCATCGCCGATCTCGGCCAGCGCCTGAACGTCGCGCTGGCGCAGCGGGTGCAGGAGCTGTCGCGCTATCGCTCGGAATTCTTCGGCCGGCTGCGCGCCATCCTCGGCGACCGCCCCGATATCCGCATCGTCGGCGATCGTTTCGTGTTTCAGTCCGAGGTGTTCTTCGACACCGGCCAGGCGGTGCTGCTGCCCGAAGGCCGCGCCGAGCTCGACAAGGTGGCGCAGGCGCTGATCGAGATCGGCAAGAAGATTCCCGAGGAGATCCCGTGGGTGATCCGCGTCGACGGCCACACCGACAAGCGGCCGATCACCGGCGTTTTCAAGTCGAACTGGGAACTGTCCAGCGCCCGCGCCATCGCGGTGGTGCAATATCTGATCACGCTCGGTGTGCCGGCGCAGCGCCTGCTCGCCGCCGGCTTCGCCGAATTCCAGCCGCTCGACACCGCCAACACCGAAGACGCCTTCAAGCGCAACCGCCGCATCGAGCTGAAGCTGACGGAGCGGTGAGTCATCGCTGTTATCAAAGCGTCATGGCCGGGCTTGACCCGGCCTTCCATCCGACGAATGCTTCCGACAAGTTGCCCGGTTCAAGTCCAGGCATGACGAATGAGCCCGGATGACCACCGCCTTCACGCTCCGCCCCTATCGCAACGACGACGAAGACGCCGCGATCGGCCTGTGGCTGCGCACCTGGCGGCTGGCTTATCCGGCGATCGACTTCGACAAGCGCGTCGACTGGTGGCGCGAACGCTGGCGCACTGAGCTGGTCCCCAAGGCCGAGATCATCGTCGCTGAAAACAGCGGCGGCATGATCGGCTTCGTGACGATCGACACCGCCGGCTATCTCGATCAACTCGTGGTCGAGCCGGAACATTGGGGCTGGGGCGTTGCCGAAGCGCTGGTCGACGAGGTCAAGCTGCGCTCGCCGCGCGAGGTGACGCTGAAGGTCAACGCCGACAACTACCGAGCCATCAAGTTCTACCGCCGCCACGGCTTCGCCGTCACCGGCGAAGAAACCAACAGCTCCGGCCGCCCGGTGCTGAACATGCTGTGGCGGCCCTGATCTTTCGCCGCCGCGCAAAACTAGCTACATTGCGCCGATGACAACGTTGCTCGATCAGGCGCTGGAGATGGCCCGCAGTCTGCCTGCGGAGGAGCAGGACGACATCGCCCGGCTAGTCATGCAGCTTGCGAGCCGAGACGTCGCGACGGTTTCATTGTCGGACGACGAACGCTCGGCGATCCAGCGATCGAAAGCCGCAGCAGTCCGCGGCGAATTTGCGACGGACGAACAGATCCGCGCGGTGTGGGCCAAGCACGGGCTGTGAGGCTGCGCTTCACAGCCCCGGCCCTTGCCGATCTCGCCTCGATTCTCGATTACTTGGCAGAACAGTCGCCGCAGGGAGCCCGCCGCGTCCAGGCGCGCATCCGGACCATGATCGGGCTGTTACCAGACCATCCGCAGATCGGCGTCCGAGCTACCGATCCCACAATCCGGCGGCTGGTAACCAGCCCCTATCCCTATCTCGTTTTCTACGAGATCGCTGCGAGCGAGATCATTATCCACGCGGTTCGTCACGCCGCCCGAAATCCGGACCAGCCGACGCGCTCGGAATAGCAGCGCTAAGCCGCCTCGAACTGCAGCTTCGCCAGCCGTGCGTAGAGCCCGCCGCGGGCGACGAGCTGGGCGTGGGTGCCTTGTTCGACAATGCGGCCGTGTTCCATGACCAGGATGCGGTCGCAGGACAGCACGGTGGCAAGGCGATGGGCGATCACCAGGGTGGTGCGGTCCCGCATCAGACCCTGCAGGGCGGTTTGTACCAACGTCTCGCTCTCGGCATCGAGCGACGAAGTCGCTTCGTCGAGCAGCAGCAGCGGGGCGTCGCGTAAAATGGCGCGGGCTATGGCGATGCGCTGGCGCTGGCCGCCCGACAGCATCACGCCGCGCTCGCCGAGCTTGGTGTCGAAGCCGTCCGGCAGGCGGTGGATGAACTCGGTGGCGTGGGCCTGCTGGGCGGCGCGCTCGACGTCCGCGTCGCTGGCCTCGTCCCGGCCGAAGCGAATGTTGTCGCGGGCCGAGGCGGCGAACACCACCGAGTCCTGCGGGACCAGCGCCATGCGCTCGCGCACCGCCTGCGGATCGGCCTCGGTAATCGGCACGCCGTCCAGCGAGATCTTGCCGGCGACCGGATCGTAGAACCGCAGCAGCAGGTGGAACAGCGTGCTCTTGCCGGCGCCCGAGGGGCCGACGATCGCAACCTTCTCGCCGGCTTTGATCGAGAGCGTTAGGCCGTTCAGCGCCAAATAGTCCGGCCGGGTCGGATAGGCGAAGCTGACATTGTCGAACGCCACATCGCCGCGCACCGGCAGCGGCAGCTCGCGCGGCTTGGCGGGTGCGGCAATCTCCGGCTTGACGCGCAGGATCTCGAACAGCCGCTCGGCAGCGCCGGACGCGGCAGATACTTCGCCCCAGACTTCGCTGAGCTGGCCGAGGCTGGAGGCCGCGAACGCTGCATAGAGGATGAACTGGCCGAGCCGGCCCGGCGTCATCGTGCCGTTGGCGACGTCGTGCGAGCCGACCCACAGGATTGCCACGACGCTGGCGAACACGATGAAGATGATGATGGCGGTGAGGATTGCGCGCGCCTGGGTCGAGCTGCGCGCCGCCTCGTAGGACTGCTCGACCTCGACGCCGAACCGGGCATTAGCGAGCTTCTCGTTGGT
>NZ_JBMDXE010000323.1:0-18578 GCF_048594845.1 Rhodopseudomonas sp. | reverse complement strand
GGCACTCCGCTCCGCGGGCCGTAGACTCAACTGCTCGGGTCGCCCTCACCCCAGCCCGCTCCCGCGAGCGGGAGAGAGAACGTGCTGTGCTCGCGGCGGAGGCGTGGCCTCGACACTCAAGGCTTGACCGCCACCGCCACCAGCCCGGGCAAAGGCGCCTGATGCTCGTTGCGGGCGGAGGCGGGCTGCACCAACGCGACCTGCAGGCCGGCGCGTTGCAATTCGTCGCGCAGGTAGGATTCGGATTGCGCAAAGCGCAGGCCGTCGGTCAGCGCGACGCCCTCGCCAGCGTGGGTTTCGGCGGTAACGGCAAGAAGCCCGCCGGGCTTCAGCACGCGCGCCGCTTCGCGCAGCAACGGCGCGGCATCGCGGATGTAGATCAGCACGTCGGCAGCGAGAACGAGGTCCGCGCTGCCGGATGATTCCCCTCGCAGCCCCTCCACCAGGTCGGCCTGCACCAGCCGCGCATAGGCGCCGCTGCCGCGGGCCTGCGCCAGCATCTGCGCCGACAGGTCGAAGCCGACGATCATCTCGGCGAGTGGTTGAAACAGCCGGCCGACCAGCCCGGTGCCGCAGCCGAGGTCGATCACTTGAGCGAAACGCGGCGGGCGATCGGCAGCGCATACCGCCAGCACCGCATCCCGCAGCAGCTCCGGCCCGCGATAGCCGAGCTCGCCGACCAGCGACGCTTCGAAGCGCGGCGCATATTGGTCGAACAGGCTCGTCACATAGGCCGGCGTCATCGCATCGAGTTCGGACGCACCGAGCCGCATCAGCCGCAGCCCGGCGCCATGGCGATCGGAATGGTCCGCGTCGCGGGCCTGCTGAAAGGCTTCGATCGCGCCGGCACGGTCGTTCAGCCGATCGGCACGGATTTCGCCGAGCGCGAACCAGGCCGACGCAAACGCCGGCGCCAGTTCGATCGCCTGGAGCAGCAAATCGGCCGCGCCCGGCGCGTCGCCGCGTGCCAGCAAATCGCGCGCGAAATCGAACCGACGGTCGGCCAGCACGTCTCCGGACGACAGGAACAGGGGCATCGACGGAACCGGGCGGGGTGCGACTCGTTTCGACTTCAGGCTGGCCTATATAGCGAACATGCGTCCCCACGACATCCTGATGCCGATCGCCTCCGGGCTGTGCTGCAAGCCGGGCGGCTTCCATATCGATCCGGTGCGGCCGGTGGAGCGCGCCGTGATCACGCACGGCCATTCCGACCACGCCCGCCCCGGCCACGGCGCCGTGCTGGCGACGCAGGAAACCCTCGACATGATGCGGCTGCGCTACGGCGAGAATTTCGCCGGCAGTACACAGGCGATCAGCTATGGCGAGACGCTGCGGCTCGGCGACACCACCATCACGTTCCATCCCGCCGGCCATGTGCTCGGCTCGGCGCAGGTCGCGGTCGAAGCGGGCGGCATTCGCATCGTCGCATCCGGCGACTACAAGGACGCACCCGACCCGACCTGCACGCCGTTCGAGATCGTGCCGTGCGACGTGTTCATCACCGAGGCGACGTTCGGCATTCCGGTGTTTCGCCATCCCGACGCCGCGGGTGAAGTTCGCAAGCTGCTGAACTCCGTCGCACTGTTTCCGGAGCGCGCGCATCTGGTCGGCGCCTATTCGCTCGGCAAAGCGCAGCGCGTGATCGCGCTGATCCGCGAGGCCGGTTACGACGCGCCAATCTATCTGCACGGCGCCATGGAGAAGATCACGCATTACTATGCGGAGCGCGGCGTGCCGCTCGGCGAACTGCGCCCGGTGAAGGGCGTCAAGAAAGCCGAACTCGCCGGCACCATCACGCTGGCGCCACCCTCCGCGACCTCGGATTTGTGGACGCGGCGCTTTCCAGATCCGCTGACTGCGTTTGCGTCCGGCTGGATGCGCGTGCGTGCCCGCGCAAGGCAACGCGGCGTCGAGCTGCCGCTGGTGATTTCCGATCATGCCGATTGGGACGGCCTCACCGCGACGATCGCGGCGACCGGCGCCGGCGAAGTCTGGGTGACGCACGGCCAGGAAGACGCGCTGGTGCATTGGTGCACGACGCATGGCCTTACGGCGCGGCCGCTCGAACTGGTCGGCTATGGCGAGGAAGATGACGACGCCGCGCTACCGGCCAGCGAGGCCGCGGAGGCATGAACCGATTCGCCGAACTGCTCGACCGCCTCGCCTACGAACCCGGCCGCAACGCCAAGCTGCGGCTGATCGTCAACTACTTCCGCGAAGTCGAAGACCCCGACCGCGGCTACGCCCTCGCCGCGCTGACCGGCGCACTATCGTTCCGCCACGCCAAGCCGGCCCTGATCCGCGCCCTGATCGCCGAACGCACAGACCCGGTGCTGTTCGAGATGTCCTACGACTACGTCGGCGATCTGTCGGAGACGGTGGCGCTGATGTGGCCAGCTCCGAGTCGAGCGCTGCCTTACTCCCCTCCCCCTTGCGGGGAGGGGTCGGGGGTGGGGGTCCACAGCGGGAGCCCATCCTTGGGTCGCCCTCACCCCAACCCTCTCCCGCAAGCGGGAGAGGGATCTCGCCCCGCGCGCGGCGAGGATATCCCTTCAGAAATAAGCGCCGAAGTAAGCCCCGGTCACAACAACCCGCCGCCGCCGACCCTCACCGAGATCGTCACCACGCTGCATAGTCTCGGCAAAGCCGAGATGCCGGCGCAACTTACGCGGTGGCTGGATGAACTCGACGAGACTGGGCGGTGGGCGCTGCTCAAGCTGGTCACCGGCTCACTCCGCATCGGCGTGTCGGCGCGACTCGCCAAGACCGCGGCGGCTTCGTTCGGCGACAAGGATCCGCACGACGTCGAACTGATCTGGCCCGGGCTCGAGCCGCCTTACCTCGAGCTGTTCGCCTGGCTGGAGAATCGCGGGCCGCAGCCGGTCAATCGCGATCCGGCGCCGTTCCGCCCGGTGATGCTGGCGCATGCGGTCGAGGACGGCGACTTCGCCGCGATGGATCCGGCCGACTACATCGCCGAATGGAAATGGGACGGCATCCGCGTCCAGGCGGTGAGCGGCCTCAGCGAGGACGGCGACACGGTCGTGCGCCTGTATTCGCGCAGCGGCGAAGACATCACCATGAGCTTCCCCGATCTGCTGCCGTCGTTGCGCCTGCCCGGCGCCATCGACGGCGAACTGCTGGTGCTGCGCGAAGGCCGGGTGCAGACCTTCAACGTGCTGCAGCAGCGGCTGAACCGCAAATCGGTGACGCCGAAGCTGACCAAGGAGTATCCGATCCACCTGCGCGCCTATGATCTGCTCGGCGACGGCGACGAGGATCTGCGCACGCTGCCGTTCGCCGACCGCCGCGCCCGGCTGGAGACTTTCATCGCCCGGCTCGACGATCCACGCATCGACCTGTCACCGACTGTCGCGTTCGACGACTGGGAGGGGCTCGCCGCCGCGCGGCGCGATCCGGCTTCGGCCGGCGCCGGCCTCGACGCCGACGCGGTCGAGGGCGTGATGCTGAAGCGGCGCGATGCGCTGTATCTGCCGGGCCGGCCGAAAGGCCAATGGTGGAAGTGGAAGCACGACCCGCACATCATCGATGCCGTGCTGATGTATGCCCAGCGCGGCCACGGCAAGCGCTCGTCCTATTACTCCGACTACACCTTCGGGGTCTGGACCGAGGGCGACAGTGGCGATCAGCTGGTGCCGGTCGGCAAGGCGTATTTCGGTTTCACCGACGAGGAACTGCTGCAGATCGACCGTTTCGTCCGCCGCAACACCACCGAGAAGTTCGGCCCGGTCCGCCATGTCGTGCACGAACCCGACCAAGGCCTGGTGCTGGAAGTCGCGTTCGAAGGCCTGCAACGCTCGCCGCGGCACAAGTCCGGCGTCGCGATGCGGTTTCCGCGAATCAACCGGCTGCGCTGGGACAAGCCGCCACGCGACGCCGACCGGCTCGAAACTCTGGAGCGGATGCTCAAGGCCGAAACCCCGCGCCGCGAAAAAGCCGCCGCCGGCGGGCATTGACGCCGGCAAGCCAGTTCCCCATTTCCCTGACAGCGATTATCATGCGGCCGGACCGCACGAGGACCCGAAGCGATGCGCGACGACACCCGAAATCTGCCGGCCTCCGATGACGGCCTGACCCGTTTCCTCGGCGGCTCGCCGCTCGCGGTGCTGTTCCGCCTGGTGCTGATGTCCGTGCTGGTCGGCGTGGTGCTGGCCGCGGTCGGCCTCGACCCGTGGAATATCCTCGTCAGCATCCAGTTGCTGTTCCAGCGGCTGTGGGATCTCGGCTTCGATGCGGTCACCGGGCTGTGGCGGTACTTCCTGCTGGGCGCAGTGATTGTCATTCCGATCTGGCTGCTGTCACGGCTGTTCGGCGGCCCGCGCGGGCGCTGATCCGCGGACGTCACAGGTTTGCCACAAGACTCCAGCGTCACCTCGCGGCAGGTTTTTGCCATCGCCGGACCGGCGATGGTGGCCAATCTGACCACGCCGCTGCTCGGCGTCGTCGCCACCGCGGCGATCGGCCGGCTCGGCGACGCCACGCTGCTCGGCGGCGTGGCGATGACCTCGGTGATTTTCGACTGCCTGTTCTGGCTGTTCGGCTTTCTGCGGATGAGCACGCTGGCGTTCACCGCGCAATCGCTCGGCGCCGGGCATAGAAACGAGGTTCCGGCGCATCTCTTACGCGGACTGATCGTCGCTGGCGCGGTCGGTCTCTTATTAGTCGCGCTACAGGCGCCGCTCGCGGGCGCCGTGATCGGTGCGATGGGTGGCAGCGATGCGGTCAGCGCGGCCGCGCGGAGTTACTTCACGATCCGGATCTGGTCGGCCCCCTTGGTGCTGGCAAACTTCGCCGTGCTCGGCTGGCTAGTCGGGCAAGCCCGCGCCACGCTCGCGCTCGGCATTCAGGTCGCCATCAACCTCGTCAACATCGCCGCGACCTTGACGCTGGTGCTGTGGTTCGACTTCGGCATCACAGGGGCGGCGATCGCAGCGATCCTCGCCGAAGGCTCTGGACTGATCATCGGGCTGATAATCGCCGGATGGCTATTCCGCGGCGTGCCGCAGCTGCCGCGCGCGACTTTGTTCGATCGCGACAAGCTGAAGCGAATGTTCGCGGTCAATCGCGACATCATGATCCGCACCGCGGCGCTGATCACCGTGTTCCTGTTCTTCACCGCGCAGGGCGCCCGCTCCGGCGACGTCATCCTCGCCACCAATTCGGTGCTCAATAATTTCCTGATGGTCAGCGCCTTCTTCCTCGACGGTCTCGCCAATGCGGCCGAGCAGCTGTGCGGCCGCACGCTCGGCGCCCGCGATCGCGCCGGCTTCGTCAGCGCAACGCGGCTCGTGATCCTGTGGGGCTTCGCCTTCGCGCTTGTGGTCAGCGCCACCTACGCGCTCGCCGGGCCGCAACTGATCGATGCGATCACCGCCAGCCCCGAGCTGCGCGTCGCCGCGCGCGACTATCTGTGGCTGGTGACGCTGGCGCCGCTGCTCGGCGTGTTCGCCTTCGCGTTCGACGGCATCTTCATCGGCGCCACCTGGGCCCGCGAGATGCGCAACCTGATGCTGCTGTCGCTCGTGTTGTTCTTCGCAGGATGGCTGGCCCTCCGCCCATTCGGCAACACCGGCCTGTGGCTCGCGCTGCTGCTGCACTACGTCTGGCGCGGCGGCCTGCAGGCGCTGCGCTATCCGGCGATGGTTCGGCTGTCGTTCGCGCCGGCTGCAACGCGCTGATTTTTCCTAAAGCTTGCTGCTGCCTTTTAAGTCGGTTTTCACGACCAATTAGTTGTACCCAAAACAACACTTCGCGAAATCGGAACGTCGGAAATACCATTCCCTCGGAAATGCCCCAGAGGAGAGATGGAATGTGTGACGCCTGCGTTGAGCCCGGACTGTCCCGACGCACTCTGTTTCAAGGCGGATTGGGCCTGCTGGCCGCCGCCGCGCTGCCTGCGGCCGCTTACGCCCAGGCCGCTGCGAACCCAAGCGATACGCCGGATGCCGCCCTCGACAAGCTGATGCAGGGCAACGCCCGCTACATCGGCAACGAGCTCCGCGAGCGCGATTTCTCGGCCGGCCGCGTGGCGCGGTCGCAGGGCCAATCGCCGTTCGCCGCGATCCTCGGCTGTGCCGACTCGCGCATCGCGCCGGAGCTGGCGTTCGATCAGGGGCCGGGCAATCTGTTCGTGGTCCGCGTCGCCGGCAACTTCGTCACGCCCGATGGACTCGCCAGCCTCGAATACGGCGCCGCCGTGCTCGGCACCAAGGTGATCATGGTGCTCGGTCACAGCAATTGCGGCGCCATCAACGCCACCATCGGCGCGCTGCAGAAAGGCAACGACCTGCCCGGCCACATCGGCGATCTCGTCCGCGCCATGAAGCCCGGCGTCGAGCCGGCCCTGAAGGAAAAGGGCGATAACCTGCCGCAGCGCGCGGTGATCGCCAATGTGCGCCACAACGTGAAGACGTTGCAGGAGTCGAAGCCGATCCTGGCCGGCCTGGTGTCGAGCGGCAAGCTCAAGGTGGTGGGCGGCGTTTACGACCTTGCCACCGGCAAGGTCGAGCTGGTCTGAGACGCAATCCGGCGATAGTGGGGCTTTCGCTCCCCATTTCCCGAGCGTAGAGGTGCCCCGGCACGGCAACCGGCCGGCCGGGGGATCAGCGATGCAACTGCGATTTGTCGGCTGCGGCGACGCGTTCGGCTCCGGCGGCCGCCTCAATACCTGCTTTCATGTCTCCGGCCAGAGCGCCAATTTCCTGATCGATTGCGGCGCCACCTCGCTGCCGGCGCTGAAGCGTTATGGCATCTCGCGCGACGCGCTGGACCTTGTGCTGATCACTCACTTTCACGGCGACCATTTCGGCGGTCTGCCGTTTCTGCTGCTCGACGCCCAGTTCAGCAAGCGCAAGCGACCGCTGGTGATTGCCGGACCGGCCGGGATCGACATCAGGCTGACGCGGGTGATGGAAGCGCTGTTCGAACATTCGTCGGCCGCAAAGCCGACCTTCGAGCTGCAGGTGGTGGCGCTCGAGCCGGGCACGCCGCGCAGCTTCGGCCCAGTCACGGTGACGCCGTTTCCAGTGGTGCACGGCGATTCCGGCGGTCCGTTTTATGCCTATCGGATCGAGGCCGAAGGCCGAACGCTGGCCTATAGCGGCGACACGCAGTGGACGCCGACGCTGGTCGATGCCGCGCACGACGCCGACCTGTTCGTCTGCGAGGCCTACACCTACGATCGCACGGTGAAGAACCACATCAGCCTGAAGCTGCTCGAAAGCCACCTGCCGCAGATTAATCCGAAGCGGCTGATCCTGACCCATATGAGCGACGAAGTACTGCACAAGCTCGACAGCATCAGCCATCTGGCGGCAAGTGATGGGATGATCGTGGAGTTGTAGTCCGCAGCAGCGGTTGAAGGCGGCCCTGCCCCAAGGCACGTCGTTCCGGGGCGCGAGCGCAAGCTCGCGAACCCGGAACCTCGATGTGGTGTGTGTTCTTTTCCAGCTCGTCCGGATTCCGGGTTCGCGCTCAAGAGCGCGCGCCCCGGAATAACGTGCTTGGGGCGGGTCGCAAGAGTGCCGTGGTGGCACCCGCTCGCGGCGCTACACCGGCCACTCTTCGGCAGTAATCGTGGGTGCATCGGCACCGACGATTTCGGACAACGAGTCGCGGCCGGTGCGGAGCAGAGTCGAGGCGAGGTCGGACTTGATGCTCTCGACCAGACCGAGGCCCTTGTAGATCAGCGCCGAATAGAGCTGCACCAGGCTGGCGCCGGCGCGGATCTTGGTCAGCGCAGCGCCGCCGGAATCGATGCCGCCGACGCCGACCAGCGGGAATGCGCCTTCGGCGCGCACATAGGTCTCCGCCACCATCCGGGTCGACAGCCGGAACAGCGGCCGGCCGCTGTGCCCACCCTGCGCGTTCATCTTGCTGCGTTCGCGCAGCAGCGGCGAGCGCGACAGCGTGGTGTTGGCGACGATCATGCCGTCGACACGGCGCGAGCGGGCGATGTGCACGACGTCGTCGAGTTCACCTAGCGTCAGGTCCGGCGCGATCTTGAGCAGCACCGGCGTGTCGCCGGCACTGGCGCGCACCCGCTCGCGCGCCTCGATCACCCGCGCCAGCAGATCGTCGAGCGCCGCGGCCTGCTGCAGATTGCGCAGGCCCGGCGTGTTCGGTGACGACACGTTGACGGTGAAGTAACTGGCGACCGGCGCGAAGGTCTCGATCAGCGACACATAGTCGGCGACGCGATCGGAGCTGTCCTTGTTGGCCCCGACATTGACGCCGAGAATGCCGCCCTGCCCGGCCCGCGCCGCCAGCCGACGCAGCACCACTTCGCTGCCGTCATTGTTGAAGCCCATGCGGTTGATCACCGCCTCGTCGCGCTCCAGCCGGAACAGCCGCGGCCGCGGGTTGCCGGACTGCGGCTTCGGCGTCACCGTACCGACCTCGACGAAGCCGAAGCCGAGCCGCATCAGCGCATCCGGCGCCTCGGCGTTCTTGTCGAAGCCGGCCGCAATGCCGACCGGATTGGGAAAATTCAGGCCGAACGCCCGCACCGCCAGCTTGGGATCGTCCGGCCGCGGCTTGACCTGGGGCAGCAGCTTAAGGCCCTGGATCGCCAGCCGGTGCGCATCCTCGGCATCGAACAGCCGCAGCAGCGGCAGCGACAGGGCATCGAAAGCGCGGATCACGGCACCAGCTCCGGAATTTCGTGCGTGCCGTCGGCCCGGGTCGCGATCTCCTGCACCGAGGTGACGGCGCCGAGCGGCAACTCGCCGTACAGATGCGGAAACAGCGCGCCGCCGCGCGACGGCTCCCAGCGCAGCTCGGGACCAAGCACATCGGCATCCACCGCGATCAGCAGCAGGTCGGTCTGCCCCGCATAGTGCTTGGCCAGCGTGCCGGCCAGTTGCTCCGCGGTGGAGAAATGGATGAAGCCGTCGCGGCTGTCGTCGGCGCTGCCGCGATACACGCCGACCTGTTCGGCCGCGCGCCACGCCGGAGCGTCACATATTTTGTAGATCGTGCGCAAAGGCGCGGATTCCCGTTGCGGCTGGTCAGGGCGGATCGGTCATGTAACCCGAGAAAGCGCCGGGCAACCGAAATAACATCCGCGGAAACAGTATTTTGCGCACGTCCTGATCGCGAAAACCGGGTCCCGCAGAGGGGATCGGCGCGCGTTCGGTTGCCTGGAAATTACCCGGGCTTGCGGTCGACCGTATCGACCGCCCGGGTGCACCGCAAGGGCCGCGTTTTTGTCGCAAGACGGGATTGCGGAACGCGCGGCATTGAGGTAATAATTCCTACTTGTCAAGCTCTTTTTTCGCCATGGGGATGGCCGCGATGCACATGCTGACACACGACCAGATCTGGACTGCGCTCGACCGCCTGGCTGAACGCTCAGGCCTCTCGCCCTCCGGGCTTGCCAAAAAGTCCGGCCTCGATCCTACCACCTTCAACAAATCGAAGCGGATCACCAATGACGGCCGCGAGCGTTGGCCCTCCACCGAATCGGTAGCGAAGGCGCTGACGGCCACCAACACGGCGATCGACACCTTCGTGCAACTGATCACGGACCGGCCGCGGGTCGTGCAATCGGTGCCGCTGCTCGGACTCGCCCAGGCCGGCGCCGGCGGCTTCTTCGACGACGGCGGATTTCCGGCCGGCAAGGGCTGGGATGAAATCGGGCTGCCGTCGATCAACGACGAGCACGCCTATGCGCTGGAGATCTCGGGCGACTCGATGAAGCCAGCCTATCGCGACGGCGACATCATCGTCGTCTCGCCGGGCACTGCGATCCGGCGTGGCGACCGCGTGGTGGTCCGGACCACCGGCGGCGAGGTGATGGTGAAGGAGTTGAAGCGGCGCACCACCAAGATCGTCGAACTGGCCTCGCTGAATCCGAGCCATCCGGACAGAACGCTGGCGCCATCCGAAGTCGAATGGATCGCCCGCATCGTCTGGGCCAGCCAATAGCTCCGCCGCTGCGTAGCACTTCTCCTGACTTCACAAACGGGGGGTCCCGGCGATAATTAGCGCCTCGACTGCTGGGAGCACCGAATCATGGATCGTCGCGCTATTTTGAAAGCCTTTGCGGGCCTCGCCCTCTGCCCGCTCTGCGCCACCGCCGGAGCCGCCGCCGAGGGCGCACATCATTGGGGATACGAGGGCGACAGCGGCCCGGCGAAGTGGGGCGAACTGGATTCCGCCAATCAGATCTGCAGCATCGGCGTGCAGCAGTCGCCGATCGACATCGGCACCACCGTCAGCGCCAATTTGTACCCGATCGAAACCGAGTGGACCGGCAAGGTCGACACGATCGTCAACAATGGTCACACGATCCAGGTCAACGTCGGCGACGACAGCAAGCTGAAGCTCGGCGGCGTCACCTTCAAGCTGGTGCAGTTTCACTTCCACCATCCGAGCGAGCACCTGATCGACGGCAAGAACTTCCCGATGGAAGTTCACTTCGTCCACCGCGCCGAGTCCGGCACCCTGGGCGTGCTCGGTGTGCTGATGCAGACCGGAAAGGCCAACCCGACCTTCGCCAAGATCGTCGCCACCATGCCGCAGACCGAAGGCCCCGCCGTCAAGGCGGACGCCGCGATCGATCCCAACGCGCTGCTGCCCGAAAAGCGCGCGTACTATCGCTATGAAGGCTCGCTGACGACACCGCCGTGCTCGGAGGTCGTCGACTGGATGGTGATGGCCAATCCGATTACGGTCGCGGAGGAAGACGTCGCAGCCTTCGCCAAGCTGTATCCGATGAACGCGCGGCCGGCGCAGAAGGACAATCGCCGCTTCGTGCTGCAGTCGAACTAAGCCGCAGCAGCGCAGACAGAAAAGGCCCCGGAGCGACGCCGCTCCGGGGCCTTTTTCTTGAGAAGCAGCGGTGACTTATCCGCCCGTGCCGGCGGAAGCGTCTGCCGTGACCGGCGCCAGTTTCACATCGTCGACCAGCGACGACGACACTGACGGCACCTGCGCGCCGCCGGTCGCCCGAGTCACCGCGAGCCGGGCCTTGGCGAAAGCCGCGTCAGCGCTGACGACGCGCGACGAAATCGAACCGAGCAGCGCGCCGACCAGCACACTGTTCTCGCCGTCGCCGTCCTCGGCGACCTTGCCGGGCGTCGCCGACGACAGCACCAGCGCATTGGCCGGAGCGCTGATCGGCGCCAGTCCATGCGAATAGGCGCGGAAGCGGCGCTCATAGGGATTGCGGCGGGAGGCGTCGATGATCGCCAGCTTGGCCTGAACGCCGCTGTCCTTGAATGCGTCCAGCACGGCCTCGATGCTGACGCCGGCGCGGCGAACGTCGGCCTCCTTCCAGATCCGGGCATCGACCGGGATCATGTAGCTCTCGCGGCCGGATTGGATGCCGTAGCCGCCGAAGAACAGCACGACGGTGGAGTCCTTGGTGACCCTGCCCTTCAGCCGCTCGACTGCCTGCAGGATGTCCTCGCGCCGGGCATCCTCGATCGCGTCGACATCGAAGCCCTCGCGACGCAGCGCGGCGCTGAGCGCGCGGGCGTCGTTGAGCGGCTGGGACAGCGGCCGGGAAGCATCCGGATAGCTGCCATTGCCGATGACCAGAGCGAAGCGCGAAGCGGTCGACGTGGCCGTGCCGACCTGCGCGGTGTCCTTACCGCGCAACGCATCGACGCCGCGCTTGTTGAGCGCAGCGTGTGCGCCGATGGCAGCCGACACCACGCCGATCAGGGTGGCGATCGTCGTCATCGAGCGGCGCGACGGACGGGGTACGCGAAACATCATCAGCAATCGATCCTGATCCGCGCACATTTCAGCGCACGGCGCGATATGTCGGTGAAGGATGAGGCAATCCCGTGCGGTTGAATTACGCTCTAATTGCGGCGCCGCACCATAACAAAGGATTAACCGTTTCAAGCCCTTCGGGCAAGTCAGCAATTGTCGGCACCGTATAGCCGGTCGATCGCGGAATGCCTAGACTGTAGCTATACTTGGAACCGTTCACAGTTTTTCGATCAATATTACGCCGCGTGACTTACGGCCCCCGATCTGAATCTTGGAAGACCTCAGCGCCAGCCGGTTGCGAATGGCGAAGCCGGCAGGGCGCGGCGTGGCGCCGCGGCCCAAGGGTGAATTTGTCAATCCGGCTGGACCGTGATTTATCAAAGACTTGACGCTTCTGGACGGCGGGAAGGACCATGGACATGTTGACGATGGCCGGCGCGGCGGTTCGCGCGCTGACCGCCCGCAAACAGGCTCCATCGCTGTACGACCTGTGCGACCCGGTCTTCCTCGGCCGCAAGCACGGCGACCCGCATATTTCCAAGTTCTACAAGACCGCTCTGGCCAATCCGGCGCTGCGGCCGCTGCTGCGCAGCGCCGGCCTGCCGGAGCTGAAGGACCCGGTCCGGTTCAGGGCGATCCGCGACGCGCTGATTGCCGCGCGCGATGCGTCCGATCCCGACTGGGCGGCGATCGGCCGCCCGATCGCGGCCCTGCTCGATACGGTAAAGCTGCAGCATCCACGGCCGCGGCCGCTGCCGGCACCGACCCAGATGCCCCGGCTCGCCGACATCGACAGCGCGATCCGGGCGGCAGGCGATCATCTGCTGCGATCGTGGGAGCGGCTCGGCTTCATCCCGACCTACGCGGCCTTCAACCTGATCGGCGATGCTGACTTGGATAGCCGCGCCTTTCTGACGGCGCTGACCGGGCTGAACGCCCGCAGCTACAAGAACTCGACGCTGCTGTTCAATCTGGCGCGGGTGTTCATCGCGCGCTCGCCGGTCGCGGGCGTGATCAATCCGCCGTGGCGCGGTATCGCCGAGCCGATGTGGGAGCCGGTACAGATCCGGCATCGCTCCGCCTATTACGACGCGTTCTATATCGAGGCGCTACTCAGCTTCATCGACACCGGCCTCGGCACTCCCGAAGACGTCCGAACCGCGCGGCGGATCATCGCCGACATGACCGAGTTCTGCATCAAGACCAGCCGCGAACGCGTGCGCTCAGCGGACGGCGAGTCGTTCGACGTGATCACCGCGCTGGCGCCGCCGCCGCATCCGCGCTTCAGCCGTTTCTTCACGCATATCAAACAGGACCTCGGCTTCGGCGTCTACGTGCCCGATTGCGACACCACCGCCTGCTCGATCTCGGCGGCGACCCAGGCCAACTCCACCGATCCGATTCTCGATCAGCCGCTGATCGACTTCTACGCCTCCTACCAGGTCCGCGCCGGCGCCAATGCGCCGCTGGTCACCGTGCCGCTCAACGACAATGTCGACTACGACGGTGGCATCGTCACCTGGATCGACAATGTCGCCGGCGAGCGGCCGTTCGGCAACGACCTCGACCCCACGCTCAATCTCGACGTGCTCGAAGTCAGCTTCCGCAATTGCGCGCGCTGGAAAATCATCGAGACGCCGTCGCGGCTGGAGACGGTGCGGCGCATCGTCGACTTCCACCGCCGGCTGGTCGCCAGCGGCGGCTTCGCCGATCCCAAATCGCACGTCTACTATCTGCCCGAGCTGTACTGCGCCTATTTCGGCCGCTGCTACGTCGCCTTCCGTGCACTCGACGAGACCGCGCGGCGCGCGATCGATCCGGACGGCGTGTTCGACTTCATCCGCGGGCACGTGCTGGCCTATGTCCAGGACGAACTGGTCGCCCGGGAGATGAACGTGTTCGACGCCGCGCTGGCGCTGATCGCGCTCGGTCATCTCGATGCGGAGCTGGCGCAGCTCACGCCGGCGCTGCACTGCATCCTCAATCATCTCGGCGAAGGCGGCGGGCGCGGCCCGTTCAAGGCCTATGAATGGAACAAGATGAAGACGCCGACGCGTATTCTGGTCGGCGGGCCGCAGGTCACCTCCGCCTTCGTGCTGATGGGACTGGCGCTGGCCCGGCAGGCCATTCTGCGCGCGCAGCACCGCGGTTGACCGAGATGAACGAATACCGCCGATGAACACGTCTCGCGCGAAGTTGAAGCATCGGACTACGCGCCGCGCTGGCCTGAGCGCCCAATAATCCTCACAATCGGGCACCTTGCTGCGGCGGCACGGCGCGCGTCGTCGCATTGGTCCGATCGAGATGGCGAACGCATGTTGAAAGCTCTCCTGCTCCCGTTGTGGTTCGCCCTGCTGCTGCCCGTCGCTGCGCAGGCTGCCGACGTCAGCGGCGTGCCGAAAATCCGTAACGGCGACCAGATCATGATCGGCGGCACCCGCATCCGGCTCGCCGGCATCGACGCGCCCTCGCTCGATCAACTCTGCCTCGGTCCCAAGGGTGATCGCTGGACCTGCGGCATCGCCGCCCGCGACGCACTGGCCGGCCACGTCGGCAGCAAAAGCTGGACCTGCAGCGTGCTGCGCACCGACAAGAAGCAGTCGATCGCCAAGTGTACGGTGGACGGCGAAGACATCCAGCAATGGATGGTGAAGAGCGGTTGGGCGCTCTCCTATGTCAGGGTGTCCCATGCCTACGACGCGGACGAGAAAGCGGCGCGCGCCGCCAAGGTCGGGCTTTGGCAGGGCGCCTTCATCGCGCCGTGGGACTGGCGCGTGCGCAACAACAAGACCGTGATCCTCGGCGCCACCCGGCCGCCGAAGAATGCCCGCCGCATCCTGCTCGCCTCGGCCTCCGGCCCGATTGCGCCTTCGCCCGACTGTACCATCAAGGGCAACGTCAACACCTCGGGCGAATGCATCTATCATAAGCCGACCAGCCGCTGGTATGCGAAGATCCAGATGAAAATCAGCAAGGGCACGCGCTGGTTCTGCTCGGTCGAAGACGCCGAAGCCGCCGGTTGCCGGGAAACGCGCCGCTAGAGCATGATCCCGGACGACGGCATCAGGCGTCGGCAAGCATCATGGTCGAACGACAGGCTGCGCGCGCCCGAGCCAGAGCGGACGCGGCGAAGTGAACAGCACCGGCGAGCGACTTGAACGACGGCGGCATCCCCGGCTGCGGCGTGCCGGGCTGGTCACCGCGCTGTTCATCACGGTCTACACGCTCGCCGCCTATCTGGCGCTGCCGCTGTTCTGGACGCATTACGACCATCAGCGCGGCCTGGCCGAACTGCCGATGGCGACCAGTACGGCGCAAGGCATTCCGGGCGACCCGATCAATGTCGGACTGATCGGCAACCAGACGGATGTGCTGCGGGCGATGCTCGCGGCGGGATGGTCACCGGCCGATCCGATCACGCTGCGCTCCTCGATCGAAATCGCCGGCAGCGTGTTGCTCGACCGGCCGTACCGCAACGCGCCGGTGTCGAACCTGTACTATCTCGGCCGGCGCGAGGATCTCGCCTTCGAGAAATCCGACGGCCGCAGCGCCGACCGGCGCCACCACGTCCGGTTGTGGAAGGTGCTCGACAGCGGTGCCGAGGGGCGTCCGGTCTGGCTCGGCGACGCCACCTTCGACCGCGGCGTGGGGCTGAGCCACTACACCGGCGCCGTCACCCACCACATCGATCCGGACATCGACGCAGAGCGCGAGCGGTTCGCCGCCGACCTCGAAGCCGCCGGCATGGTCGAGGCGCGCTATCAGGTCACGGGGATTGGACCGACGATCGCGGGCCGGAATGGCGAAGGCGACCGCTATTACACCGACGGCGAAGTCTGGATTCTCCGCCTGGTCGAGAACGGCCAGAAGCGCGACGCGCCGGCCGCCATGCTGCCCAGCCCGCTCGCCACCACCATCAAGGATCAACTCTTCCGGACCATCGCCGAGGCGATCGCGCCCGCGCCTTGAATTCGGTCTCGCGCGGCGGCATGGTCGCGACGCTTTTCACATCATGGGAACGACTGCATCATGGCCGTCAGATCCGGACGGGAATTCCTCGCGATCCCCGGCCCCACCACGATGCCGGACGAGGTGCTGCAGGCGATGCACCGCCCGGCGCTGGACATCTATTCGAACGAAATGGTGGAGCTGAGCGAGAGCCTGCTGCGCGATCTCAGCCGGCTGTTCGCCACCAAGGGCAAATCCTACATCTACATCGCCAACGGCCACGGCGCTTGGGAAGCGGTGATCAGCAACGTGTTGTCACGCGGCGACAAGGTGCTGGTGCTGGAGAGCGGCCGGTTTGCGCTCGGCTGGGGCAACGCCGCGCAGGCGATGGGATGTGACGTCGAAGTGCTGAAAGGCGACTGGCGCCGCGCCGTAAATCCCGCCGAGGTCGAGGAGCGGCTGCGCCGCGACACTGACCACAGCATCAAGGCGATCGTGGTGGTGCAGGTCGACACCGCGTCGAGCGCCGTCAACGATCTCGAAGGCATCGGACAGGCCATCAGGGCGGCCGGCCATCCGGCCCTGTTCATGGTCGACACGGTCGCCTCGCTCGGCTGCATGCCGTTCGAGATGGACGCCTGGGGCATCGACGTGGCGATGTCCGGATCGCAGAAGGGGCTGATGTCACCACCCGGTCTCGGCTTCGTCGCCGTTGGTGATCGCGCCCGGGCGGCACATCAGCACGCCGATCTGCGCACGCCGTATTGGGACTGGACCAACCGCGACGGGCCCGAGCACTACCAGAAATACGCCGGCACCGCGCCGGTGCACCTGCTGTTCGCTCTGCGCAAGGCGCTCGACATGCTGTTCACGGAAGGGCTCGATGCCACCTTCCGCCGGCACCGGCTGCTGGCCGAAGCGGTGCGCAGCGCGGTCACGGTGTGGAGCGAAGGGCAGGTATTCAGCTTCAACATCGACAACGCCCGCGAGCGTGCCGACACAGTGACGACCGTGCGTGCCGCGGACGGCCATGATCTGTTTGCGCTGCATCGCTACTGCAAAGAGAAGTGCGGCCTGGTACTTGGCGTCGGCATCGGCGAACTTCAGAACCGTGCCTTCCGCATCGCCCATATGGGCCACATCAACGCGCCGATGATCCTCGGCACGCTCGGCGTCATCGAAATGGCGCTGACGGCGCTGAATATCCCGCACCGCAAGGGCGGCGTCGCCGCCGCGATCGATCATCTCGCGAACGGCGTGCCGGCCTAGCCGGTCGGGCGCGTCAGGCAGGCCTTAGGATTCGATCTTCACGTATTCGAAGTCGCCGGGCTTGTTGTCGATGCCGACCTTCGGAGCCGAAATCCACGGTGCATAGACGCCCGGCTCGCTCACCGGCTGCATCAGCGACGAGATGAAGTCGCCGTCGTCCGACGACGGCAGCCAGTCGTCCCTGCGCTTGGCCCAGGTGCCCGCGTCGATCAGCAGGCCTTCCGGTGTGGCGTGCACGTCCTTGAATTCACCGATGGCGCGGTGGAAGGCGACATGCGGCAGCGCCAGCTTGAAGTCGTAGCCGGCGGTGGTGATCACCTTGTTCCAGCGCAGCAGGCCCTTGACGCAGTCCTGCGAGTAGTCGTCGCGCAGCCGCATGTTGAGCGCGGTCAGCGCCGGCTCGTCCACCCGCTTGATGACGCCGTCGACGAGCTTCAACACCGGATAGGTCGAATTCTTCAGCTGGTGATCGTCGTCGATCTGGGTTTCGTGATAGCGGCCCTTGATGCCGAAGTTGAAGGCGTTGGCGGCGTTGGTCGAGACTTCCGAGCCGAACAAGTCGAGCGACAGCGTGTAGTGCAGGTTGAGCTTCTTCTGAATGGTCGGCAGGTCGATGACGCCGAGCGTTCGCACCTTGGCGATATCGGTCGGATCGGTGATGCCGGCCTCGCGCATCGCGTCGCAGGTGCGCTGGATGACGCGGGTGATGCCGGTCTCGCCGACGAACATGTGATGCGCTTCTTCGGTCAGCATGAAGCGGCAGGTGCGCGACAACGGATCGAAGCCCGACTGCGCCAGCGAGTGCAGCTGCATCTTGCCGTCGCGGTCGGTGAAATAGGTGAACATGAAAAACGACAGCCAGTCCGGCGTCGCTTCATTAAAGGCGCCGAGCATGCGCGGCGCATCAGCGTCACCGGAGCGGCGGCGCAACAGATCGTCGGCTTCCTCGCGGCCATCGCGGCCAAAGTACTTCTGCAGCAGGTACACCATCGCCCACAGATGGCGGCCTTCCTCGACATTGACCTGGAACAGGTTGCGCATGTCGTAGAGCGACGGCGCGGTCTTGCCGAGATGGCGCTGCTGCTCGACCGATGCAGGCTCGGTGTCGCCCTGGATCACGATCAGCCGGCGCAGCATCGCGCGATATTCGCCGGGGACTTCCTGCCAGGCCGGCTCGCCATAATGCTCGCCGAACGGGATCTTGCGGTTCTCTTCCTGCGGCGCCAGCAGCACGCCCCAGCGATAGTCCGGCATCTTGACGTAGTCGAACTTCGCCCAGCCGCGCGGATCGACGGAGTACGCCGTACGCAGATACACCAGCTTCTCCTGGAAGCCGTCCGGCCCCATGTCGTTCCACCAGTCGATGTAACCGGGATGCCAGCCCTCCAGCGCCTTGAGCACCTGGCGATCGGAAGCGAGGTCGACGTTGTTGGGAATCTTGGTCGAGTAGTCGACATTCATGATGTTCATGTTCATGGGCGGCTCCCGGTTGGGTCTCGTGTCGTCTCTGAGTTCGCCGTCATCCTGAGGTGCGCGCTCTTTCGCGCCACCAAGGATTACTCTGCACTGTGCTCGTCTCTCATACATAGATGCGCGCCGGAGGCGGCGCGCAC
>NZ_JBMDXE010000322.1:0-7616 GCF_048594845.1 Rhodopseudomonas sp. | reverse complement strand
TCCGATCGGTTCGGGGGCGCATAGCTCAGTTGGTAGAGCAGCTGACTCTTAATCAGCGGGTCCTAGGTTCGAGCCCTAGTGCGCCCACCAAGTCCTCCCTTGAAACCGGTTCAATCTGACGATCAAGGGTAGGCACCGGTGGTGTCTACCGATGTATTCCATCGCCACTCGGATTTAGCCTCCCGCATATCTACACGCGTCCGAGCGACTGCACGTCGTAAGGGGCTGCGCGGCACTTCCATCTCGGGAGATTGAGCTCGTTGGAGCCATGGTGCTTGGCCTGGCCCGGCCCAGCGGCGTCACCACGCTGTCACACAACGCAGCGAGAGAGTGTCGGCAACCTTAGTCGGACACCCTCATGGACTATTTCAGGCGCTTCACCTTCCTGTTCTCGGCTCCCACCTTCGATGCAGACGATCTCGAAGGGCTTCGTTTCAACCAGATCGTCGCTGAGATCGAGCGGTCCGGCTTCGAGATCGTCAAGGCGCGCAAGCTCGAGGATGCCGAGATCGCGGTGCAGACCGACGCGGCGATCGGCTGCATGGTGGTCGACTGGGGCAAGAAGGGGCTCGAAGGCAAGACCGCGGCGCTGATCAACCTGATGCGCCGGCGTGGTCTCGACTTTCCGATCGTGCTGCTGATCCGCCGCAAGCGGTTCGAGGAAGTGCCGGTCGAGGTGCTCGACTTCATCGACGGCTACGTGTTCCTGTCCGAAGAGACGCCGACTTTCATCGCACGCAACCTGATCAGCCGGCTGAAGCAATATGCCGACACGCTGAAGACGCCGTTCTTCGGCGCGCTGGTCGACTACGCGGAGGAGGGCAACCAACTCTGGACCTGTCCGGGCCATAATGGCGGCATGTTCTACAGCCGCAGTCCGATCGGCCGCGTGTTCATCGAGCATCTCGGCGAGGCGGTGTTTCGCGACGACCTCGACAACTCGGTGCTCGATCTCGGCGATCTCTTGACCCACGAGGGACCGGCGCTGCGCGCGCAGCAGGAGGCGGCGCAAATCTTCGGGGCGGAGAAAACCTACTTCGTGCTCAACGGCACTTCGAGTTCGAACAAGGTCGCGCTCGGGGCCTTGGTCACCGATGGCGATCTCGTCCTATTCGACCGCAACAATCACAAGGCTGCGCATCACGGCGCACTGATGATCGCCGGCGGCATTCCGGTCTATGTCCCGACTGTCCGCAATGCGTGGGGACTGATCGGGCCGATGGCGTGGGACGCGCTGGACGAGACCGCGCTGCGCGAACGCATCCGCACCCATCCGCTGGTCAAGGATCCGGAGGCGTGGCGCAAGCCGCGGCCTTTCCGCGTCGCCGTGGTCGAGCAGTGCACCTATGACGGCACCATCCACAGCGCCGAGATGATCCTGCGCCGCATCGGACATTTGTGCGACTACATCCTGTTCGACGAAGCCTGGGCCGGCTTCATGAAGTTTCATCCGCTCTATGCCGGTCGCTTCGCCATGGGGCTGGCCGATCTCGGCGAGGACGCGCCCGGCATCATCGCGACGCAGTCCACCCACAAACAGCTCGCCAGCTTTTCGCAGGCGTCGCAGATCCACATCAAGGACCGCCACATCCGCGGGCAGAAGCGGCGGGTCGAGCATCGGCGCTTCAACGAGAGCTTCATGCAGCACGCCTCGACGTCGCCCTTCTATCCGCTGTTCGCCTCACTCGACGTCGGGGCGCAGATGATGAAGGGACGCTCCGGCGAAGTGCTGTGGGACGACACGATCCGGCTTGGCATCGAACTGCGCAAGAAGATCCGCGCGGTGCGCCGTGAGTTCGAGGAGAAGGAGGCGAGGCCGGACCGACGCTGGTTCTTCGATCCGTTCGTGCCCGACCGGGTGACGATCGCCGACGCAGCGCGCGAGGGCGCGGTGCATGACGTGGCGTGGGAGGCAGTGAGCACCGACCAGCTTGCGACCCATCCGGCGTTCTGGCAGATCGCGCCGGAGGCCGGCTGGCACGGCTTCGCCGATATGACGCCCGGTTTCGTCATGACCGACCCGAACAAGCTGACGCTGCTGACGCCCGGCTTCGACCGCGCGACCGGGCGCTATGCCGAGCACGGCATCCCGGCGCCGGTGGTGGCGCAATATCTGCGCGAGAACCGCATCGTGCCGGAGAAGAACGACCTCAATTCGCTGCTGTTTCTGCTGACGCCCGGCGTCGAGGCCAGCAAGGCGGGAACGCTGATCAGCGGTCTCGTCGCCTTCAAGAAGCTGCACGACGACAATGCGCCGCTCGAGGATGTCATTCCCGAATTCTGCCGGCGCCGGCCGACGCGCTATGTCGGTGTGCGGCTGCGCGATCTCTGCGGCCAGATGCACCGCTTCTTCCGCGACGCCGACGTCAGCGGTCTGCAGGCTAAGCAATTTCTGCCCGAGCATCTGCCCGAGATGGCGATGTCGCCGCGCGACGCGGCGCGTTGCCTGGTCCGCAACGACGTCGACTACCTGCCGATCAGCGACATCGCCGGCCGGATCGCCACCACGCCCTTCGTGGTCTACCCGCCGGGGATTGCCACCATCGTGCCCGGCGAGCGGCTCAGCGAGCGCGCCAAGCCGATGCTCGATTATCTGCAGATGTTCGAGCAGAGCTTCAATCAGTTCCCCGGTTTCGAGGTCGAGATCCAGGGCGTCTATCGCGAATTCGACGAGACGGGGCGGGTGCGCCTCTACACCTATGTCGTGGCTGAATGAGCTTGCTGGATTCTGGAGTTGTCGTGGATACTGCCTTGCCGATCCTGATCCGTCCGTCGCATGACGGCGACGTCGAAGCGATGCTCGATATCTATCGTTACTACATCCGGCGCGGGCTCGACGAAGGCATCGACGATCATGGCACGCCGCAACCGGACGATCTCAAGGAGCGCCGCAAGAACCTGCGCAACCGGCGCTTCCCGCATCTGGTGGCGCTGCGTGGCGACGTCGTGGTGGGCTACGCTTACGTGGTACTGTTTCGCAAACGCCCCGCCTATCGCCACACAGTCAAGCATTCGATCTACGTGCATCCCGACCATCTCGGCTGCGGACTCGGCCGCCGCTTGATGCAGGCGTTGATCGATGCCTGCGCTGCTGCGGGCTTCCGGCAGATGATCGGCTATATCGACGGGGACAACGCCGCGTCGCTCGGTTTGCATGCGAGCTTCGGATTCACGATCGTCGGACGACTGCCCGGTGTCGCGTATCGGTTCGGGCATTGGGCGGATACGGTGATGGTGCAGAGATCGCTCGGCGCGGGGGCAACCTCGCCACCGGTCGCTTGATCTATGGCTCGCGACAACGCCGCCAATCATCAAGGTGATGATTGGCGAAGGAGCGGACATACGAAGCAGGCGCCGGTCTGCAGCTACGCGTCTTCCGGACGATCACGTCGTTGTCCGCTCCTCCAAGCCTCCGACCGGCGCCCGAAGTCGGAGCGACTGTCGCGGTCCTCGACTTTCCCCTAAGTAGTTTCGATCCACGCTCCGCTAAGGGAGCGACTTGGAGTCGATAACAACGAGGCAAAAGGTTCGGATCCATGGCCGCCGAGGATAAGCTGTGGAAACCGGCGTCAGCTGTCTCATATCGGCACGATAGCAGGTGACCGTACGTCGCCCTGAAGGCCGGATGCGTGCAGTGCAACCTCAAGATTAGAACAGTTCGACGACTTCGATGCCTTTCGGAAGTCTGTCCCGGTTGATGGTCACCTTGTAGTCCGCGTAGTGTCGCGCCGGCGGACAGTTGTCGAGGCGGGAGTCGCCGGGGCTGACCAGATCGTCGCCGATCCGGCGCTGGACTTCGACCCGGTCGAACAGCGCCTGCGCATGGGCGTTCCCGAGTGTCGAGGCATGTTTGAAGGCGATGGCGCGTCGCGACACCATCTCGCCGCGCGCGGCGGAGCGGTCGTGCTCGAACATCATCGACAGCGACGAGAACAGATGGTCGAGGTCGTCGTCGCTGAAGCCGGTGCGCTCGGCGAGCTTGGCGCTGACGAAGAGATGCGCCCGGTATAAGCCGTAGGGTACGATGTGCTTGCGTCCCATGGTACGGTTCTCGACGCGTTCGCCGTCGCCTTCGGGTCTATCGCGCTCCGTTTTTTCCTTGGTACTGGTAGCGGCCATCCGGGTGATCGAGATCTCCAGTGGCAGAATACGTTCGATCGAGGTCGCGAACGTCACCTGGACCGGACCGCGTACCTGTCCGGCGTTGATCCCGGTACTCATCACCGCGCCGAAGGCGCGTACGTCGAAGAAATTGTCGCACATAAACCGGGTCACGGCGCGCGCTTCGTCATCGCTCTGTGGATTGAGCTTGTCGGCTTTGATCACCTTGTCGCCATCGCCACGAATTGCCTTGTAGGCTTCGCGGTGCTTTTCGTTGAGGATGGCTCCTTCCTGGACGTAGATCCGGTAGCCGGGCTGATCGCCTTTCGCCAATTCGGTGTAGTTTCGGATCTTGCGTTTGAGCGAGACGTCGGTGACGAGGCCGAAGTGAGTTTCTGGATCGATCCGCGGCAAGTTGCCGGCATCCGGATCCCCGTTGGGATTGCCGCGTGTGACGTCGAACAGGAAAACGATGTCGTAGCGGTGGGCCAGGGGACTCATGCGGCGATCTCCGCTGCGCCGCCGTGGCGCTTGCGGAAGAATTCATTGCGTTGATGATAATAGCCGAGAGAGAACAGCGCCTGCTCATTCTCGGGGAGACACGCCGGGAAGGGGTCGTCGCCCGGCGACATCGCATCCATGATCTCGCCGACAGCCCTCTCCAGGCTGATGCGATTAGCCATTCGATGCTTGCCGATCCTGGACAGGTGGTTTGACGATCCGCTGTCGAGCAATCGAAATACCTTGCGCGGCTGGGCGCTTGCGGCTCCGTAGAATTTGTCCTTGATCGTCGAGTTGACGTGATGTCCGAGCGCTGTGGTTTGGATGTGTTCATACACGGCGAACAGTCGCCCGAGCAGATATCCCTTGTTGATGCAGTCCGGATCAAGGGCCACCGGTACCTCCATTCTAAAATTCTGGATCAGGATCGACTTCATCAGCCCAACGCGCAGTGCGTTGACATCGTGATCGGCGCGTAGCCGCATGATCAGCGCCGACAGCATCGTAAGTGGGTAGTGCGTGCCGGTGAGGATCGCGCGCAGCCAGTCGCCGGCGAGACGAGGAGAGACGTTCTGGCTCTTGCGCAGCACGGCGGTCTCGATCAGATAACGCCGGAGCGACGGGGTCGGTTCGCGTGGCGGCGGGACGATCCGCAGGCGCTGCAGATGCTCCAGATAACGCGTAGCCAGAAGCTCGAAATCGTCTTCGATATAGAACCGGACAGACAGCCGTGCAGCGTTTGGCGATAATCCGAGCAGGTGGAAGCGTACGGCAGTCGGCAACGCCGGCACTGCGTCGTTGATCGGCCGGCCCTGTGCGATCATCTCGAGCTGCTCGTCGGCGCACCCGGATTTGCTGGAATCTTCGGCGCCCAATAGGTCGGCAAAGATCTGTTCGGCGGCAGCAGCCGCGGCGGGATCGGTTGCCTCAGCCCAGTACACGATTGTGGTATCTCCGATCCGGAGGCGGTGGCCGCTGCCGCGATCCAGGAAGCGGTTCAATGCGGTGCCGTAAGCGAGGGCGGCGGCGGCCGAAATGGGCGCGTTGGCGCCCTGCTGATGGCCGTAGGAGCTGAACGCATCGAGATTGAAGGAGACGATCGAGGCGCCGGAGGACTGAGCGCCGCTGACTCCCTTGATGGCCGGATGCAGCCGTGCCGGCGGCGCGCGCTCGCCGGAGACCAGACAAATCGTCGGCGTTTTGCCGCCCTGATCCATCAGTCGCGTCCAAACGGCGCGCGCTGCGGTCCGGTCATGTAGATGGACGGGAAGCAGCCGCTCGCTCTCCAGCGCGAATGCCAGGTTCTGATCGATCATTTCCTCGGGCCAGTTCCACTCGGCGAAGCGTTTGGGCCTCCACGCGTCCAGGAAGCGCAGCAAGGCGCGAAGGCCCTCATCCTCGGTGCCGGCCAGCCAGGTTCGATGCTGCTCTCTGAAGGCGCGATGCTCTTGTAGGGTCCGCTTTCCTTCTCTCGCCGTTACGCCGAGCACATAGGCCGTCTTGTCCCACAGGAAGTTCGGCGCGATGCCCGATGTTCTCTTCGACGGCTGGGGTACGGGTAAAGGCCGCGACGTCCTGTTGCGGCCGTCGCCGAGACGCAGATCTATCGGCTGTCCGGCGACCGTGCCGTCGGGCCTCAACGCGATCAGGAAGCCGATCCGTTCGTAGGAGTAGCCAAATGGCGGCACTTCGCCGCGCGCCGCCATGCGCTCGTAAGCGCGGACGAGGGCGGCGAGCACGCTCAACGTCGCAGGTCCGAAGAGTCGGGCGGCGGAACCTTGACGATGCCCCGGTCGAGGATAGCCCTGAACAGGATCGATCCGTGGTCGCCGCGATGGTCTATGTCGTAGAGCATGAAGCCGAGGTCGCGCGGATCGCCGAAGCCGAGCGCGATCGTGCGGTCGTCCTCGTCGGGTTGCGGCAGCGCTGCATCGGGAGCGAGAAGCTCGAAGGCCGCTGGAAATTCGCGCGTGCCGAGACACGGCTGGTGGAACACCTGCCCTTTGCGGGCACGACGATTAAACGTGTCGAGATGTTTCGCTGCGTTATCGTCGAATCCGGCCTTCGGCGTAAGTTCGAAATGCGCGCAAATCACGTAGTCGACGTTCGACAGCAACGTCGTGGCACGCTGCTGTCGGTGCTGCTCGACAATCAGCGCGAGATCGCCAATCGCCTCGCTCTTCATCGCCTTGCGGATCCTCGCAACCGGCACTTTAGCGCCGACTTCATTGCGCCGGATCGATTGAAAGCGAATGGGCTTGAGCACGTGGATTTCATCGATGATCCAGCGGATCGCCGGCTTCCAGTGGATCGCTTCGAGAATGCCCCGCGCAGCGGAGGGGGTCATCACATCATAGGAGACCCGTTCGACCTTCATTTCGGGCCGGGTGAACAACGCCCATCGCCCCATCACGCGGAGGCGAACGCCATACGCCATGCTCAATCCTCAGCCGTTTTTCGGGCGCGAAACGTAAACACGACAGACCGCCACTGGCAATTCATGGAGGCGCTTAGTCCACACACACATCCCTTCCGTGCATGTATTCACGCCTGCTTCCTAAAATTTGACGGAAGTGGTGGGCGCGACACGCCGCGAGAGCGTCCTGATTTGATACGGACGCACACGCAGTACGCAGCCGCCTTGCGGGAAAAGCCGCAGGCGCGCCTGGAAGCTTCAATTGCGGCTTCTGACGAATGTCGAAGAGGAATCCCGGCACAGAATCACCACTATCAGTCACCAGACCCGGGCCTTCGATCGGTGCGTCTCCGTTCGGGGGCAGGCGCGCATAGCCGTCCCGTCCGGATAGCGAGCGGATAGAGCGTTGCGGAATCTGGGATTGATCTAAGACGATCCTCATCTCTGCTGTCGCCGGCAGTGCGGTTGATATGCCTCGGTCAGTGTTATCGTGCGAAAGCGGAGAGGATTCTTTCGTGTGCCCAATTCGCAATCGCGCTTGAGATACGAGTGCTGTAAACGAGGTCATGGCGTTCCTCCGATTTAGATCCAATCCTCC
>NZ_JBMDXE010000321.1:0-16163 GCF_048594845.1 Rhodopseudomonas sp. | reverse complement strand
ACTGCTCCATTCCGCCCGCACGATGTCGAGAAATTCGCTGGTCCGCGCATAACGCTCGTCCTTGTCGGGCACGGTGTTGCCGTCGTGGACGAGCTCGGCGTGATCGCCGCCGGTGATCACGTTCAGCGAAATGCGGCCCTTGGTGAGATGATCGAGCGTCGCGAATTGCCGCGCGAACACCGTCGGCGCGGTGAAGCCGGGACGCTGTGCGATGAACACGTTGAGCCGCTGGGTGACGCCGGCGATGTGCTGACCGACCTGCAGCGGATCGGGCAGATCGGAGTGAAACGCCAGGAGCGCGCGGTCGAAGCCGGCATTCTCGTGCGCCTTGGCGACGGTTTCGACATGATCGATATCGAGCACCGGACCTGAGCGCACGATGGTTTCCGACGAATTGTTGTTGCCGATGAATCCGATGAATTCGAGAGCCATGTGTCCTCCTTGCGATGTTGTCAGATGCCGAGCGCGGCGCGGCCGGCGGCGAGCTTGATGGAGTCGTCCTGCGGGGTGTGGACGCGGCCGCACAACACGTCGCGATAGTGCCGCTCGAGCGGATTGCGGCGCGACAGGCCGTGATTGCTCGACAGCGACAGCGCGGTCTGCACCGCCTCGATAGCGTTGGTCGTCACCGTCAGCTTGACGGCGTGTGCGTCGGAAACCGCGACGCCGCCGAGATCCTGCTCGGCGGCCGCGGTTTCGATCAGCCGTGTGTTCACGGCGAGCCGGACCTCGATGTCGCCGAGCGCCTCCTGGGCGCGCGGCAACGTCGCCAGCGCGGCGCCGAGATTGGCCGGTTTGCGCTGCTGCAGAAACTCGACCAGCCAGCTTCGCGCGGCGCGCGCGACGCCGTCGTAGATCGCGGCGATGAACAGGCTGTGCACGGCGTTCTGCACCGCGTTCGGCGTTTGCCATTCGGCCGGCGGGCGAACGTCGATCGCGTGATCGAGCGCCACGCGGACCTGGTCGAAGACAATGTCGTGGCTGCCGCTGGCGCGCTGGCCGAGATGATCCCAGGTCTCGACGATCGTCGTGCCCGGCAGTCCCGCCGGCACCAGGAACGTGCCGACGCGTGGCTCGGGCTCGTCGGTCCTGGCCCAGACGAGATAGTACTTCAGGATCGGCGCGCCGGTGGAATAGATCTTCCGGCCCGACAAGAGCCAGTGGTCGCCTTGCCGCGACGCCGTTGTGGCGGGTAGTCCGCCGCGCGCGGGCGACCCGAGCTCCGGTTCGACCCGCAGCGCGTTGATCAGCGCCACGCCGCGCACCGACTTGGCCGACAGCCGCCGTGCGAGATGCAGCGGAAAGCGGTCGTCGCGCTGCAGCAGATAGTGCTGGATGTAGTGCATCGACAGCACCAGTGCGGTGGCGGCGTCGCCCTGCGCGATGAGTCCGAGCACGCGTACCAGTTCCAGCGCCCCGGCCCCCTGGCCGCCGAAGCCACGCGCGACCGGCAGCGCGAGCAGTCCCGCCTCGGACAGCCGGCCAAAATTCTCGAACGGGAAGCTGGCGTCGCGATCGTGTTCCGCGGCCCGCGCTGCAAACTCGGCCACAAGCAAACGCGCATGATCAAGGGGTCCGATTGCGGCGTCCATCACGGTGCCCCCGCTGCGGGCAGCCGAGATCGTTCGGCCGCGCAACCCCGCGCAGCCGGGATCGGTTCGCCCGGTGTTGGTGATCAGATCAGGGCCGCCCTTGCTGCAATGATGCAGCGTCAGTGAGGTCGGCTGATGCAGCGAATGATGCGGACAGGTTTGATCGAGGTCAATGAAATGGATTTTCGAATGTCATTGGCAAAACAGAGAACCGTTTCGATCGGGCCGTCGTCACGAGACGCTTTGACTTCGCATGATAGAAAAGCTTGCCGTGATATAATGCACTCAAAGCAGGCCGACGCCGCCTTGTCGCCGCCTCATCGAGAAAGGATCGAACATGCGCAGCCTGTTTCTGCTGACGATGCTAGCCGCGATCGGCCTGTCCTCGGCCGCCGAGGCCCGGGACTATCCGGTCTGCCTGCGGGTCTATCTGAACTATCACGACTGGTACGACGAGTGCAGCTACGACACCATGCAGCAGTGCCGGATGTCGGCCTCCGGCCGCGCCGCGGAGTGCATGACCAACCCGTGGTACAAGGCGCCTGAGCCGCGCAAGAAGCCACGACGCTCCCACCAGCAGCGGGGCTGAACGGCGGAGCGAAATCGCGCGAGGGCTGCGCCCCACCCAACCACGTCATCACCCGGCTTGACCGGGCGACCCAGTATTCCAAAGCGTCGCGGTTAAGTAACAGCCGCTGGGGATACTAGATCACCCGCATTCGCGGGTGATGACGACACGTAATTTGGTCGTCGTCTCTCCCCACGTCATGCCCGGGCTTGTCCCGGGCATCCACGCCTTGCGGCAGGTGCTTCGATAAAGACGTAGATGGCCGGGACAAGCCCGGCCATGACGGATCGTGACGAAGAGTACCACTTAGCGAGCGACTGCTCGGGCGGTGACGACAGACCCTGCCGCCTACTCCAGCTCCACCACCACGCCGTCTTCCAGCGACACGCGGCGGTCCATGCGGCCGGCGAGTTCCATGTTGTGGGTGGCAATCAGCATCGACACCTGGGTGGCGCGCACCAACTGCATGAGCGCCTGGAAGACATGGTCGGCGGTGTGGGGATCGAGGTTGCCGGTCGGCTCGTCGGCGAACAGCACGCGGGGCGCGTTGGCGACCGCGCGGGCAATCGCGACGCGCTGCTGCTCACCGCCGGACAGCTCGGCGGGGCGATGGGTGATGCGGTCGCCGAGGCCGAGATAGGCCAGGATTTCCTTGGAGCGGCTGATGGTTTCGCTGCGCTTCAGGCCGCGGATCATCTGCGGCATCATCACGTTTTCCAGCGCGGTGAATTCCGGCAGCAGCCGGTGCGACTGGTAGACGAAGCCGATATCGGTGCGGCGGATCTGGGTGCGCTCGGCGTCGGACAGCGCCGAGGTCGCGGTGCCGCCGACATAGACCTCGCCCTCGTCGGGATGCTCGAGCAGCCCCGCGATGTGCAGCAGCGTCGACTTGCCGGAGCCGGACGGCGCCACCAGCGCGACCGACTGCCCGGCCCATAGCGCCAGCTTGGCGCCGTTGAGGATCGTCAGCTGCGCTTCGCCCTGAACGTATTGCCGCTTGATGTCGTGCAGATACACGACCGGGATGTCTTCCGCGCCCTGATCCAGATCCTGCCCCATGTCCGTCGTCTCACTCATAGCGGAGCGCATCCACGGGATCGAGCCGCGCCGCGCGCCACGACGGATACAGCGTCGCCAGGAACGACAGCGTCAGCGCCATGATCACCACCGCGCTGGTCTCCGCGAAATCCACCTCGGCGGGCAGCTTCGACAGGAAGTACAGCTCCGGCGAGAACAGCTCGGTATTGGTGACCCAGGACAGGAATTGCCGGATCGACTCGATGTTCATGCAGATCAGGAGGCCGACCGCGAAGCCGGTCAACGTGCCGACCACGCCAATCGCCGCGCCAGTGATCAGGAACACCCGCATGATCGAGCCCTGCGTCGCGCCCATCGTGCGCAGAATGGCGATGTCGCTGCCCTTGTCTTTCACCAGCATGATCAGGCCGGAGACGATGTTGAGCGCCGCCACCAGCACGATCAGCGTCAGGATCAGGAACATCACGTTGCGCTCGACCTGCAGCGCGTTGAAGAAGGTCGAGTTGCGCTGCCGCCAGTCGACCAGGAACACCGGGCGCCCGGCCGCTTCGGTCACCGCCTTGCGGAAGACGTCGATCTTGTCCGGATTCGTGGTGTAGACCTCGATCGCGGTGACGTCGTTGTTGCGGTTGAAGTAGGCCTGCGCCTCCTTCAGCGGCATGAACACGAAGGTCGAGTCGTATTCCGACATGCCGATCTCGAACACCGCCGCGACCTTGTAGGGCTTGATCCGCGGCGTGGTGCCCATCGGCGTGACGGCACCGCGCGGCGCAACCAGAGTGATGCTGTCACCGGCATGCAGCGACAGCTGATCGGCGAGCCGGCGGCCGATCGCGACGCCCTGGCCCTCGTCGAAGCCTTCGAGCGAGCCCTGCTTGATATGGTTGGCGATCGACGACAGGTTGTTGAGATCATCGGCGCGGATGCCACGCACGAAGACGCCCGACGCGTTGACCGGCGACGACGCCAGCGCCTGGCCGTCGACCACCGGCGCGGCCAGCTTGATGCCCGACACGCCGCTGATGCGGTCGGCGACGTCCTTCCAGTCGGTCAGCGGGCTTTCCAGCGGCTGCACCAGCAGGTGGCCGTTGAGGCCGAGAATCTTGTCGAGCAGTTCCTTGCGGAAACCGTTCATCACCGCCATCACGATGATCAGCGTCGCGACGCCGAGCATGATGCCGAGGAACGAGAATCCGGCGATCACCGAGATGAATCCCTCACGGCGGCGCGCACGGAGGTAACGCCCGGAGAGGAGCCACTCGAATGGCGCGAAGGGAGGAGTTCGAACTGGCTCAGTCATGCTGTGATCCATGCTCCGAATTTCACACGATTCGGGCTAATTTCAGCCGAGCCGCCAGTTGATTTTTACGGCGCCAATCGCGCCGCAGCCTCCGCCAGCGCGATCGACTCTTTCGATCCGTCACTGCGCCGCTTCAGTTCGATCTTGCCTTCGGCGAGCCCGCGCGGGCCGACATGCACCTGCCACGGAATGCCGATCAGGTCCGCGGTCGCGAACTTGGCGCCGGCGCGCTGGTCCGTGTCGTCGTACAGCACGTCGACGCCCTTTGCGGTCAGTTCCTTGTAGAGCTGCTCGCAGGCCGCGTCGGTCGCCGCATCGCCCTGCTTCAGGTTCAGGATGGTGACGCGGAACGGCGCCACCTCTTCCGGCCAGATGATGCCGTTGTCGTCGTGGCAGGCCTCGATGATCGCGCCGAGCAAGCGCGACACGCCGACGCCGTAGGAGCCGCCGTGGATCGGCGTGTCGGTGCCGTCCGGGCCGGCCACGTTGGCCTTCATCGACTCGGAATATTTAGTGCCGAAGTAGAAGATCTGGCCGACCTCGATGCCACGGGTCTGCAGCCGGTTGGCCTGGGGCACTTCGCTCTCGTAGCGCGCCGCCTCGTGGACGTCTTCGGTCGCCGCATAGACCGAGGTCCACTGCTTGATGATCGGAGTCAGGTCGCCGTCGTAGTCGACATTCTCGTCCGGCACCGGCAGGTTCAGGACGTCCTTGTCGCAATACACGCCGGACTCGCCGGTCTCGGCCAGCACGATGAATTCGTGGCTGAGATCGCCGCCGATCGGGCCGGTCTCGGCGCGCATCGGGATCGCCTTCAGGCCCATTCGGGCGAAGGTCCGCAAGTAAGCGACGAACATCTTGTTGTAGGACTTGCGCGCCGCCGCCTCGTCCACGTCGAAGGAATACGCATCCTTCATCAGGAATTCGCGACCGCGCATCACGCCGAAACGCGGGCGCTGCTCGTCGCGGAATTTCCATTGAATATGATAGAGATTCAGCGGCAGGCTCTTGTAGGACTTCACGTAGGCCCGGAAGATCTCGGTGATCATTTCCTCGTTGGTCGGGCCGTACAGCAGCTCGCGCTTATGCCGGTCGGCGATGCGCAGCATCTCCGGACCGTAGGCATCGTAACGGCCGCTCTCGCGCCACAGGTCGGCGAGCTGCAGCGTCGGCATCAAAAGCTCGATGGCGCCGGCGCGGTTCTGCTCCTCGCGGACGATCTGTTCGATCTTCTTGAGCACCCGATGGCCGAGCGGCAGCCAAGCGTAGATGCCGGCGGCTTCCTGCCGCAGCATGCCGGCGCGCAGCATCAGCCGGTGCGAGACGATCTCGGCCTCCTTCGGATTTTCCTTCAGGATCGGCAGGACGTAACGCGACAAACGCATGGGATTTGCTCGAGAATCAGGGGAAGCTGGATGTGGCGCCAGTGAAACCGGATCGGGCCGCAAAACACAAGGGCGGCCGTACGCAACTTTATGAAACCGCGGGCTGCTGCTCTTAGCATGCCCCACGCGCGGCGGGCACCCACCTATCGGATCACGACCGGCGCCTCGATAGTGACTTTCTCGAAATCGGAAATCAGGATGCCGAGGGTCAGGGTCCAGCTGCCCGGCAGCGGCGCGGACATCCGCCCCCGCCAAGACCCGTCCGATTGACGCTGCGCCTCGACACTGGCCGGCTCGACCCCAGCAACTGGGTTGGCCAGCGTCACCGTCACGCCCTGCGCGGACAGCGGCGCCTCGTCGGGCGTCTGCAACGCGATGGTAAACTCGACCGGCCCGGCGCGGTCGGGGGTCAGAGTCACGCCGGCCATCGCCCGCGTACCGTGGATGTGCACAAATACACTGTCGGTCACGGCGGCGCTGGGCGGCGAGTTGCGAGGCGGTGGCGTGAAGCGCCACAGACCGACCAGCCCCAGGATTGCCACAACAAGCACCAGCTCCGCCGCGATGCTCACGCGGATCGTTCGCACGGCCGACAAATCGCCGGCGAGCAGGAGCGGCGTCACTCTTGCGCGGTTCCACAGCGCCAGCCCGAGCAGCACCACGACCAGAGCCAGTTTGGCAATCAGCACCCGGCCGTAATCGCTCTGCCACAGCGCGCCGATCCGGCCGAGTTCGATCGCGGCCAAAGCGACGCCGCTGATCAGCAGCGCCACGACAGCCATAGGGATAGCCCGCGAGAACCGTCGCAAGATCGTTGGTGCCGCATCGCGCTGACCGACGGCCATCGCGAGCGGCACTAAGGCGCCGATCCACAGTGCCAGGCTGACGGCATGCACCCACACCGCAGTGCTAGCGAGCGTCCGCGGCTCGGCCGTCGCCGCATGGCCACTGACCGCGAACGCGGTGCCCAAGCTCACGACTGCACCAAGCGACAGCCATCGCGCGTTCCAGCCGCGCCAGCGCAGCGCTGCAAGCGCCAGCACGAAGGCAAGGCCCGCCAGCGTTGCGGCATCGCCGAACGACCCCGCCCCGCCGGCGCGCCACGCGGCGACGTCGCCGATCCGGCGCAGCGGCAGGTCGAGCGCATCGAGCCCCTGCAATCCGACCGATCCTATCAGCACGCCAAGACCAACCAGCGCAAGACTCGCGGTCACGGGCCTCGCGCCAGCGAGCGGTGCCGCCGAGATCCAGGCCAGAAACACGGTGACGCCGACCGCGATGAACAGCGAGAGTTCGACGGCGACCCGCGTCGCCCAGATTACTGCACGGCGCACCGGATCGTCCGGCACCACGATCGCCGGCAGCGCCGAGCCCGGCGCACCGATCCAGAACGTCAGCGAGCCGCCGATCGGGTGACCGTCCGCCGAGATCACTCGCCAGCTCAGCACATGGCCGCCCGGCGCGAGCGCAGCGGGTGGCGCAAAGCGCAGACTGGCGCCCTCCCGGGCGACGTCGGTGATGGTCTGCGATCCGCCTTTGGCGTCGATCAGATGCAGCGCCAGCGGTTCGACCGGCTCGTTAAAGGTCAGCGTCAGCATCGCCGGCGCAGTCGTCAGAACCGCCTCCGCACCCGGATCGCTAGTGATGAGGCTGGCATGAGCGTGTGCGAGCGCTGGTAGCAGCATGACGATGACGAGCGTCGCCAGCCAGCTCAGCCAGCCAGATGGACGCGATCGGGCGAGCCGCCCGATCACTGGTTTGTCGTCGGCTACGGACGCTGTCACGGCGCCTTCGGCTTGAGCCGCAGCCCCGGCGCCGGCTCTTTGAGGCCTTCGCCGCCCTGCCCGCCGGCCGGCTGTTCGATCCAGCGATGCACGCCCTTCTCGCATTCCTGCACGACCGGGAAGTACAACGTCTTGCCGGCCGCATCAGGCAGCTTCATCACCAGGCCGAAGGTGTCGTAGAGGTTGTCGGGCAACGGCCCGCCGCGCCAAGACACTTCGTCGACTGTCTCGGTGATGGTCTTGCCGTGCAGCTTCGGCTGCTCGCCTTCGATCTTGCGGGTCTTGATGTCGACGGTCCAGCCCGGCTTCATCTGCGGCTTCACCAACAGCACGCCGTCCGGGATCTTGATCCGGATTGCGATTGTGCCTGTGCCGTCGCAGCCATGCGGCACGCTGAGCGCAGTCTGGAAGTAATTGCCCGCGACGGCCTCGTTCGGCTGCAGCGTGACATGCGCCAGCGCCGGACCGGCGCCGAGCGCAGCGGCCACGCAGGCCGCCGCTCCGTATGCAAACGGCGCGCGCATCACTTCTTCATCCCATGGCCGCTGTGGTCCATCGTGCCGTGATCCATCTTCATCATGCTGCCGCCGGCATCGCCCGGCGCCTTGGCGCCGACGCCCTGGACGTCGAACGTCACCTGCACCTTGCCCGCCTTCTCGAACTGCAGCGTCACCGGCACCTTGTCGCCTTCCTTCAGCGGCGACTTCAGCTCCTGGAACATGATGTGATAGCCGCCCGGCGCGAGCTTGACAGTCTTGCCCGGTTCGATCGGAAGCCCCTTCTCGAGCATCCGCATCTTCATCACGCCGCCGTCCATCGACATCTCATGGATATCGACCTTGCCGGACACGTCGGCGGTGCCGGACAACAAACGGTCGGCGGTGGTGCCCTTGTTCTCGATGGTCAGATAGCCGCCGGCGACCTTGGCGCCGCCCGGCGTTGCACGGCTCCAGGCCTGGTCGATCACCAGGTCGCCGGCCTTGACTTCGGCCGCCTGCACGGCGGCGCTGGACAGCAGGCCGATGACGGCAGCGGACGCGAAGGCGCGGATAAGTTTGGTCATGGGAGTCCTCGATGAGGTTGTTGAAAGGATCGACGGGAGCCGACGAGACGCTGGATGCGTGCGTCGCCGGCTCGGTCTCGTGAATCGTCGTGAAAGGATGCAGCGCGGAGGCTGCAGGCGCGTGACGTCAGGCCGCCGTGGGCGGTGCGCGGGCCTGCGTACTGGCGCTGAGGCGTCGCATCGAAGGCGTAGCCTGACGATGCGGCCACGTCAGCCGATAATGGCTGCGTTCAAGGGTAACGAACGGCCGCGCTGTTTGGGCAGGAGGCGCAGCACCGCCGATGCCGACAGCGCAGATCGCGCAGCAGCCGCCGTCATGCGGCAAACCTGTGGCAGGCGCCCCGTCCTGCTCGGAGGCCATCGCAGAGCAGAGGTGGACGGCAGCAAACGGATCGGCGGCAGCGGAGGCAACGAAACGGATGGCTCCGATCGGCGACAGCAGCTGCACCAGCAGCGCGACCGCGAAGATCGGAATCATACGTTTCAGACATCGGCGCATCGCGGCCTGTCCTCCATGATGGCGCAATAACATGCAGTTTTACCGCTGTCGATTGCGGCCGACATCGCCGCCCGCGAGTGGCAAGGCGTCAGTTGCTCCCGCCAATTGCGTGCAAGTTGCGAGTTTCCGTTCATTTCGCCCGCCGCCTTAAATTTGAACATTCGTTGCCGTAAATGGTGACAAGTCAAAAAACTTCGGCTACCAATATGACAACAGGCTTAGCTGTAGGGCGAAAGTCTGGTGGTCCAAGTCTCGGGAGGAACCCTGACGCGCAACAATGTAGCGTCGCCCGTCAAACCAGAACAAAAAATTCAAAACATTCGGGAAAATATTAGGGTCGACAAGGTTTTCAGCAGGGCACCCGCCCTGCTTTTTCTTTTGTGCCGGCACTTCAGCGCCGCTCTTCTCAGTCACTCATTCGGCAGATCGGGCCGCCACTCGCCTGCCCGCGTTTAGCGCACTGTCGAAGCGGCGATTCGACTCGTTCACACCATGACGGAGTGATCGGTCATGCCTTCGGTGCCGAAGATTCTCAGATAGCGCCGCAGATCCACTTCGGGACCCGTGGCCTTGGTGGGATTGTCGGATAGCTTCACGGCCGGCCGTCCCGCGGCCTCGACCACCTTGCAGACCAACGACACCGGATCGAGGGCATTGCCCCCGTTCGGCGCGCAGCCGCGGAAATCGTTGGTGAGGTTGGTGCCCCAGCCGTAGCTGACGCGTACGCGATCCTTGAAGTGCCAGAACGAATGCTCGATCGAATCGATGTCCATGCCGTCGGAGAGGATCAGCAGCTTCTCCTTCGGGTCCCGACCGTTCGCCCGCCACCACTCGATAAGTTCGTCGCCGCCTTCAATCGGCGGCTTGCTGTCCGGACGCGCTCCGGTCCAATCCGCGACCCAGTCCGGCGCGTTGCGCAGGAACGAGGTGGTCCCGTAGGTGTCCGGCAGGATCACCAGAAGGTTGCCGTCGTACAGGTGCCGCCAGTCGTCGAGCACCGCGTAGCGCGACGCCGCAACGAGTTCGTCGTCATCGCCGGCGAGCGCCGCATAGACCATCGACAGTTCATGCGCGTTGGTGCCGATCGCCTCGGAGCCGATCTCCATCGCGACGTGCACGTTGCTGGTTCCGATGAACGCGTCGCCGATGCCCTCCTGCAGGGCTTCGCAGCACCACCTCTGCCACAGATAGCCGTGCCGGCGGCGAGTGCCGAAATCGCCGATCTTCAGCCGTCCCGACGTTCTCAACGCCTGCAGCCGCTCGACCTTGCCCCAGAGCTTGGCCTTGGCCCGCGCATACAACACGTCGAGTTCGAAGCGGCCCATATTGCGCATCGCCTTGCGGGCGCGCAGTTCGTTGATGATCGACAGCGCGGGAATTTCCCACATCGTGGTCAGCGGCCACGGCCCGGCGAACCGCAACTCGTACTGCCCATCGCGGACTTCGACTTCATAGTCCGGCAGCGCGAAGGTCTCGAGCCAGGACAGAAACTCCGGCCGGAAGATCTGTTTCTTGCCGTAGAACGTGTTGCCGGCGAGCCAGATCATCTCGCGCTTCGACAGCCGCAGCGTTCGCGCGTGATCGAGCTGCGCCCGCAATTCGCCGATGTCGATCTCGTCGGCGATCCGCACCGACTTGGTGCGGTTGATCACGCCGAAAGTCACCGGGGTGTCGCGATGCTTCATCCAGATGAGCTGCAGCATCAGCAGCTTGTAGAAATCTGTGTCGAGCAGCGTGCGGACGACCGGGTCCATCCGGTAGTTGTGGTTGTGGACCCTGGTGGCGATATCGGTGAAGCTCATACGGGAAGCCCTTGAAGTTCGGGGCTGGCGGTGCCGCATCGCGCAGATCGAGCCACCCCGATCGATCCGCTCCCTGGTCGAGGATCACTCTCGAGTTTGCATCTCACAGATTGCAAACTCGTCGGTGAGTTGGAGATTCAGGCCGTCATCAGTAAGTGCGATCGATCGCCAAGCCTTTTCATGAAACGGACCGCCCTAGAGCGGGATGCCCATCAGCTTGACGATCCGATCGATGCCGAGCCAGCCAGCCCGATAGGCGTAGAGCGCGACCGCGAAGATCACCGCCGAGATCAACGTGGTCCACAACGCCTTGCGGACCATCAGCGCCGCGACTGGCGCACCCGGATCGGTGCCGTCGATCTCGTCGCTGCTGTGCCCGGCCTCCGCGCGATTGCGGACGCCGAACGGCAGGGCGACGAACAGCACGACCCACCACAGCACGAAGTAGATCGCCAGCAGGCTGCCGATCTGGCTGATCATGACTTAAGACTGCTCGATCTCGACCAGCGCGCCCGAGAAGTCCTTCGGGTGCAGGAACAGCACCGGCTTGCCGTGGGCGCCGATCTTCGGCTGGCCGTCGCCGAGGACGCGCGCGCCCTCTTTGACCAGCGTGTCGCGCGCCGCGATGATATCCGGCACTTCGTAGCAGACGTGATGAATGCCGCCGTCGGCGTTGCGATCGAGAAACTTGGCGATCGGCGAAGTTTCGCCGAGCGGCTGAATGAATTCGATCTTGGTGTTCGGCAGCGTCACGAACACGGTGATCACGCCGTGCTCCGGCAGCGGCACCGCATCGGAAATCTCGGCCTGAAAGGCGCTGCCGTAGATCTTGGCGGCCGAAACCGCATCCTTCACCGCAATCGCCACGTGATTGAGCCGCCCGAGCATCACACCGTCTCCGTCGTTGTTTCTTGTCGTTGAGGTTTCTTGTCGCGTTGTCAGGCTTCGGTTCTGAGCGAAACAGCCCCGAAACTCCAGCCCTTATTTTGTCGCGTAATCGGCGGCCGCAGCGGTGCCGCAGTGCGGAAAACGCAACCTCCCAGCTCCTCAGGGCCGGGCTCACCCTGCCCTGACGGCAAGCTACGCCGTCAGCACGTGAACGACGCAGAGCGGTTTCTTGCCCCAATGCTGCTGGATGACCGAGCGCACGGTGCGACGGACGGATTCCGCGACGGCGTCCGCATCCCGCCGCTTGGCTCGCGGCAGGCCTTCGACCGTCGCGACCACAGCGTCGAACACGATATCGTCGAGCGGCTCCCCGCCACTGTTGTTCTCCGGCACACCGATCAGCTCGACTTCCGGATCATCGACCAGTTCGCCCGCCTCGGTCATCGCCAGCGCCACCACGGCGCAGCCGGCGAACGCCAGCTTGCGGCGTTCGACGACGGCGCGCGATTTCTCCTCTTCGAGGATGCTGCCGTCCTTGTAGAGACGGCCGGCCGGCAATTGCTCGATGATCGCGGGATCGCCCGGGCCGAGCCGGATCATATCGCCGTTGCGACAGGTCATCACCTTCGGCACGCCCATCTGCCGCGCGAGCTTGGCGTGCTCGTTGAGATGCAGCGCTTCGCCATGCACCGGGATCAGCAGCTGCGGCCGTACCCAGGAGATCATCTCGCGCAGTTCGTCGCGCCGCGGATGGCCGGAGACGTGCACGAGGTGATCGCGATCGGTGATCACCTCGATGCCCTGATTGACCAGGCCGTTGATGATGCTGCCGACCGCCTTCTCGTTGCCCGGGATGGTGCGCGACGAGAAGATCACGCAATCGCCCTTGTTCAGAGTGACTTCCGGATGATCGTCGCGCGCGATCCGGGCCAGCGCGGCGCGCGGCTCGCCCTGGCTGCCGGTGCACAGCGCCAGCACCTTGTCCGGCGGGAAATGCCCATAGTACTCCGGCCCGCGGAAACTCGGCACGCCGTCGAGATAGCCGCACTCGCGGGCGACGTTCGAGACGCGGTCCATCGCCCGGCCGACCAGCACCACCTCGCGGCCAGCCGCCTTCGCGGCATCGGCGACGGCGCGGATGCGGCCGACGTTGGACGCGAATGTCGTGACGGCAACGCGGCCCTTGGCGGATTTGATCAAGCCGGTGAGCGAGACACCAACTTCGGATTCCGAAGGCGACCGGCCATCACGCACCGCGTTGGTGCTATCACCGATCAGCGCCAGCACGCCCTCGTCGCCGAGTTCGCGCAGCCGCTTCTCGTCGGTGGGCGGCCCGACGACCGGCGTCGGATCGATCTTCCAGTCGCCGGTGTGCAGCACGGTGCCGACCGACGTGCGGATTGCCAGCGCGTGGCTTTCCGGGATCGAGTGGGCGACCGGAATGAATTCGACGCTGAACGGCCCGAGATCGATCGTGCCGCCGGACGGCACCTCGGTGATCGGGATCTTCAGCGTGGTGCGTTCGGCCGCGAGCTTGGCGGCGAATAGCGAGGCGCTGAACTTGGTGGCGTAGATCGGGCATTTCAGCTTCGGCCACAAATCGATGATCGCGCCGAAATGATCCTCGTGGGCGTGGGTCAGCACGATGCCGACGAGGTTCTTCTTTTCTTTCTCGAGGAAGCGGATGTCCGGCATGATCAGATCGATGCCGGGCAGATGCTCCTCGTCGCCGAACGACACGCCGAGGTCGACTGCGAGCCAGCTGCGCTGAGCGCGATTACCAAGGCCGTAGATCGACAGGTTCATGCCGATCTCGCCGACGCCGCCCAGCGGTGCGAAAAAGAGTTCGTCGGGTCGTGCCATTACGCGGCTCCTGATGACGCAGCCGAGCGGAAATACACGTCCCCGGCGGAGATCGGTACCCTCCTTCCGTCGGCGGTGCGAACGATGAGGCAGCCGGTGTCGTCGATGGTTTCGAAAATGCCTTCGATGGTGGTCGAACCGGACTGGATCGAGACCGGCTCACCGAGCCGGGTCGCCCGTGCCAGCCACTGCTTGCGGATCTCGCCGAAGCCCCGGCCCTCGTCCCAGGTCCCGCGGATCTCCATCCAGGCGTCGGACAGCGCCGCGAACAGATCTTCGGCGCTGACCTGGATGCCGAGGCTGTGCAGCGACGCGGCAGGATACGGCGTATCGTCCGGCGCGGCGACCACGTTAGTCCCCATGCCGACCACCACGGCAAGCCGGTCGGCGCCGACGTTTTCCGCCTCGAGCAGAATGCCGGTGAGCTTCTTGCCGTCGGCCAGCACGTCGTTCGGCCATTTCAGATAGAACCCGGCAGAGGCGCCTCCGCGCGCCCGAGCCTCAAAGCTGACCTGCTGTAGCGCGCGCTCGAGCGCCAGCCCGGCGGCAAAGCTGAGCGTCGCCGCGACACTCGGCGACACCCTCATGACCTCGAGCACGGAGGCGGCGAGATTGCCCCGCGGGGCAATCCAGGCGCGCTGGCGACGGCCGCGGCCTGACGTCTGCTCGGTGGTGACGAACCAGATCGGGCCGCTCTCCCCGGCCCGCGCCTGCGCCAATGCCTCGGTGTTGGTGGAGCCGATGGAGTCGAAAGCGGCGAGCTTGTAGCCCGCCGCTTCGGCCTTCGACCCGAGGCGCAACGCCATCCTAGAACAGCGACTTTGCTGCCGCGGTGGCCGCATTCACCAGCGGCGCCGGATAGATGAAGAACAGCAGGTTGAAAAGGCCAGCGACCGCCAGCACGCCGCGCAGTTCCGGGCGCACCCGGTCGATGCCCGGCGCCGGCTCGTCGAAATACATCACCTTGATGATCGCCAGATAGTAGTAGGCGCCGATCACGCTGGTCACGACGCCGATCACCGCCAGCGCGAACAAGCCGGCCTTGATGGCCGCCATGAACACGTAGAACTTGGCGAAGAAGCCGGCGAGCGGCGGAATGCCGGCCATCGAGAACAGCAGCATCGCGAAGAAGAACGCGAGCGCTGGATTGGTGCGCGACAGGCCGGCGAAATCGCTGATGTTCTCGACATGCAGGCCGTTGCGGCGCATCGACAGCACCACGGCGAACGCGCCCAGGGTCATCGCCACGTAGATCGAGATGTAGACGATCACGCCCTGCGCGCCTTCGACGGTGCCGGCCGACAGGCCGACCAGCGCGAAGCCGATATGGCCGATCGCCGAATAGGCCATCAGGCGCTTGATGTTCTTCTGGCCGATCGCCGCGAACGAGCCGAGCGCCATCGAGGCAATCGCTACGAACACCACGATCTGCTGCCACTGCGGCACGATGCCGGGGAACGCCGTCAGCGTCACGCGGGTGAAGATCGCCAGGCCGGCGACCTTCGGGGCCGACGCGAAGAACGCGGTGACCGGGGTCGGCGCGCCCTCGTACACGTCCGGCGTCCACATGTGGAACGGCACGGCCGAGACCTTGAAGCACAGCGCCGCGAGCAGGAAGACGAGACCGAACACCAAGCCGATATTGCCGTCCTTGGCCGCGACGGCGATACCCGAGAATTGCACGGTGCCGGTGAAGCCGTAGATCAGCGAGGCGCCGTACAGCAGCATGCCGGACGACAGCGCGCCGAGGATGAAATACTTCATGCCGGCTTCGTTGGACTTGGCGTCCTCGCGGTTGCTGGCGGCGACGACGTAGAGCGCGAGGCTCATCAGTTCGAGGCCAAGATACAGCATGATCAGGTCGCCGGCCGAGATCAGCAGCATCATGCCGGCCGACGACAGCAGCACCAGGATGGCGTATTCGAACATCCGCTTCGACGGATTGGCCAGGTTCTCGGCCGACAGGATCAGCGTCACCGCCGAGCCGATCAGCGCCAGCACTTTCAGGAAGCGGGCGAAGTCGTCGACGATGAAGCTGCCGCCGAAGGTGACCAACTTGCCGGCCGGCAGCATCACCACCATTGCGCCGACCACGATCAGCAGCACCACGGCGAGCGTCGCGACGAGGCCGGTGGTGCGCGGGCCGCGATAGGCGCCCAGCATCAGCAGCAGCATCGCGCCGACCACCAAGACGATTTCCGGCAGGATCGGAACCAGCGAATAACCGGCGATATCCATATTCATAGCGTGCAGTCCTTGCCGGTTATGGGAGCGCAGCTGCCTTCACGGCAGTCGCGACGGCGGCGTATTGGTTGACGAGGTGCTGGACCGAAGCGGCCGACATGTCGAGGATCGGCTTCGGGTAGAAGCCGAACAGGATG
>NZ_JBMDXE010000320.1:0-4143 GCF_048594845.1 Rhodopseudomonas sp. | reverse complement strand
GCAGGTCACCAGCGTGTATCGCGAGGTCAAGCGGTCGGTCTGGCTCGAGGACGACGCACGGCGGCGGATCAGCGCGCTCGCCTATGTGGTCGATCGCGGCCACGCCCAATATGCCGGGCGCCTGACGCCCGCCGAGCAGCTTCGACTGGTCCGCCAGGGCCACGGCCGGTCCGGCGCCAATCGCGACTACGTTCTATCGACGGTGCATTCGCTGGAAGCGCAAGGCTGCCGCGACCCGGGCCTGCATCGCCTCGCCGAAGCCCTCCGCGACGAAACGCCGCCGCATCGGTGAGGCACGGCCTCGCCCCGAGCAGGATGCACCTCTCCCGCTTGCGGGAGAGGTCGACGCGCGAAGCGCGGCGGGTGAGGGCACTCCGCTCCACGAGTCGCTGAGTCACTGCCTGGGGCGCCCTCACCCCAGCCCTCTCCCGCAAGCGGGAGAGGGAGCGCGCTGCGGATCGGGCTGGCCTGTCGAGCTACAGAGGCGCGATGCGGCAGGTTACTGATTGCTGGCGTTGCGGTCGGCGACTGCAGGCGCCTCGCTGGAAGGCGCGCTCGGCACGCTGCCGAACAGTGCTTCCTGTTCGCGCCGGCCGGCTTCGATCAGGCGGTTGCTGGCGGTCTCGATCTTCTCGCTGACGACGTCGATGAATTGGCGGCGCGACAGGCCGGCCGGCAGCGGATCGAGGAATTCTACCACGATCGTCCCCGGATAGCGCATGAACTGGCGGCGCGGCCAGAACAGGCCGGAGTTCAGCGCCACCGGCAGGCACGGCACGTTGCAGTCGGAATAGATTTGCGCGATGCCGGCCTTGTAGTGCGGCGGCGCACCGACGGCAGTCCGCGTGCCTTCTGGGAAAATGATCAGTTGCCGGCCGCGGTTGACCTCCTCGCTGGCACGGCGTGCCATCTCCATCAGGATGCGGCCGCCCTTCTGGCGGTTGATGGCGATCATGTCGGCCTTGACGAGCAGCCAGCCGAAGAACGGAATCCAGGTCAGCTCACGCTTGAGAATGTACAGCGGCTCGTCGAAATGCTGCAGGAGCGCGAAGGTCTCCCACATCGACTGATGCTTGGGGGCGACGATCAGAGGACCCTGCGGGATCTTCTCGAGACCGCGGAATTCAACCTTGGTGCCGCACACCATCCGCATCAGCCAGATGCTGTTCTGGCCCCACAGCTTCGCCACCTTGATCAGCGCCCGGCGCGGCAGCACGACGGTCGGGAGCGCCACCAGGATCCAGAACACCAGCAGCAGATAGAACAGCACGTTGAAAATCAACGAGCGGATGAAGATACGCGTCATCAAACGATCCGGTCAGTTGGCGAGCGCCGTTGCCGGCCGGCGGGCTGTCGGCTCGGGCGCCTGCTCCGAGGACTCCGGCGCGATGTCGAGCCCCAGCCGCGCCAGCCGCACCCGCGCTTCCACGGCGAGATATTTGACATATTCGGATAGCAGCAGCCGCATCGTCGCGCCACTGGTCCACCACACCTCGTCGCGCCACTTGTCGCCGATCACCGAGAACGGGATCAGCTCGATGTCCGGCATCACATGCGACATCTCGGCGATCGCACGCGGCATGTGGTAATTGGAGGTGACGACGATCAGCGAACGGAAGCCGCGCTCGGTCGCCCAGCGCCGGGTCTCGACCGCGTTGCTGCGGGTGTTGACAGCGGAGCGGTCGAGATCGACGCAGCAGCCGAACCAGTCCTTGCTCTCCGGCACCGAGCGCGAAATGTCGCTGGCGCCGTTGGTCCGGTGCACGCCGGAGATCAGCAGCCGCTTGCCGTAACCGGCGGCCAGCAGTTCGACCGCATCCGACACCCGCGACGAGCCACCGGTCAGCACAACGATGCCGTCGGCGACGCGAGACGGCTTCGACTCCTCGACGCGGAGCTGCATCAGGAACACCAGGAAGCCGCCGACGCCCAGCAGGCCGAGCGCCAGCACCGCCAGCGCGGCGGCGCGGAACAGGCCAACGCGACGCCTCGGCCGGTCCGGGCGCGCGTCGGGCGCAAGCTGGGCAGAACGCGGATCCATCGGTGCCGGTATAACCTCGATTGCGAAATGTCGATGCGGCTCCGTTGGTCGAACCTCGCTGGCCGGAAGCCGCCCGGACTCTAGTGCGTTTTCGGGCGAAAGGGAGTCCGCCGGGCGTCCAAACTGCGCCCCGCCCGGCGCCGCTGCGGCGCCGTCATTCGATCGAATTCAAGGTGCTGAACAGCGTCCGGCGCGACGCCAGCGCGGTGATGGCCGCGATCAGCACCGCCTGCCCGGCCAGCGCCAGATAGCCGCTCGGGCGCAGCGAGAAGGTTCCGAGCAGCGCGGCGAACTGGTCGCCGACCGGCGTGCCGGAAAACCACGTCGCGACGGATTCGGAGAATCCGAACACGAACACCGCGGCGCCGCCGCCGATCAGCCCGCCCTGCAGGCCGAGCATCAGGAAATGGCGGAAGAACCGGTCCGCGATGAAGCGGTCGCTGGCGCCGACGAAATGCAGCACTTCGACGATCGGCCGGTTGGCCGCCATCGCGCCCCGCGTGGCGAACGACACCGAGATGATGGTGGCGACGATCACCAGCGCCAGCACGCCGATGCCGGCGAACACCGTGGCGCCGGTCATCGACCGCATCCGCTCGATCCAGGCGCGGTGATCGTCGACCGTGGCTGATGGCGCCGCCTGCGCGATGCGACGGCGCAGATCCGCGAGGTCGAGCGCGGTGCCGGGTGCGATCCGCGCCACGATCACCCGCGGCACCGGCAGATCGTCCAGCGACAGGCCGCTGCCGAGCCAGGGCTCGAGCAGCTTGGCGGACTCCTCCTTGGTGAAAGGCCGAACGTCGACGATGCCGGGCTGGTTGCGCACGACCTCCGCCACCGTTGCGGCGTCGCGGTCGAGGCTGCGGCCCTGCACCGAACGCACCTGCACGGTCAGTTCGCTGGCGACGTCCGACTGCCATTCGGCCGCCGAGGCGCTGATCAGCAGCACCACGCCGGTGGTCATCGAGGCCAGGAACGCCATGATGGCCACCACGGCGACCAGCGCGCGGCCGGCGATCGAGGCTCGCGGCACGATCGGGGACTGATTGCGGGCACGCGCCGGCAGCTGCGGCCGCTCGTCGCCGAGGTCGACCATCGCGTCGCGCGGATCGGTATATCGCGGCGGCCTATTCATAGATGTGCAGCCGTCCCTGATGCAGCACCAGTCGCCTCGCCTCGTACTGGTCCATCAGGGTGATGTCGTGGGTGGCGATGATCACGGCGGTGCCGGATTTGTTGAGCTCGATGAACAGCCGCAGCAGCCGGCGGCCGAGCGTCGGATCGACATTGCCGGTGGGCTCGTCGGCGAGCAACAATTGCGGCCGGCCGATCACCGCACGGGCGATCGCAGCGCGCTGCTTCTCGCCGCCCGACAGCACCGGCGGCAACGCGTCCATGCGGTCGCCGAGCCCGACCCACTTCAACAGGTCGATGACTTCCTTGCGGTAGCTCGATTCGTCGCGGCCGGTGACGCGGAACGGCAGCGCGACGTTCTCGTAGGTGGTCATATGGTCGAGCAGCCGAAAATCCTGCAGCACGATGCCGATGCGCTGACGCAGCGCCGACACCTCGTCCTTGGTCAGCAGCGACACGTCGTTGCCGAACAGATTCACCAGGCCGCGGGTCGGCCGCAGCGACAGGAACAACAGCCGGAGCAGCGACGTCTTGCCGGCGCCCGAGGGGCCGGTCAGGAACTGGAAGGAATGCGCCGGGATCGCGAAGTTGAGATCCCTCAGGATCTCCGGACCAAGCCCATAGCGCAGGCCGACATTTTCGAAGCGGACCACGATTCAGCTCCGATACTCACCGGCGCAGCGGGACAGGGCACGCCGCGCCATCTGCCCCTGCGGAGGTTGTGAGGTGGTTATGGTTTCCGATTCGTTAACGGACGCCGGATAGGCTCGGGCGAGGAACACAGCCAGCGATTCGTCATGCATATCGTTTGCCCCCATTGTACGACATCCTATGCGATCGATCCGGCGAAACTGGGCGACAGCGGTCGGACCGTGCGCTGTTCTCGCTGCAAGGAAGTCTGGCTGGCCCGCCCCGAAGACGTGATCCAGACCGACGCACGTGTCGCGGCAATGACGGTCGAGGACAAG
>NZ_JBMDXE010000032.1:0-6579 GCF_048594845.1 Rhodopseudomonas sp. | reverse complement strand
GACCGGCACCGACTGCTTCAGCGATCTCGCCAAGTTCAAGCGCGTCTACAAGATCGAGCTGACCGATGCGAACGCCGGCAAGCCGGTGAACAAGATCGGCTTCATCGACCTGATGAAGATCCGCGATCCGGACAAGAAGGCCCGCAAGCCACTCACCGACGGCGCGCTGGCGTTCCCGTTCTTCACCATCGAAAACGTCGACAAGGTCGACGATACGCACATCATCGTCGGCAACGACAACAACCTGCCGTTCTCGTCGAGCCGCGATCCCAACAAGGCCGACGACGACGAGTTCGTGCTGCTCGAAGTTGGCGACTTCCTGAAGGCGAAGTAAGCGGGCAGAGAATTGCGAAGCGCTCTACTCGGTCCCCACCAACGGATAGCGCGTCCTGCTTCCTCGTCGAAGATCCCCACCACGCGTCATGCCCGGCCTTGTGCCGGGCATCCACGCCTTGCGGCAGGAGATGCACGAAAGGCGTGGATGGCCGGGACAAGCCCGGCCATGAGGGAGGAACTACACACCGTGTCTGACTGAGGTAATGCTCGCACTCGCTCAAACCGCCGGTGACATCCAGCGGGACAGGCGCGCAAGCATGCCGGGTTGGACGAGGGGCGGCGTCTCGTCGGACGCGTCGCCGATGTGGCCGAGGAACTGTTCAAGAAAGCGCTGGTCGCCGGTTTCGGTCACGGCGAAGTCATCGCCACCGCTGAAAACGACGTAGTCGTAGGCCAGCGGCCCGATAAACGGCAGCGTCGGCGCGCTGGCGATGTCCTTGCTGATCACGAACTCATCGGGATCGAGCCCGCGCGCGATCATCGTGCGGGTGAGCATATTCAGGTTGCCCACGAACTCCGGTTCGAACGCAACAGTCCCTTGCAGCGATATCGGCATGCACTCCCTCTCGCTTGGCAGGCACGCCCCCAACACCGAATAGTCGCCCGGTTGTCACTCCAGGTTCAAGTGTGCGCGCCCGCACGCAGGGTCACGTCTGCGCGAAGTCGGCAATGCTGCGTCGCAACACTGCCGATCACCAGTGGCCTCAGGCCGCCCGGACTTTCTGCAGAAACTCGTCGACGGCCGACCGGAGCGCGCCGGACTGACTGTCGAGCGCGCCCGCATGGGACAACACTTGCGAAGCCGCATCGCCCGTCGCCGACGCTGCCGCGCTGACGCCGCCGATGTGGCCGCTGATCTCGCTCGATCCCGCCGCGACGGACTGAATGTTGCGGGCAATGTCCCGCGTCGCGGCGCCCTGCTGCTCGACCGCGGTGGAAATCGCCATGGTGATCTCGCTCATCTGACCGATGGTGGCGGTTATGCCGCTGATCGACTGCACCGCATTGGAGGTCGACGACTGCATGGCCGAGACCTGCGCCGAAATCTCCTCGGTCGCCTTCGCGGTCTGACTCGCCAGCGCCTTCACCTCGCTGGCCACCACCGCGAAGCCGCGCCCCGACTCGCCCGCCCTCGCGGCCTCGATGGTGGCGTTGAGCGCCAGCAGATTGGTCTGCGAGGCGATCGAGTGGATCAGTTGCACCACCTCGCCGATCTTCTCGGCGCTGACCGAGAGCTGCTTGACGGTCTCGTTGGTGTGCTCGGCATCGCTCACCGCCCTGCCGGCGATCGCACGCGACTGTTCGACCTGGCGGGAGATCTCCTGGACCGACGCCGACAGTTCTTCGGACGCCGACGCCACGGTGCCGACCATGCCGGCGGAAGCGTCTGACGCCGCGCCGACCGCTGCGGCGCGCGTACTTGCATCGGAAGCCGTCATGGTCATCGACTCGGCGGTCTCCTGCATCTCCCGGGTGGCGCCCGCGACGCTGCGCACCACGCCGTCGACGCTGCGCTCGAAATCATCGGCGATGCTCTGCATCAGCGCCCGGCGCTCGGCCGCGGCGCGCTGCTGCGCCTCCTGTTCCTGCTGTTCGAGGCCGCGGATGCGCAGCGCATTGTCCTTGAACACCTGCACCGTCTTGGCCATTTCGCCGACTTCATCGCCGCGCTCGACGCCCGGGATGGCGGTGTCGAGCTCGCCGCCCGCCAGCGACTTCATGCGTGCGCCGAGCACGCCGAGCGGCTTGGTGATGCTGCGGCCCAGAAGCCAGGCGATCAGCGAGCAGACGACACCGATGCCGATGGTTGCGGCGGCAAGCGCCCACAGGATCGGACGCAGCTTGTCGTCGATGTCGTCAAGGTAAGCGCCCGAGCCGACGAACATGTCCCAGCCGGGAAGCGCCGCGACATAGCCGAGCTTGCGCTGCAGCTCCTGCGAGTTCGGTTTCTGGAATTCATAGAACATCAGATGCGCGCCCTTGGCGGCGACGCCATCGCGCAGTTCGCGTGTCAGCGGCCTGCCGTTGACCAGCGCATCGAGGCGGTTGGTGCCAGCCTTGAAGCCGGGGAGCAGCACGACCGTGCCGTCCATCCTGTAGACGAACAGATAGCCGGCGCCCTTGTCGTAAGTCATCGTTTCGGCGCGGCGAACGAATTCGGTGATCGCGGCGTCCTTGCTCATCTGGCCGGCATCGACCTGCTTCTGCAGTCCGGCGGCCATGTTGAGGGCGCTTTCGACGATCGCCTTGGTTTGGTCGACACGCGCCTCCAGCATTTCCTTCTTCAAGGTCGAGGCAGCGAACAGCCCCGCGATGGCAAGGCCTGCCATGGCCGCAGCCACGATGATGCCCAGCTTCGGAGTAATTCGAAGATTGCTGAATTTCACGAGGACGTCTCCGCACGCAACAATAGCGTCCGGCAAAAGTAGCGAGATTGCTTTGCGCTTCCTTTACCAGGAGGCCTCGTAGAAACCCGAGCATGAAATCCCGGACCCGACGCGCAAACGCCGCCCCGAAGGGCGGCGCTGGTGGTTAGTTGCAAGCTTGGATCCCTGCTAAGTACAGATCGCGTCGTCTGGATCAGGCGGCGCGAACCTTGTGCAGGAAGTCGTCGACCGCCGATTGCAGCGCGCCGGACTGGCTGTCGAGCGAGCCGGCATGCGCCAGAACCTGTGAGGCCGCATCACCCGTGGCCGAGGCAGCGGCGCTGACGCCGCCGATGTGGCCACTAATCTCGCTCGACCCGGCCGCGACCGACTGGATGTTGCGGGCGATGTCGCGCGTCGCAGCGCCCTGCTGTTCGACCGCCGACGAGATCGCCATGGTGATCTCGCTCATCTGACCGATGGTGGCGGTGATGCCGCTGATCGACTGCACCGCATTGGAGGTCGAGGACTGCATGGCCGAGACCTGCGCCGAGATTTCCTCGGTCGCCTTGGCGGTCTGGCTGGCCAGCGCCTTCACTTCGCTGGCGACGACCGCGAAGCCGCGGCCGGTTTCGCCGGCACGCGCCGCCTCGATGGTGGCGTTGAGGGCGAGCAGATTGGTCTGCGAGGCGATCGAGTGGATCAGCTGCACCACTTCGCCGATCTTCTCGGCGCTGACCGAGAGCTGCTTCACCGTCTCGTTGGTGTGTTCGGCATCGCTCACCGCCCTGCCGGCGATCGCACGCGACTGCTCGACCTGACGGGAGATCTCCTGGACCGACGCCGACAGTTCTTCCGACGCCGACGCCACGGTGCCGACCATGCCGGCGGAGGCGTCGGAGGCGGCACCGACCGCGGCGGCGCGCGAGCTGGCGTCCGACGCGGTGGTGGTCATCGACTGCGCGGTCGCCTGCATCTGCCGCGTCGCATCGGCCACGCTCTGCACCACGCCCTTGACGCTGCGCTCGAAATCGTCGGCGATGCTCTGCATCAGCGCCCGCCGCTCCGCCGCCGTGCGCTGCTGCGCCTCCTGCTCCTGCTGCTCGAGGCCGCGGATGCGCAGCGCATTGTCCTTGAACACCTGGACGGTCTTGGCCATTGCGCCCACCTCGTCACCGCGCTCAATGCCGGGGATCGGCTCGTCGAGCTGGCCGCCGGCCAGCGACTGCATCCGGGCGCCGAGCCGGCCGAGCGGACGGGTGATGCTGCGCGAAATCAGCAGCGCGAACAGGCCGGCGATCAGCGCGATCGCCAGCACCGAGGCGCCGAGCGTCCAGAAGATCGGCCGCAGCTTGGCGTCGATATCGTCGAGATAGGCCCCGGTGCCGACGAACATATTCCAGCCCGGGATCGCCACGCCGTAGGAGATCTTGCGGATGTTCTCGTCGGTGCCCGGACGGCGGAAGTCATAATGCAGCGTCACGTCGCCCTTGGCGGCGACGCCATCGCGCAGCTCGCGCACCAGATAGCGGTCGCCGGTCGGCGTGTTCATGCGATTGGTGCCGATCGCCTTCTTGTCGGGAGTGGCGATGGTCAGGCCGTCCATGGTGTAGGCGAACAGATAGCCCTGGCCGTTGTCGTAGGTCAGCACGCTGGCGTCGCGGGCGAACTGGGCGAGCGCGGCCTCCTTGGTGAGCTCTCCGGCTTCGACCTGCTTCTGCAGCCCGATCGCCAGGTTGCGGCCCATTTCGGCGATCGCCTTGGTCTGCTCGAACCGCGCTGCGAGCATCTCACGCTTCATCATGTAGCCGGCGAACAGGCCCGCGAGACAGAGGCCGAGCAGCGTCCCCCCGACCAGCAGACCGAGCTTGGGGGTGATACGGAGATTGGAAAATTTCAACGAAGCCTCCCGACGGTACCAGCATCCGCGCCAGCCGAGGCGCGAAATGAGTGCTCAGTACAACTACTGGGAAATTGTTCTCGGACCGTTACTGCAGCGCAATCGATTGTCGGGAGACAGCCGGACAGACCGGACAAACAAAAATCCCTCCCCGGCGGGGGAGGGATTTGATGATGGGATGACAGCAGCTGCTGGAGGGCGGGCTGCAGGATGTCGGCTTAGAACACCAGCGCCTTGGCCTGCTTCACCTGCGGCAGCGCCTGCACCTTGGCGATGACGTCGTCCGGAGCCGCGCCGTCGATCGTCACCAGCGCGATGGCGTCGCCGCCTTCGCTGTGACGGCCGAGGTTGAAGGTCGCAATGTTGACCTTGGCGTCGCCGAGCAGGCTGGCAAACTTGCCGATGAAGCCCGGCTTGTCCTCGTTGGTGACGTAGATCATCGACTTGCCGAACTCGGCATCGACGCGGATGCCCTTGATGTCGACGAGGCGCGGCTTGCCGTCGGCATAGACCGTGCCGGACACCGAGCGCTCCTGCTTGTCCGTGGCCACCGTCAGGGTGATCAGGCTCTCGTAGTCGCTCTCGGCGGCGCGGACGACTTCGTCCACCACCATGCCGCGCTCCTTGGCGATCACCGGCGCCGAAACGACGTTGATGTCGCCCAGCATCGGCCGCAGCAGACCCGACAGCACCGCCGAGGTCAGCGCCTTGATCTTCATCTCGGCGACTTCACCCTCGTAGGTGATGGTGACCTTGGTGATGCCGGTGTCGGTGAGCTGGCCGGCGAACGAGCCGAGCTTCTCGGCGAGCTCGATGAACGGCTTCAGCTTCGGCGCTTCCTCGGCGGTGATCGACGGGAAGTTGACGGCATTGCTGATCGCGCCGTTGAGCAAATAGTCGCTCATCTGCTCGGCGACCTGCAGCGCGACGTTCTCCTGCGCTTCGGTGGTCGACGCGCCGAGATGCGGCGTGCAGATCACGTTCGGCAGGCCGAACAGCACGTTGGTGGTCGCCGGCTCCTCGGAGAACACGTCGAAAGCCGCGCCGGCGACATGCTTGGACTTCAGCGCCTCGGCGAGCGCATTCTCATCGACCAGGCCGCCGCGGGCGCAGTTGATGATGCGGACGCCCTTCTTCATCTTGGCGATCGCGGCCGCGTCGATGATGTTCTTGGTCTTGTCGGTGAGCGGGGTGTGCAGCGTGATGAAGTCGGCGCGCTTGAAGATGTCTTCGAGCTCGACCTTCTCGACGCCGATATCCTTGGCGCGCTCCGGCGACAGGAAGGGGTCGAACGCGATCACCTTCATCTTCAGGCCGAGGGCGCGGTCGGCGACGATCGAGCCGATGTTGCCGCAGCCGATCACGCCGAGGGTCTTGGCGGTGATCTCGACGCCCATGAAGCGGTTCTTCTCCCACTTGCCGGCCTGGGTCGAGGCGTCGGCGGCGGGGATCTCACGGGCCAGCGACAGCATCATGGTGATGGCGTGCTCGGCGGTGGTGATCGAATTGCCGAACGGGGTGTTCATCACGATGATGCCCTTGGCGGTCGCCGCGGGAATCTCGACGTTGTCGACGCCGATGCCGGCGCGGCCGATCACCTTGAGCTTGGCGGCCTTCTCGAGGATCTTCGCGGTCGCCTTGGTGGCGGAGCGGATCGCAAGGCCGTCATAGTTGCCGATGATCTCGGCGAGCTTCTCTTTGTCTTTGCCCAGCGCCGGCTGGAAATCGACGTCGATGCCGCGATCCTTGAAGATCTGCACGGCGGCTTCCGACAGCGCGTCGGAAATGAGGACTTTGGGAGCGGTCATGGGATGTGATCCGTTGCTGAATGATGCATTTGCCGACGTCACCCGCGGGCTCGACCCGCGGGTCCATCTTCAAGGATGGATGGCCGGGTCAAGCCCGGCCATGACGCACGCTAAGTTGTCGCTTACGGCGCCTTGGCGAGCGCAGCCTTGGTCTCGGCGAAGGCCCAGT